>JAFSYY010000071.1 GCA_017455845.1 Prevotella sp. | reverse complement strand
TAATCTTGGGAAGATCGACTATCTTGATATCCATTAGTGTTCAAACTTGGTATAAGGATCTGTACCCAGTACGGTCTTTGCTAAGCGCTTGGCCTTATCGCGAAGGGCATTGACATCGTCGCCCACCTCGCCATAGCAAAGAACGACACCCATGCGACGACCCTTGTGAGCCTCGGGCTTGCCGAAGATGCGAATACGTGTACGGTCTTCTTTCAGTGCATCCACGAAATTGTATGGCAACAAGGAGCGGTCCACTGGTGTATTAGCCTCAACAGGTGACAGGATAACAGCCGAAGCGCCCGCATGCTCCAAGTGAATGCCAGCAATAGGCAAACCCAACACTGCACGCAGATGGAGCTCGAACTCCGAGAGATTCGTGGTATGACCGAGCGTGACCATTCCCGTATCGTGCGGACGCGGCGAGAGCTCGGAGAAGATCACCTCGCCCTGCTTCGTCAGGAAGAACTCCACACCCCATATACCTGCACCCGTCAGGGCCTTCGTCACCTTGTCGGCCATCATTTGAGCCTGCTTCAAGGCCTCGTCACTGATTTTGTATGGTTGCCACGACTCACGATAGTCGCCCGACTTCTGAACGTGTCCGATAGGCGGACAGAACAGCGTCGGCCAGCCGTGCTGCTGGGTCACGGTGAGCAGGGTGAACTCAGAATCGAAGTCGATGAACTCCTCAATAATCACTTCCTTCACATCGCCACGCGAGCCTTCCATCGCCTCCTTGAAAGCCTGTTCCAGTTCGTCATCGTTGTGTACATAACTCTGACCGTGGCCACTTGACGACATCAGGGGCTTCACCACACAGGGGAAACCAATCTCGTCGGCAGCCTTCTTAAACTCGTCAAAGGTCTTTGCATAAAAGTACTTAGCCGTACGCAAGCCTAACTCCTTGGCAGCGAGGTCACGGATGGCGCGACGGTTCATGGTGTAGTTGACGGCACGGGCTGATGGCACCACCTGAATGCCCTGCTCCTCGAACTTGAAAAGGCGTTCCGTACGGATGGCCTCAATCTCCGGCACGATGATGTCGGGCTGGTGTTTCTTCACTACAGCCTCGAGAGCATCACCGTCAAGCATGGAGAACACTTCGCGCTCATCAGCGACTTGCATCGCGGGCGCATTGTCATAACGGTCACAAGCGATTACATACTGGCCGGCACGCATGGCGGCAATTACAAACTCCTTACCCAGTTCTCCTGAGCCTAATAAAAGTATTTTTTTCATCTCCAATTAATTTTTTTACCTAAATGATATTTCAATGACTGGAAGCCCATGAACTCCAATCTTCCCAGGCTTGGAACAGGCTGAAACGCAGTTTTCAGTTCCTCATAATTCCTGTACACCGGTTCGGTCACAGAAACTGCCAGTCTATGATTCTTAACGAGCCAAATAGATTCCTCGTCTCTTGAACCTAACTGACCGTTTGATTTCTCCAGCACATAATAGAAGCCATCAAAGTCGGACACGTCATAGTATCGAACCTTAAACGGCCACAACAACCGTTTCACCTCTACTTGTCCACGCCATACCTTGATTTCCTTAT
>JAFSYY010000070.1 GCA_017455845.1 Prevotella sp. | reverse complement strand
GATGCCCACGTAGTTGGCCATGATCTGGTTGACCTCGCGCACCGACTGCGTGATCAGCACCTTCTCCTCGTTGGTCATCGTGCCCTCGTCGTTCCATTCGGGCACCTTCTCGTTGAAGTCGTAGAGGTCGATATGCCTCAGTGAGTCCTTGGCGGCTGCGTCGGCATAGACCACGGCCTCGATGAGTGAGTTGCTGGCCAGTCGGTTGCCGCCGTGCAGACCGGTGCACGAGCACTCGCCGAGGGCATAGAGGCGCTCTATGCTCGACTGTCCGTTGAGGTCGACCTTGATGCCGCCGCACATATAGTGGGCAGCGGGTCGCACGGGGATATAGTCGGTGGTGATGTCGATGCCCATCGACAGGCATTTCTGGTAGATATTGGGGAAGTGCTTGCGCGTCTCGGCCGGGTCTTTATGGGTGACGTCCAGGCAGACATGGTCCAGGCCGTGGATCTTCATCTCCTTGTCTATGGCACGGGCCACGATGTCGCGTGGTGCCAGCGACAGACGCTCGTCGTATTTCTGCATGAACTCCTCGCCGTTGGGCAGTTTCAGTATGCCGCCATAGCCGCGCATGGCCTCGGTAATCAGGAAGGCAGGATGCGTCTCGTTAGGGTTATGGAGCACCGTGGGGTGGAACTGCACGAACTCCATGTCCTGCACGGTGCCCTTGGCACGATAGACCATGGCTATGCCGTCGCCGGTGGCTATGACAGGGTTCGAGGTGGTGAGGTAGACGGCACCGCATCCGCCTGTGCACATCACCGTGACCTTGGCCAGGTAGGTGTCTACTTGAGGGGTGAGGGGTGAGGGGTGAGAGGTGGGTGGTTGGCAGTTCAGCACGTATGCCCCATAGCACTGTATATGTGGTGAGCGTCGTGTGACGCGCACGCCGAGGTGGTGCTGGGTGATAATCTCCACGGCGAAATGGTTTTCCTTGACGGTGATGTAGGGACAGGCTCTGACGGCCTCCATCAGTCCGCGCTGTATCTCTGCACCGGTGTCGTCGGCATGGTGGAGGATGCGGAACTCGGAGTGTCCGCCCTCGCGGTGCAGGTCGAAGTCCCCGTCGTCCTTCTTGTCGAAATTAACGCCCCACTGCACCAGTTCTTTGATCTGCTCGGGCGCGTTTCTCACCACCTGCTCCACGGCAGCGCGGTCGCTGATATAGTCGCCCGCAATCATCGTGTCCTCTATATGCTTGTCGAAATTATCAACGGCCAGGTTGGTGACGCTGGCAATGCCGCCTTGTGCAAACGACGTGTTGGCCTCTTCGAGCGATGTCTTACAAATGAGGCACACCGATCCTTTCTTGGCACGTGCCACCTTCAGCGCGTAACTCATGCCGGCCACGCCTGCTCCAATAATCAGAAAGTCATATTTATAAACCATAACCTATAACAACTATGAATTGTGAATTATGAATTGTGAATTGTGAATTATGAATTGTGAATTGTGAATTGTGAACTGTGAACTGAAACGTCGATATGCTGGTGGCTGACAGGGTGTTCAAACTCTATCCGATGGGCCTGCAAGGAGATGCCGCCGTCGGGATTGCTGCGCCGGGCACCGTATTTCAGGTCGCCCTTGATGGGACAGCCGATGGCAGCCAACTGGCAGCGTATCTGGTGATGGCGGCCCGTAAGCAGTTGCACCTCAAGCAGGTCGTAGCGTTCGCCGTGCTCCAGCACCCTGTAGTTGAGCATCGCCTTCTTGGAGCGCGGCACCTCATGGTCGTAGGCATACGACTTGTTCTGCTTCTCGTTGCGCACCAGCCAGTGAGTAATCGTAGTAAATGAGGAATGAGACATCTCATTCCTCCTTTCCACCAGCGCCCAGTAGGTCTTGTGTACCTGTCCCTCGGCAAACATCTTGTTCAGGCGTGCCAGGGCTTTCGAGGTGCGGGCGAAGACCACCAGTCCGCTGACGGGACGGTCCAGACGGTGTACCACGCCGAGGAACACCTCGCCCGGCTTCTGGTATTTCTCCTTGATATAATCCTTTACACTATCTGAGAGGGGGCGATCGCCGGTCTTGTCGCCCTGCACAATCTCCCCGCTCTGTTTATTCACTATTATAATATGGTTGTCCTCGTAAACGACCTCCATATCACTGCTCACTTTTCATTCTTCACTCTTCACTATTCACTAAGGCTTCGCCCGCCTACATGTTCATGCCGCCGTCGACCTGTATCACCTGCCCGCTGATGTAACTCGACATGTCTGAAGCGAGGAACACGGCGCAGTTGGCAATATCATCCACGGTGCCGCCGCGACGCAGGGGTATCTTCTGGCACCACTCCTTGCGCACCTCCTCGGGCAGGGCCTGCGTCATGGCCGTGTCGATGAAGCCCGGGGCGATGGCATTGGCACGGATGCCCTTCGGTCCCATCTCCTGACCGATGCTCTTGGCCAGCGCGATGAGTCCGGCTTTCGAGGCGGCATAGTTGGACTGTCCGGCATTGCCATGGACACCCACCACGGATGCCATGTTGATGATGGAGCCGCCACGCTGGCGCATCATCACCGGCACGCAGGCATGGATGAAGTTGAATGCCGACTTGAGGTTGACTGCTATCACGGCATCCCACTGCTGCTCTGTCATGCGCAGCATCAGTCCGTCCTTGGTGATGCCGGCGTTGTTGACCAGGATGTCAACACTTCCAAACTCTTCCTTCACGGCCTTCACCACCTCTTCGGTCTGTGCGAAGTCGGCAGCATTAGAGGCATAACTCTTGGCTTTCACGCCCAGAGCGGCAATCTCCTGTTCTGTCTCTGTATTCACCTCAAGGTCGGTGAATGCGATGTTTGCGCCTTCAGCGGCGAACTTCAGTGCGATGGCTTTTCCAATACCGCGTGCAGCACCTGTGATGAGCGCGGTTTTCCCTTCCAATAATCCCATTTTCTGTAATTTATTATTAAACCTTTATTTTCTTTCCCAGTGCGCCATACACAAACTTTGCCACCTGAGGCTTTGTGGCCTCCTCGGTCATGCCACGTGCAAGGCGCCCGTAGATATAGGGCACCTCCAGGCCTTTGATGCAATAGTGTGTGATGTCGGCCACCAGTTCTACATTGTCAATATCAAACTCACCGTCCTCCTTGCCTTCAGCAAACACCTTGCGGAAGAGTTCCACCTCGGCATCGTCGAAATGGCGGCGCACCTTCTCCACCATCCATATATTACGGAAGAACTCGGCGCGGAGGTTGCCGTTGCGCACCACCGTCTCACGAATCATGCTCAGGTGGGTATAAATAAGTTCTATGACCTTCTCCTGCGGACTGATCTTGCGCGAAGCCACCTCATCGAGTTTGTCGCTCAAGCGTTCCAGTTCGGTTTCTATGACAGCATAATAGATATCCTCTTTTGATTTAAAGTAGGTGTACAGTGTGCGGCGACCTTTGCCAGAGGCCTGCGCAATGTCGTTCATCGTGGTGTTCTCCAGTCCGTTCTTGGCAAAGAGTTGTCTGGCCACGTCTACTAGCAGTTGTCTTGTTTTCGATATAGACATTTTTTTATTTTGGGCGATTATATTATTTGCACACTATATAAGTCGTGTGCAAAAGTACGGTTTTTATTTCAAACGGCCAAGCATTTTCACATAAATTATAATGAAAAGCAAAAAAGACGTGCAAAAATTTGGATAATCAAAAAAAAAGCAGTACCTTTGCAGCCGCTTAGAAAAAACATCGCGGAGTGGAGCAGTTGGTAGCTCGCCAGGCTCATAACCTGGAGGTCGCATGTTCGAGTCCTGCCTCCGCAACTCAGAAGCCCGATTTTCATCGGGCTTCTTTTTTGTCACAAACAAAGCGCCGTCTTCAGTCGTTGTTTTAACCGCAAGCGGTCTTTCAAAAACAAATAAAAAAGGGGGCAGTCGATATTTCCGGTGCATGACGCCGCATGGCACTCCCCTCCCTTGTAGGGGAGGGGCAGGGGTGGGGTGACTAACCTCTTCAGTGACAGTAAGATACAGACCCCACCCCAACCCCTCCCCTTCTTGCGTCCCGCTGGTAGCAAGCGCCCGCAAGCGGTCGAGCGGAAGGGAGGGGAGCGGCTGCGCACTATTT
>JAFSYY010000069.1 GCA_017455845.1 Prevotella sp. | reverse complement strand
CGCTATATCAGAAGAAAACGGAGTTGTCTATCTACTTATTATTTACGATAAAGAAGATGCAAGTAGCGTGAAGAAAAATGTTATTAAGGCAATTCTTAAAGATATAGGCTTTGACATCAACAAAATGCAAGCAGAAGGGAACCTCAAGCCGCAACAAGTAGAAGACATCGAAGGAGAAGGACAAATAGAATAACGAATAAAAACATTACAATTCACATAATAATTAACTTAACACTAAAAACAATGAACAAAAAACTACAATCTATTAAAATGATCCTCGTGGCAGTGGGACTGCTCATGGGGACTAGTGCGTGGGCAGAGGATACCTACGAGACTGTGTACACTCGTGCTGCCGTAACCGACTGGACTGATGACGACAAGACCGACTGGAACGCCAGTTCCGCAGTGGAGGTAAACGCCACCAATGGCCTTGGTGCAAATGCGAACCAGACAGCTACCTACGTCTCGAAATCCTTCAGCATTGCCGACAACAGTAAGGTGAAGTATGAGGTGGACTGGACTTTCGCTACTGCTACAGGTCGTACAGGTAACTACAACTGGATTCAGTTTGGCAGTTTTCTCCGTCTTGGTGTTAACTCTTCTTATAATATGTATGTTAGCACAGATGCAGGAGCAACGTGGAATGCAACGACACTCGGCTATTATTATAACCAAACTGCTACCAAGCACATTGAGGTCATCTTCGATACCCAACTGAAGACTATCGAATCGTTCAAATGGGACGGTACAGACAAGACCAGCCTTGTTGCCGGAACATACAATAACGCCACCTTTAACACTGTCTCCACTGGTTTCGTGCGTGGTGGCAGTGTAAGTTGGACGCTCAACAACTACATCACAACCATCACGGTCTCCGAGGCAGAAAAGGCCGCCGCAGCAACTGCCAACTATACCATCAACTACATCTTCGGTGAGACCACGATAAAAAGTAAAACAGGAGAAAGCGTTGAAGGTGCCCAGATTACGGCAGAGGCAGCCATCACGGTCGATGATGTGAAGTATCTTTGCACGGCTGACAATGCACCGTCTCTTACGCTCGTAGCTGGTGACAACACGCTCGACGTTCCTGTCCGTAAGCCATACACCGCCACTTTGAATGTTTCAACAACAATAGGGACAGGCGAACCTTCTGTAGTGACTACCAATCTTGTAGAGACTGATGACAAGGACTGTACTTGGAGTTTCGTATATCCGTATTGCGTAGAGTCCGAAGGCGTTTATTACGTGGCAGATAAAGTCTCTACATTTGGCGAAACAGGTACATTCACCGATGGCGAGACAATCAACAAGACTGTAACTTATTCTACAGCCAATAATAATATTGTGTTCTATGCTGAGCCTAATCAGGATACTAAAGGTACTGATGTAGCATACTCTAATGGTAATACTGGCTATATTTCTGGTGGCGTAGTCTATACGAGCAATGATGTTCTCAGGCTTGGCACCCTGCCTGCAGGCACATACATGCTACTGGTCAATGTAACAGGCGATGCTAACCGTAACGTGGTGTTAGGCGACTGCTCCGACACCTCGGTGTTCCCCACTGCAATCGTCACCTTTACAGGCACCGGGCTTCAGAGCCAGATATTCACTCTTACAGAGGACACCCCCATCTCCATTTCAGGTAAAGACCAAGGAAGCGGCAAGTTTAACCAGTCGTCTACGCTCGACTACATCATCCTTAAGAAGATTACCTCGATGTCTATCGTTGGCGACTTCTCTGAGAACGGCTGGGAGCCTGACCAGGGTATCGCCCTGACACAGGATGCTACTAATCCCGCTATCTGGAAGACAACTGTTGAAGACTTCGTCATCACTTCCGAGAAGTGGAAATATGAGTACAAGGCCGTAGCCAATGGCAACTGGAGCGACTATGTGCTGGGCAAGGCTAACAGCGATAGCAATCAGGACTACGATTTCGAGTCGGCAGGAGAAGGTACTTACTATTTGACATTCACTGTCAACACGTCGAACCATACCGTAGAACTGGCCATTGAGCAGAAGCATGACTACACCGTGGTGGGATGCTTCAACAACGACCAGACGGCTTCGTTCTTCGGAACCACTTGGGATGTCAGTGCTGCTGACAACCTCATGGAACGCAACGACGACGGCACCTACACCAAGACCTTCAACAATGTGGAACTTGAAGCAGGTACTATTTATTATAAGGTTGTCAGGGATCACGCATGGGCTTCAAATGGTGGAGCAGAATGGGGATTCAACGGTAACAATGCCGATTACGGCGTGAACGCTGCCGGTACCTATAACATCAATTTCACATTCAATCCCAGCGCAACGCTCAGTAATGGTTACAATCTGAGCTGCGAGCTGATTCCCGTCTCTGTCACTAAGAGTATCAGTGATGCCGGCTATGCTACTTATTGCTCACCCTATGCCCTTGATTTCTCTGAGAGCGGGCTAACTGCCTATATTGCCGGGATGAGCGGTACAACCGTAAGTTTCACTGAGGTAACAAGCGTTCCCGCAAATACAGGAGTACTGCTGAAGGGTGCCAAGGGTAACTACACCATCAATACTGTATTCAGCAGCGAGACCAATGTGGCTACTAACAAACTTAAGGGCGTGCTTGAGGACACTCAGGTTGCCGCTGGCGCATTTGTCCTGATGAGCGGTTCCAAGGGCGTTGGCTTCTACAAGACCACGAAGGAGTTCACTGTGGGTGCCAACACCGCTTACATCGCAGCTCTGCCCGAACAGAGTGAGGGTAATGCCCGTACATTCATCGGCTTCGACTTCGACGACAACACCACGACGGCCATCGAGGGCATTGCCACTGTGAAGACGAACAGCGGCGAGATCTACAACCTGCAGGGCCAGCGCGTCAGCGCCGCCAAGAAGGGCCTGTACATCGTGAACGGCAAGAAGGTGCTGGTGAAGTAACTTGAATTGTTATTCTAATTCATTTCCCCAAAAAGGATTTATTCGTTTCCTAAAAAAACAGAAAAGATTATGAAAAAGACATATCAGAATCCGAAAACCGACATCGTCACCATTTCCGTGGCACAGATGATCGCAACGAGTAGTAACAACTACGGACAACCTGAGCAGGGGCAGGACCTCAATACGGTGGAAACGACCGAGGCCACCAGCGGCAACCTCTCCCGCCGCTCTGTCTGGGACGACGAGGACGAGGAGGAAGAGTATTAACCCCCTACCCTGTCAACCATGATTTTTCAAGCCGAAAGTTTTGTGCTTTCGGCTTTTTTTTGTATTTTTGCAGCACGAAAGGAGCAAGTGCCATTAAGGGTATGGTTGCGTCACCCGCTGCCGTCGTTTCGGCAAGTCGATGGCCGCAAAGATGCTCGCCGCCTACTACGACCACTCGTGCGATTCGCGCACACTGTTTGCCGACCTGCAGATTGCCGGCGACCCGTCGTTTGAACAGCACCTGAACAAGTATGCCGTGCTGTATCTGGACATGTCGGCGTTCATCGGCAGCATCAAGGACGGCAGCATCGTAGACAGGATCAAGGAGAAACTGAAGGCCGACATCATGGCCGCCTACCCCAACATTCCTGTGCCTGACGGTGATGACCTGATGGAGACGCTGCTGAAGGTGAACGTGGCCACGGGCCACACCTTCTTCTTCATCATCGACGAGTGGGATGCCATCTGCCGTGAGTATATGCCAGGCACCCAGGCCATGGACAACTATGTGAACTGGCTGCGCCGCATGTTCAAGGAAGTGAACGCCAGCCGCGTCTTCGCCGGCGTTTACATGACCGGCATCCTGCCCATCAAGAAGTACGCCACACAGTCGGCCCTGAACAATTTCATCGAATACTCCATGGTGGAGCCGCGCAATATGGCTCACTATTTCGGCTTCACCAGAGACGAGGTGCGTGCCTTGGCTGCAGCCCACGGCAGAGACTTCTCAGAACTGGAGAAATGGTACGACGGCTACCAGATAGGCGATGAGCCGTCGATGTTCAACCCCAACTCTGTGATGCAGGCCGTTGACATTGGCCGCTGCTGCAGTTTCTGGGCCTCTACAGGCGCCTACGATGCCGTTGCCAACTATATCCGCATGAACTATGAGGGCCTAAAGGACGATGTCATCAACATGCTGGCGGGCGGGCGCTGTAAGGTAGACCCCACAAAGTTCGGCAACGACATGTACGACATACGCTGTAAGGACGACGTGCTCACCGTGCTCATCCACCTGGGCTATCTCAGTTACGACTGGCGCGAAGACGAGTGCTATATCCCTAACCGCGAGGTGGCAGGCGAGATGGTAAACGCAGTCATGGCCAACAACTGGAAACCGCTGACAAATGTCATTGAGCAGTCAAGGCGCCTGCTACAGGCTACCCTCGCCGGCGACGAGGCGGCCGTGGCACGCGGTGTTGAGGCCGCCCACGACGAGAACACCAGCATCTTGAGTTACAACGACGAGAACTCACTGGCCTGCGTGCTCTCGATAACCTACTTCTATGCCAGGAACGACTATGTGATGCACCGCGAGTTGGCAACAGGCAAAGGCTTCGCAGACATCGTGCTTATCCCCCGCAAGAATGTGGACTCGCCCGCCATCATCCTCGAACTGAAGGTGAACAGGGACGCCAAGGCAGCCATCCACCAGATCAAGGAACGCAACTACCCGCAAAAAGTGGCAGAATACACAGGCGACATCCTCCTCGTGGGCATCAACTACGACCGCGACACGAAGCAGCATACCTGCAGGATAGAGACGGTGCATGCCTAACCAGCATTATTCATGCCACAGACGGCTCGCCGTCAGACGCGGAAGCGGATGTAACTGCGGTCGTCGAAGGAGTTGAAGTCGGGATGGAAGGCTTTCGTGGCCTGGAAGAGCGGCCCAATGTTCAGCGGGTCGCTGTCGCGCTGCTGCCGCAGGCGGCGCTCGCTCTCGTCGAGCGTAGCACAGAGGAAGGGGTAGCCGTCGGAGGCCATGACGATGTCCCAGGGCTGGAAGTCGAGGGTGATGATGCGTATATGGCGGCGGTCGATGGGAAAGCCGTCGACAACGCTATAGTCGACGTTCTGCTGGCGCATGGTCTCGAGCATGCGCGGGATGATGACGGGCCGCGCCGTGTCGTGGCGCAGCAGGTCGTCCACGCTCTTGCCGCCGGCCAGTTGGCGCCTCACCTCCTCGGCCCGCATGGCCGCCAGTTCGGCCTCGGCCGGCTTGGGGTTGTCGTAATAGGTGCCGCCCACCAAGCAGTGGCAGTCGCCCACCATCCATATCTCCCGCTGCAAGCGGCTGTAGACAATGACCGAGGCGGTGAGGCGGTCCTCGGGGTGGTCGGCCAGCCGCTGGAGCATCGACTTGCTGTAATGCTTGCGTATGCAGGCGGTGACACCGCGCAGGAACTGCTCGCACGTCGTGTTCTTCGGCATGCGGCGGATGTAACGGCCTATAAGTTGCATGGCATAGCGGCCGTTAGAGCGGAACAGCGAATGGCGGTAGTGCGACTTCGAGGTGCTGCCGTCTATGACGGCGATGAAGTCGGGCGTCACCACGATGCCGTCCTCGCTCTTCTTCCTGGGGTTCTTGGCTATGCATGCCTGCTCTATGATGTCCATTGTGCTAAATGTTAGTCACCCCACCCCTGCCCCTCCCCTACAAGGGAGGGGAGTGCCATGCGGCTTGTTCGCTGGCGGTTGAAAAATCTATTTTGTTGTTTTTATTTGTTTTTTCTGTTTTTATTTGTTTTTTTAAAACACGCGTAGCGTTCCAAATGAATAAATGTTGGCTTAATATCTGATTACTGCGAGCACTCGTGGGTCTTCGGCAAAAATTCGCTAATTCTCTAATTCGTGATAAACAAAAAAGCCAGACAGCACCATTGGTCGTGATGGTCGTGTCTGGCTTTCTTCATGGTCCGAAATAATCGGACTATACCTTGATCTCTACCTCAACGCCGCTGGGCAATTCGAGTTTCATCAGGGCATCGACGGTCTTGGCGGTCGATGAATAGATGTCGATCAGACGCTTGTAGTCTGACAACTGGAACTGCTCGCGGGCCTTCTTGTTGACGAAGGTAGAGCGGTTGACGGTGTAGATACGCTTGTGGGTGGGAAGGGGGATAGGACCGCTGATGATGGCACCAGTGGCTTTCACGGCCTTCACGATTTTCTCGGCAGACTTGTCGACCAATTTGTGGTCGTAACTCTTCAGTTTGATTCTGATTTTCTGACTCATTTTTTAATCTTTTAATCTTTAAATTTTTTAATTTTATAATTTTTAATTGTTCCTCTGCCGCTAAAGAGTCATTTGCTCAGCGACAGTCGGTTTTCGGGCTGCAAAGGTACGCATATTTCGCGACATACGCAACATCTCTTGTGTGAACTTCCGTCAATTTAATTTTTTTTAATCATTCGCCCTGTTTTATAACCGCAAGCGGTCTTTCAAAAAACAAATAAAAACAAAAAAAACAAATAAAAACCGCCTTTCTTGGCACGGATTTCAGTATGACTTTGTATTCCGGCCGAATACAAGTTGTATTCAGGCTGTATACAAAATGTATTCCGGCCGAATACAAACTGTATTCAGGCTGAATACAAACTGTATACAGCCGGGGTACGAGTTGTATACAGTTTAGATACTCCGGCGATCGTATAACAGCGGTATAATAATCGGTGAAGAATGATCGGTGAAGAATGATCGGTGAAGAGTGAAGAGTGAGGAGTGAAGAGTGAAGAGTGAAGAATAATCGGTGAGTAATGATTTATTTGCGAAGATATTTGGCGGTTTCAAGAAAAATGCTTACCTTTGCCGACATATTACAGACATACTACAGACAAACTAAAGAAATATTGCCGACAAACTAAAGACATTTCACAAACAAATTCATTTACATACTTTTTTACTAATCCAATTATTTACATTTATGAAAAGACAATTACTTAAAACAATGCTTGCACTGGTACTGATAGTGCTGGGCGGCGTGAATGTCATGGCCCTGGAGACCTACGACTTCCAGGAACTGTGTATGAAACTCGGCAAGGGCGGTCCCTGGGCCGTGAACGACGGCGGCGACGCCGGCTTCACCCTCGGCACGGAGGAGGCTCCCATCGTGATGCACTACCTGGGCGACTACACCGACCAGGGCTTCTCGTGGAACCAGCGCTTCGCCTACGAGTATGTGGACGGACGCAACAAGTTCACCATGCGCAACAAGAACAACAAGAAGGACAAGAACTGCGGCATGTTCTCTTGGGACTACAGCCACAAATTCTCCATCCTTGACCTGAAGGACGGCGACAAGGTGACCATCACCACGCTGGACGGAACGACCACGTTTGTATCTACCAACGTCACCGCTGAGGTGAACGAGGGCGATATCGTGGCAAGTGGTACTGCCTACACCATCTCTACCACCGACGAGACCACACGCCTGGACATAGAGATGGCCAAGGCCACGCTCATCGCTAAGATTCAAATCGAGCCTTACGGCGTGGAGACCGTGCCCGTCATCACCGTGACACCGAAGACGCTGAAACTGATCCCCGATGCCACGGCCAAACTGTCGGTCAGCGTGTCGCCTGCCATGACGACACAGTGGACAAGCAGCGACGAGAGCGTGGCTACCGTGGCTGAGGACGGCACCGTGAAGGCCATTGCCGCCGGCACGGCTACCATCACCAACAGTTGGAAGTCGGAAATCAGCGATGCCACGGCATCAGATGCCTGTGTGATTACCGTGGCCGACATCGACATGAGCCAGTATATGATTGTCAGGGCCTACGACTTCACCACCATGGGCGACGTGACGCTGACTGTTCAGGAAGAGGCTGCCGGTGCCATCTGGAACGCTGCCAACTCGAAGAACAACAACGTGTTCTTCTGCACCAACGAGGGCCTGGAGCAGATTGCAGTGCAGGCTGTCGAAAACAACAACAAGGGCTGGAGCATCACTACCGAAGGTCTCTATCTGGCCTCGGGTGCCGGCCGCTGCGCTGCTGTCGGTGGCATCAAGAAGGGCCAGGTTGTGGAAATCTTATACACCGGCACCGGCTTCTACACCAAGAGCGACGGCAGTGACGACGGCATCGCCAAGACTGCCCTCAACGAGGGTGTCGGCCGCGCCATCTACCTGGCCGATGCCGACGGCATGGTTGGCTTCGAACTGGACAAGGGCAATGCCGTGACGCAGATCAAAATCTACAGCAATCCCAAGGAACCCCTGCAGAAGGTTGTAGCCGTGGCTAAGATGTTAGGCATCGACACCACCGACGCTGAGGCAGTGCTGGCCAACGGCGAGGCCACCGCCGAGGAGATTGCCGCTGCCATGCAGTCACTGTTAGGAGAACTTCAGCAAAAAGCAGGCGACGTGGTGGCTATGCTAAAGGACTTCTTCAACCAGTTTGACGCAACGGCCGCTACTGCTCTCGCACCCTACTTTGCAGCCGCAGAGACAGCCCTCGCCGGCACCGACTTCGACGCTATGCGCGAAACCACTACAGCCCTTGCCGCCAAGTGTCTGGAGGAAGGCAAGAGCGCCATGGAAAAGGTTGACACCTATCTGAGGAAGATGGAAAACGAGACCATCAATGCCGATCTTGATGCTATCAAGGCTGCCATTGCCGGCATCAAAGAGCCCAACGAAATACTGAGCCTGATATCAGTCGTCAAGCAGTTGAAGGACGATATGTCTGACGCAGTAAAGGCATACTTGGAAGAAGTGGGTGCTATGATTACCAATGAAAAGAATGCAGGCAAAGATGTCTTCGCTTTGAATACAGTATACACCAACACTGTGGCTACGGCCGTTAGTTACACTTTAGGCTCTGCCACCCTCGTGAAAATGGGCACCGCCCTCTACAATCTCATCAAGGCCGTGGAGGATTACAAGGCTGCCGACAAGTCATACAAGTTCGTGGCCAGCGAGTGGCCTGCCGGCGACGCAGGCCGTATCTCGGCTGAGAAAGTCGTTGTCGATGCTGAGGCCAACACCATCACCGTGAGCCAGACGGGCCAGAACAACGTGGCCCTTATTTTCCGCTCTGCCAATACCTACGAGGTGAAGGCCGCCGAGCGCTACTTCGTCATCAAGGCCACTGGCCTCTCGACGGTCTCTGGCGCCAGTTACCTGTGGTGGCTGAACAACACCAACAACGGTTCGCAGATTGAACCTACCGACATCTACGAGGAGGACGGCCAGACCGTCTTCGCCTGGGACTGCGCCACCATCGCCATTGGCGGTCAGTTGGGCCTGCAAGACACCGAGTTCAGCGACCAGGGCGGCTGGAGCACCACTTTCGGCATGACGCTGGCCGACGAGACAGTGCCTGCTGTCATCAGTTTCATCGGCTTCCAGGAGGCGATCCAGAACCCCGTCGAGGAGTATGAGTATGCATTCGTGGCCAGCGAGTGGCCCGCCGGCGACCCCGACCGCATCTCGGCCAGCAACGTCGTCGTTGACGAGGTGAACAACACCATCACCGTCGATGCTACGGGCGACAACAACGTGGCCCTGAACTTCAAGACCGACAAGGTGTACTACATCACCCAGCCCGTGAAGTACTTCGTCATCCAGGCCAAGGGCCTGAGCACCGAGGAGGGCAAGTCCTATCTGTGGTGGCTCAACGCCAAGAACAACGGTGGCCAGGTGGCTCCCACCAGCATCAACACTGACGAGGCCGGCCTCACCACCTTCGCTTGGGACATCACTGCCAACGCCACCTTTGCCAGCGGCTTCAACGCCGAGGGCAAGAGTTACCTCGACGGCACCGGCGCCAGCACATGGGGATGGACCACCACCTTTGGCCTGACACTGGCCGACGCTTCTGTTCCCGCCGTCATCAGTTACATCGGCTATGAGCCTGAGAACAGCGATATTGTCACTGCCATCAGCACCGCCAAGGCTGCACCTGCTGCCAATGGCACCGTCTACAACATGGCTGGCCAGCGTGTCGAAAAGGCTCAGAAGGGTCTCTTCATCGTGAACGGCAAGAAGGTCGTGGTTAAGTGAGCGAAAAGCAAGTTTCTACTTGCTTTTCCGAACGAGAACGACTTAGAACGTATGTTCAAGGTCGTGGTTAAGTGAGCGAAAAGCAAGTTTCTACTTGCTTTTCCGAACGAGAACGACTTAGAACGTATGTTCAAGGTCGTGAAGAAGTGAATTGAAAACTGAAAAATCGGGCCGCACCTTAGGGTACGGCCCGATTTCTTTTGCCCGTCATGGTGACGAGGGGTATGATCATCTCTTCCATGGAGATGCCTCCATGCTGGAAGGTGTCCTTATAGTAAGACACGTAGTAATTGTAGTTGTTGGGATAGGCAAAGAAGGTGTCGCCGGTGGCAAAGACATAACTGGTAGAGAGGTTGGGCTGCGGCAGTTGTGCCTGTGCGGGGTCCTTGACGACGAAGAGGTCCTTGGAGTCGTAGCCGAGGTTCTTGCCCAGTTTGTAGCGCAGGTTGGTGTTGGTGTTGCGGTCGCCAATGATTTTCACGGGCTTGGTGCAGCGTATGCTGCCGTGGTCGGTGGTAACGATGACCTTATAGTCGCTCTGTGCCAGGTGGCGGAAGAAGTCGGCAATGACGGAATGTCGGAACCATGAGAGTGTGATGCTGCGGTAGGCCGACTCGTTGTTGGCCAGTTCGCGCACCATCTTCGACTCGGTGCGGGCATGGCTGAGCATGTCTATGAAGTTGAACACCACGACGTTGAGGTCGTATTTGTCGAGCGACTTGATCTGCTGCATGAACTTGTCGGCCTCGGCCGAGGTGTTGATCTTATGGTAGGAGAAGGTGTCGTGACGGCGGTAGCGCTCCAGTTGTGTGCGGATGAGGGGTCCTTCGTTCAGGTTCTTGCCCTCCTCCTCGTCCTCGTCGACCCATAGTTCCGGGAACATCTTGGCGATGGCGGTGGGCATGAGTCCGCTGAAGATGGCGTTGCGTGCATACTGCGTGGCGGTGGGCAGTATGCTGAAATAAAGGTCCTCGTCGACGTCAAACTGGTCGCCAATCTCTTGCGCCAGCACGCGCCACTGGTCGTAGCGGAAGTTGTCGAGGACGACGAGAAACACCTTCTCGCCGCTGTTGAGCAGGGGGAAGACCTTCGTCTTGAAGATGTCAGGGGACATTATCGGAGGTAAGGGGTGAGAGGTGAGAGATGAGAGATGAGCCTTGCCGACGGAACTATTCTCGTACCTCGCACTGATCCATTTCAGGTAGTTCTGCTTCACAAACTTGGCAAAGCCCAGGTTGGCCTCTTCCTTCTGCATGGCGAGCATCTCGGTCATCTGTGAGTCGGTGCTGGAGAGTTGCAGTTCCCAGTGCACCAGTTGGCGGTAGATGTTCACCCAGTCCTGCCATGTGCGACAGTCCATGATCTGCATGGCAATCTGCTGGAACTGCTGCTGATACTGGCTCTGCGTCACCTCGGTCTCTATCTCGCGGCGGTGAATGTTTTTCTTGAGCACCAGGAGTATCTGGTTGGGGTTGACGGGCTTGATGAGATAGTCGGCAATCTTCTGCCCTATGGCCTGCTCCATGATGTTCTCCTCTTCGCTCTTGGTGACCATGACCACGGGCGTGGCCGGTGCTATCTGCTTGATGCGTTGCAGCGTCTCCAGTCCGCTGAGGCCGGGCATCTGCTCGTCGAGCAGCACCAGGTCGAACGAGCGTTCCTGGCACAGGTCAATGGCATCGGTGCCGTTTGACACGGTGGTTACCTCGTAGCCTTTTTTCTCGAGGAAGATCATGTGGGCGCGTAGCAGTTCCGCTTCGTCGTCGACCCAAAGGAGGGAGTAGGTCATGGAGAATTATGAATTATGAATTATGAATTACCAAAAGTCCGGGTCGAAGTCATCGGCATTGCCGGCGGGCGTGCTGCTGCCGTTGTCGTCACCGTTTTCTTCGGTGTCTTCGTCTTCGTCGTCGGGCTCAGGCAGGTCGGTAGGTATGCTGAGCAGTTCCTCGTTGCTGATCTGCAGCGGCAGGAATGTCTGTTCAAAGAACTCGTCGTAGTCCTTGTAACTATAGCGCGTGCCTATAAGCGAGAGGTTTTGCTCGCTGATGACAAGGCTGCGGCATTTTCGCAGCAGGGCGGCCATAGGCTCGGAGTCGTACAGTTGGCGGGCGTATTGCAGGGCCTCGTCGAAACTGAGGAAGCCCCGGATGAGCATGCGGCTGACACCGGGCTCACGCTCCACCTCAAGGTCGAAGTTACGCACCAGGAAGTTGGAGAAGTTGAAGCGGGCCATCTCGTAGAGCAACTGGTTCTCGCCAGAGGTGACGCGTCCGTCGGCAGTGGTGGCCTGGAGCGAGTCGGGCTGATAGACCAGGATGAAGAGGAACGGCACATCGCGGTCGGCCGAGAGGGTGTCGGTGCCCACGGAGTCGGCATCGAGGCTCAGGTCGCGCCGCGACCATACGGCATCCAGGTCGAAGGTGCCGCCATGCAGCGTGCGCCCTTCCTGCACGCCCTTGATAATCATGCCGGCCATCTCGCTCACCTCACTCTGCGGGTATTTTTCTACTACGGTCTTCAACTCGTCTACGCAGCCCTTGGCATCGCCCTGGTTCAGCAGGCTGAGACCGTTGATGAAGATGAACTTCGGACGGTTCTCGCCCAGGGGGAAACGCTCGGCCGAGAGTGTGGCGTTGGCATGGATCACGTCGTGACGGCCTTGCTTGAAGGCATCGTAGGTTGCCGCATAGATGGAGTCTTCGAGGTGCTCGCCGAAGCGTGCGTTCTCCTCGTAATAGGGGTCGGAGAGCAGGATGGTGAGTTCGCTCTCGGGATAGTCGGCCTGCAGGTGTGCCAGACATGTCTGGGCCATGTCGGCGCGACCCGTCCTGGAGTAGAGCAGGAAGAGGTGATACCACGCCTGGTCCATCTGTTCGAAGGTGGGATACTGCGTGGTGAGCCTGTTGAACTGTTTCTCTGCCAGGCGGAAGTTCTCCAGTTTGTCTTTGAAGATGACGCCGGCGTTGAAGAGGCCGTCCATAATCAGCAGGTTGCTGGCCTCTTTCGCTTCTTCGGTGAAAGGTATCTGGGCCAGGTAGTATTCGCGGTTGTGCGGGTCGTTGGCCAGGGTGTCTGTTGACTCTGCGGCCAGGCTGTCGGCAGGCTCCTGCATGGCGAGGCTGTCAGCACTCTCCATATTATCCAGACCGTCCGGATTGTCAGGGTTGTTGCTATCGCCAGGCATGTTAAGGCTTCCCACCACCGTTTTGTTCACGCGCTGCCAGTCGTCCACATTCTCGCGCTTGCCCCACTGTTTCTGGAAGGTCTGCTTACCCTGGTTGACGGCCATCTGGTTATAGAAATACCACTGGCCGTTGTTGGTGACTCCGGGCTGCGGGTTGACGGTAGACATCTTCTGGTTGCGGTTGGCGGCGTTGCCCTGTGCCCCCTGCTTCTGCAGGGCAGCCTCCACGGCAGCCTCCTGTGCCTTGTCGCGCTCTTCCTTCTCTTTCTTCTTCAGGGCCTCAATGACGCGGTCGATGGCCTCCAGGCGTTCCTTCTCGGGCATGGCGGCCAGTTCCTGCAGCGAGTCCTGCAGGTGTACGGCATCGGTATGGGGCACCAGTTCATCGAGCACCTTAGAGCGTCTCGACAGTTCCTCGTAGTCGGGACGGTCTTTGTCCAGCAGGCCGATGGCCTCGCCATAGCAGCGCTGCGCATCGTTGTATTTCTCCTTCGCCCAGTAGAGGTCGCCTAATTTCAGCAGCAGCACACCTTTCTCTATGCCGCTGCGCGTGGCTTTCTCGTTGCCTTTCTCGTAGGCGGCGATGGCCTGCGTGGTGTCGCGCTGCATCAGGTAGATGTTGCCGATGGCATAGTAGACCTGGTCGAGATAGTCCTTGTTGTTGTCAGAGCGGGCCATGCGCTTCAGGCGGCTGATCATCTTCTTGTAGTTGCCCTTGGCCATCACCTCGGTCTGCGCGATGCGGGCGTTGAACTCCAGTTCGTAGGGCGGGTTCTGGCGGATGGCTTTCTGGTAGGCTTTGTAGGCTTCCTGACGCTTGCCCAGCGTGCCGAGCGCCTGGCCCATGAGGAACCACTCGCGAGCCTTCTGCGTCTTGCGGTGCTCGTGCTTGATGGTCTTGCGCAGATAGGGCACGGCCTTCTCCAGTTCGCCCGTCTTCAGGTAGTAATGGGCGTAGGTGGCATCCCACTCGTCCTGAGCCTTATAGTGTATGGAGTCGCGCTTCTGGTTGCGTATCACGTCCTCGGCATCATAGAGCCAGTCGAGTTCCAGATAGCAGCGGGCCAGCCAGGCACGGGCGAGGCCGTATTGCATGGGCTGGGTCATATAGAGACGGCTCATGTAACTGAACGTGGCGGCAGCCTCGTCGAAGTCGCCCTTCTGATACTGGGCCTTGCCCATCATCAGCCAAGCCTTCCAGAGGAAGGGGTTATACTCACGGCGGGAGAGCCAGTCTTTGTCCTTCTGTGTCTTTCGGCGACTCTTCTTCCATTCGGGCTTGGCCTTGATGCTGTGCTGCTTGATGGCTTTCTCCATCTTCTCCACCGCGCGGTCGAAGTTGCCCTTGCCCAGCGTGCGGCTCTCCTTGTTGCCCACGGTATAGAGGGGCAGCATCTCGGTGAAATTGTCCTTGTTGCCCTTCTCCTTCTCCAGAGAGCCGTCGATATAGGCCAGCGAGCCGTTGTAGTAGGTGTTGTATTTTGCGTTGAACGACTGCCAGAAGCGGCTCCTGGCCGTGTTTTTGTGCGCAGAGCAGGCAGCCGTCAGCATGCCGACGGCCACTATATATAATAATAGGTATAAATATCTGCGCATCTTATAATGATTAATTATTAAAAAAACTCTTATTTTTCCGATTTATTGCCTTCCCGACGCTTTTTCTCCTCCATCAGACAGGCAATCTTACAGTCGCCCGATGCCATGCTGCTGCACGTGGCGCAGTCGTGACCCTCCACCACAGGTGTGTCGGTGCCGCCCTTTGTCACCAGCGAGGCCACCGCTGCCACCATGCCCAGCACCACCAGCGACCCTATGCATATCAGTGCAAACTGCATAATTATGAATTGTGAATTGTGAATTATGAATTATGAATTATTAATTGTGAACTTTCCAAGTCTTCCCAGAAGCGGGGGTATGACTTGGTGACCACCTGCGGATTGTTGATGCAGAGCCCGGGAAAACGAAACGACAGGGGCGCGAAGGCCAATGCCATACGGTGGTCTTCGTATGTGTCGATGCCCAGTTCCGAACTATCACCTCTCTTCCCGTTCCATCTCAGTTCGCAGTCGTTCACCACCTCAATGTCATAGCCCAGTTTTCCCAGTTCCTTCTTAAGAGCCACAATACGGTCGGTCTCTTTGATCCTCAGCGTCTGCAGACCCGTGAAATGAAAGGGCACACCCAAGGCGCAGCAGGTACACACGATGGTCTGTGCCAGGTCGGGCGCATTCACGAAGTCGTACTCCAGCCTGTTCACCCTATGGCCGCTCTTGGTCAGTGTCACCGTGGTGGGAACGCCCGGTTTCCTGGTGGCAAACGAGGTCTTCACACCCAGCAGGCTGAAGATATAACGCACGCTGGAGTCGCCCTGTTTCGAGCCGTCCATCAGCCCCTCCAGGCGCACCTCGGCCTCTGCATCGCTGGCCAGCGCCACCATCTCGTACCAGTAACTGGCGGCACTCCAGTCGTTCTCAATGATATACGGCCTGCTCACGTAGGCCTTGGGCTGGATGGTGATAGTGTCAACCGATGTCCATTCGGCATCAGCGCCAAACTCACGCATCGTCCAGAGCGTCAGGTCGATATACGGACGGGAGATGATGTCGCCCGTCAGACGCAGCGTGAGGCCGCGGCGCAGCATAGGACCGATGAGCAGCAAGGCAGACGTAAACTGCGAACTGATATTCCCAGGTATCGCCAGTTCGCCGCCGGTCAGCGTCTGACCCTTGATACGCAGCGGAGGGAAGCCCTCCTCGCCGGCATATCGGATGTCGGCACCCAGGCGGCGCAGGGCATCAACCAGCAATTTGATGGGGCGGTGCTTCATACGCTCCGTACCCGTCAGCGTGTGCTCACCATTGTCTGTGGCTGCCAGGAAGGCCGTCATGAAGCGCATGGCCGTACCTGCCGCCTTGATATTGATTTCATCTGACATTTCCTGCAAGGCCTGAATGATGACCTCGGTGTCATCGCAGTCGCTCAGATTGTCGGGAAGGACGCTGCCTCCCGTCAGCGCATAAATAATAAGAGCACGATTGGATATACTCTTCGACGCGGGCAACTTAATAGTGGTCCGCAGTTGTTTAGGGCTTGTTATGGTGTATGTCGTCATGATTGCTTCTTACTTGTCACGCTGGGAAGCGTGATCTACTACTTTATGATGCTGCAAAGATACGAAAATAAACTCAAAAACGCAGCATAGCATTGTAAGAATTAAAGTTTTTTGCCTTTTTTGAAAAAAAACACAGAAAAATTTGGCAGTTACAGAAATTATTCGTACCTTTGCACCCGCTAATAAGCAAAGGATCGGGATTTAGCGCAGTTGGTAGCGCACACGTCTGGGGGGCGCGAGGTCGCTGGTTCGAGTCCAGTAATCCCGACAAAAAGAAAATCCAAACCGCTGATTATCAGTAGTTTGGGTTTCTTTTATTTCCTAAATTGGCGTGATTTTGGCGTGATAACGGCTCAGCGGATTTACCCAGTTGGTAAAGCTTGTGCTAATTAAGAATAAAGTGTGGCCAGCCTATACATAAAGAACCTGATATCCCCAACTCCCCTGAACTGTGTTCTGAAAGCCTTGATTTTGGCATTGAAGGATTCTGCAGAAGCATTAGTAAGCCTGTCCTCGAAGTAGTTGACGATAGTGGCATTGTGATTCTCAAAAGTCTCGATGACCTTGCTGAAACCGTCATCGTCAAACGCCTCTACCTTATTGTACCATCTGGCCAGATTGAGCCTGGCTTCTGCAGGTTTGGACTTCTTGTTGAAGATGTCCACGAGATCAAGGTAGATGTTGTATGCCTCCTCCAGTCTTGGGAACATCCTGAAGAGTATGGTCGCCCTTGCCTGTTGCTGGGCATTCCACTTCGACTTGTGCATAAGTATGATGTGACGGCTTCGTGCCATAATCTGCGGTTTGGTCTCACCGTTCTCCATCCTTTCCGGCTCCCAATCGCCGATAAGGTCTTTTTCTGCTCTTGTGTGGACGGCCTTCCGCTTGGCACGGTGTTCCCTGATGGCCCTGTTCTCCTGGGCAAGTACCTCCCAGCGGAAGCCTATCCTCATCTGGTCGATGGAATCCGTCACTAACTGCTGCACATGGAAGCGGTCGTTGATGAGCATCGCCTTGGGGAACACCGTCCTCACGGTCAGCATCATGGCAGATGACAGGTCTGTCGTTACGGTCTTGACCTTGCAGCGAAGCTCTCGCGGGACTTTCTTCAGAATCTCGGATACCGTATCGGAGGCTACGCCACGTACCATAGCTGCCAACGCACCCTTGCCGCCGTGTGCGGCCTTGTTCGTCAGGATGGTATAGACCTCGCCGTTTGACAGGCAGGTCTCGTCAAGACTCATGTTATCGCCGAAGTTGTTGGGGAAAAGCATATACTCCTCTGCATGCTCCAACTGTTCCCAGTTGCGGTAGTCGCTGATCTTCTCCTTGTACTGCTTGCGGAGCGTCGGGCCTTTCAGGCCGTTGCGGGCGGCAAGCGTGGAGATACTTATGGGCGTGGACTCAATCTCCTTCTTTTAAAAAAGCGACGAATTCCGCATTCAGGTGCGTCTCGTCGTATTCGGACATTTCCCACTCGTAGCTGAATATCTCGCCTGTCTCCTTGTCAAGCCACTTGCGCTTGCGCACATGAAGGTAGGTGGCACGACCGCGGATAGGAAAGTCCTGAATGGTATGGTACTCCCCGAATCCATGGGATATGACTGAGGAGTTCTTCTTGTCCTCACGCATCTGGACCTTCTTCTCGTCAAGCCATATGTCGAAACGAAGGTCGCTCTTCTCAAAATTGGCAACATCAAAGTTGTCTATCAGCACATCCGGAAGGATGGCTCGCAGCAGTTGGGCATGATCCATGCTGCAAAGGTACAATTTTATTCTTAATTAGCCAAGCTTTACCAACTGGGTAAATCCGCTGAGCCGTGATAACTATTATTAACGTTAGCCTGCCACATTAAAGAGCATTGTCAGCAATCAGTTCCTTGGCAGCTATACGCTGAATGGTTTTTCCATCTGATGAAACAATAATATCCTCTCCTCGCAAAGCCTTCTCTTGCAGCAT
>JAFSYY010000012.1 GCA_017455845.1 Prevotella sp. | reverse complement strand
TCGTCGTACCTTTGCATCGTCAAAAGGTTAATAGATTGTTTTAGGTTAGTAGTAATATTTATAGTTTTAGGTTTTTAGTTATTGGTAAAAAAGAAAGTTTTCAACTGTAGGATAACAGGAGGTTGTTGTGAAACACCCTTTTAAACTTTCAAATTTTTAGTCCTATTGGGCTGAAAATTTCTTTTAGAGAAAAAGGATTTTTAGTTAAACATAGGCTTGTTCCGCTGTTGCTCGCGAGAGTTGCAGCGGACTTTTTTTGTAGCAGTCGATATTTCCGGTGCATACAGTCTAAATAGTGCGCAGCCGCTCCCCTCCATAGGAAGCAAAGGGAGGGGAGTGCCATGCGGCGTGAAAGCGATGGACTCAACGAATTTCGCTGAGGGGAACGGTGACGAAGGGACGCTCGTCCATCAGCGGATGGGGTATCTTCAGGTCGGGCTCATCGATGTGGAGGTCGTCGTAGAGCAGGATGTCGATGTCGATGGGGCGGTCGTGGTAGAGCGGCCTGCGGCCTTGTGAAGAGCGAAGAGTGAAGAGTGAAGAGTTTGCTACCGCTTGAGGGTAATGGGAGAATTGGGAATTGGGAATCGGTGTACGCACGGTGGCATGGGCGGCTGTTTTGCCCAGTTGACGCTCGATGCGCTGTGTGGCTTTCAGGAGACGGCGGGGAGAGTGTGCCGTATGTACACAAATGACGGCATTGACAAACTGATGGTCGGACTCAAAGCCCCAGGGCTCGGAATAATAAAGAGCAGACTGGCGCACCACGGTGCCAATCTGCTCGTTTATCAGCGCAATAGCCTTGCGTATGTTTTCCTCCTTGTCTCCTAAATTGGAGCCAAGTCCGAGGTAGGCGACATGTGTAGCAGCGGGAAAACCGCTGCTCTCGGACACTGGCTGAGGGCATTCAAGGTGTAAGGTATGAATCATGCCGTTTAGTCTACAACGAGCATGGCATCGCCAAAGCAGCCGAAGAGGAAGCCGTGCTGCAGTGCCAGTTTGTAGGCTTCGACGGTCAGGTCGTAGCCGGCAAAGGCTGCCGTGGCCATCATCATCGTGGACTCGGGATGGTAGAAGTTAGTAATCATCGTGTTGGCCAGTCCGAAGTCGTAGGGCGGGAAGATGAACTTGTTGGTCCACCCCTCGAAAGGCTTCAGCATGCCGTCGGTGCCTACTGCACTCTCCGTGGCACGCACGGTGCTGATACCCACGGCGCATATCTTATGTCCGTCGAGTTTTGCCTGGTTGACAATCTGGCAAGCCTCGTCGGTGATGATCATCTGCTCGGAGTTCATCTTATGCTTCGTCAGGTCTTCCACCTCGATGGGGTCGAAGGAGCCGAGGCTGCAGTGCACGGTGATATAGGCCGTCTGGAATCCACGTATCTCCATGATCTTCATCAGTTCGCGACTGAAATGCAGTCCCGATGATGGTGCGGTGACGGCCCCCTCGTTGCGTGCGAAGATGGTCTGAAACTGCTCCATGTCGTCGGGCTCTGCCTTTCGGTGCTCCACGATATAGCGTGGCAGCGGTGCCTCGCCAAGGGAAAAGAGTTCACGCTTGAACTCCTCGTGGGGGCAGTCGTAAAGGAATCGCAGTGTGCGTCCTCGGCTGGTGGTGTTGTCGATGACCTCTGCCACCATGGGGCCTTCTCCGTCGAAGAAGAGTTTGTTGCCTATGCGAATCTTGCGTGCCGGTTCGACGAGCACGTCCCATAGGCGCAGTTCCTCGTTGAGTTCGCGCAGCAGGAACACCTCTATCTTGGCATCAGTCTTCTCCTTGGTGCCATAGAGTCGTGCGGGGAACACCTTGGTGTCGTTGAAGATGAAGGTGTCTCCCTCATCGAAATAGTCAAGGATATTGCGGAAGGTCATAAACTCTTCCGTATCGTTGCCTTCAGCATCTTTTTTGAAGATGTTGATGGTCTGACTCTTGCGGTGAACCACCATCAACTTACACTGGTCGCGGTTGTAGACGCGGTCAACGGTGCCGTCTTCATTCTCGAAGGTGCGGTGGGGCGGATAGAGTGCCACCTGTTCTTCGGGCAGTTTGAATTTGAATTGCGATAGTTTCATATTTTTATGGGAGTTATAGGGCTTATAGGGGTAATGGGGCTAATGGGAATTATGGGGCTAATGGGAATTATGGGGCTAATGGGAATTGGGGGGCAGATGGGTTTCGAGCCATTTGGGGAACTCATCGAGCGTGAGGCAGTCGTCGATGCGTACATCGCCCAGTCGGGTGCGACAGAGGGCGGTGAGGAAGGCTCCGCTGCCCAGTGCCTCGCCGATGTCGCGGGCCAGCGAGCGGATATAGGTGCCTTTGCCGCAGACCACGCGGATGCTCATCTGCATGGTCGTGGGGTCGAAGGCAGTGAGTTCTATCTCGTCGATGCGTATGGTCTTTGCCTTCAGTTCTGTCTCGCTGCCCTGGCGTGCCAGTTTATAGGCACGGTGGCCGTCGACCATCACTGCCGAATAGATGGGAGGCACCTGTTGTATCTCGCCAACGAACCTGGGGAGCACACGTTCTATCAGTTCGCGGGTGATATGGCGGGTAGGATAGGTTCTGTTCACCGTGTGCTCGCGGTCGTAACTGGCCGTAGTGGCTCCCAGTTGTAGCGTGGCCGTATATTCCTTGGATTCTAACTGCAGCGACTCGATGCGCTTGGTGGCCTTGCCGGTGCAGAGTATCAGCACACCGGTGGCCAAGGGGTCGAGCGTGCCGGCATGTCCCGTCTTCAGCCGCTTCACATGCAGTGCCTTCGACAGTCGGGTACGCACGTAGGCCAGTGCACCGAACGATGTCATCCGGTATGGCTTGTTGATGTATATGAATTCCCCTTCCTGAAAGTTCATTTAGTCAACCATGGCGAGTGAATGTCCCGTGAGCAGCAAGACGATGATGATGGTGCCCACGATGATGCGATAGATACCGAAAGCCTTGAAACCATATTTGGTGAGGAAGGCCACAAACCATTTCATAGCCAGCAGTGCTACGATAAATGCCACCACGCAGCCTAAGATCAGCATCGTAATGTTATGGGGCGTAGCCCATGCCGCATCTTCCTTGAGCAGGTCGAGCAAGTCGAGCAGCGTGGCCCCTGCCATTGTTGGTACGGCGAGGAAGAAGGAGAACTCGGCTGCCCGTTTGCGGGTCAGTCCTTGTGTCATTCCTCCCACGATGGTTGCCATAGAGCGCGACACGCCCGGTATGACCGAAATACACTGGTACAGACCGATATTGAATGCCCGCTTCTCGTTGAGTTTCGTTGCATCGGTGCCTTTGTTGAACAACTTGTCGCAGAACAGCATGAAGATACCACCCACCACCAGCATCACGGCTACCACCTCCACACTGTCGAGCAACCAGTCAAGCAAGCCCGATTTCTTGGCAGCCAGTCCAATGACAACGGCAGGCAGTACGCCCACTATCAGCAGCCAGTAGAAATAATACTTATGCTTCAGGCGTTGAAGCAGTGAAGTGCCCTCTGGTGCCGGTGTGTTGTCGAACTGGAAAAAACGCTTCCAATACAGGCACACTACCGACAGGATGGCTCCAAACTGTATGATAAACGTGAAGGCGTGGACGAACGGATCGCCCTGCGGCACGTTCAGCAGATTCTGTGTGATAATCATGTGGCCTGTCGATGAGACGGGCAGAAACTCTGTCAGTCCCTCAACGATGGCAATAATTATTGTCTCTAACCAATCCATTTATTAATGTTTAATGAGTAATGAATTACTTGCTTTTATGCACCACGGCATAGATCATGGAAACAAAACCAAACAGGCACACCAGCGGGGCAACCTTGATGCGGCGTGCGCTGAAGATGTCCGGGTTGTAGGCCTGTTCGGTGGAACTGCCACCTGCCATCAGGATAAATCCTATCACCACGATGGCCATGCCTATGGCCAGCAGAATAAAGTTCATTCTTCCGAATGCAAAATCTCTCTTATCCATTATTTCTAAACTCTAAACTCTTAACTCTAAACTCTTAACTCTAAACTCTTAACTCTAAACTCCTATACTCCTAAATCTTATACAACTCTCCTGCCGTCATGCGTAGGAACTTGTTGACCGACAGCAAGGTGCAGAACACCATGATGACGAAGCCGAAGACGAAGACGCAGGCAGCCGTGATAGCCAGTTCCTGCCACGTTACAATCTCCTGTACATGAGGCATATAGGGCATGGCGGCATAGATGATGCCTCCCAGCAGGCAGCAGGTGAGCGAGGCCGACACCAGTCCTACGATGACGGCGTTTCTAAGGAAGGGCCTGCGTATGAACGCCCACGACGCCCCCACCAGTTTCATGGTGTGTATGAGGAAGCGTCGGGAGTAGACCCCCAGTTGTATGCTGTTGCTTATCAGTGTGTAGCAGATGAAGATGAGCAGTGCTGAAAGGACGAGCAGCGCGATGTTGACCGGCTCCAGTATGCGGTTCATGCCTTCTATCTCGTCCTTCGTATAGGCAATGTCGACAACCCTTTTGTCTGCTTTCAGCATTTTCACTATCTTGCTGAGAGAGTCGGTATTGGCATACTGAGCCTCCATCTTCACCGTCAGTTCCGGCGAGAAGGGGTTGGTGCCCGTAAACTCCGTCGGGTCGATGCCCATCTCGGCCTTGGCCATCTTGAGTGCTTCCTCGCGGCTGATGTACACCACCTCGCGGGCGTAAGCCTCTTTGCGGATGGATGCACCAAGTGCCTTGCCGCTTTCCACGGGGATGGTGTCGCCCAGTATGACGTTTATCTCAACGTTCTCGCGCAGGCTCTTCTGCAGATTGCGTGCCGTCAATACCGACAGCACAACAAGGCCGAGCAGGGTGAGTACCATCGTGGTGCTGATGCACAGCGTCACCATCTGTAGACCATGTCTGCGCTTCTCGTGATTTCTTCTTCTTCTCATTATTGAACAGTGCCTACTAAGGCAAAATCATAAAATAATTTTGCAAAGGTACTACAAAAAGGGGTAACTGCAAAACGTTTTAAGAATAATTTGCACTCTCTCGTTGACCTGAGATAATTTTTTCTCTCTTAGCCAAAAATAATTGCCTATTCATCGTGCTTATTTCACAATTCTTTTGTAACTTTGCACCCCCAAACATATAACGTTATATATAAATAGGTATGGCTGAAGTTAAAAAGATTAAGACTGCGTTGATTTCTGTGTTCCACAAGGACGGCTTAGACGAACTGCTGAAGAAACTGAACGCAGAAGGTGTACGTTTCCTCTCTACAGGCGGCACACAGAAGTTTATTGAAGAGCAGGGCTATGAGTGCCAGAAGGTGGAGGATGTGACCACCTATCCCTCTATTCTGGGTGGCCGCGTGAAGACCCTGCATCCCAAAGTGTTCGGAGGCATCCTGGGCCGCCGCGACAATGAAGGCGACCGCGAGCAGATGGCCCAATACGACATTCCCGAGATAGACCTGGTCATCGTCGACCTCTATCCCTTTGAGCAGACCGTGGCCAGCGGTGCCTGCGAGGCCGACATCATCGAGAAGATAGACATTGGCGGTATCTCGCTCATACGTGCCGGTGCCAAGAACTTCAAGGACGTGGTCATCGTGCCCTCCAAGGCCGAGTATGGTGTGCTGCTGGATATCCTGAACAAGAAGGGTGCCCAGACCGACATTGAGGATCGCCGCATGTTTGCCGCCCGTGCCTTCGGCGTGAGCAGCCATTACGATACGGCGATACATGGTTGGTTTGTTAATAATGAGTAATTAGTAATTTGTAATTTGTAATTATGATTAGACTTGCAACGAGGCAGATGCTGATAAAGGTAACCATAATTACTCATTACTAATTACTCATTACTAATTAAAATATAGATTTTATATGGGATTTTTCAGTTTTAGACAAGAGCTGGCCATGGACCTTGGCACAGCCAACACGATTATCATCAGTGATGACAAGATCGTGGTAGACGAGCCTTCGGTCGTTGCACTCGACCGCCGCACGGACAAGATGATTGCCGTGGGTCAGGAGGCCAAGATGATGTATGAAAAGACGCACGACAATATACGCACCATCCGTCCGTTGCGCGATGGCGTCATTGCCGACTTCTCTGCCTGCGAGCAAATGATGCGCGGGCTAATTAAGATGGTACATACCGGGCGCCACTTCTTCTCGCCGTCACTGCGCATGGTCATAGGCGTGCCCAGCGGCTCTACCGAGGTGGAACTGCGTGCCGTGCGCGACTCTGCCGAGCATGCCGACGGCCGCGACGTGTACCTGATCTTCGAGCCCATGGCAGCAGCCATCGGCATAGGCATCGACGTGGAGGCCCCCGAGGGCAATATGATAGTGGATATCGGCGGCGGCTCTACCGAGATTGCCGTCATCTCGCTGGGTGGCATCGTGAGCAACAACTCCATACGTACCGCCGGCGACGACCTCACGGCCGACATCCAGGAGTATATGTCGCGCCAGCACAACGTCAAGGTGTCGGAGCGTATGGCCGAGCGTATCAAGATCAATGTAGGCTCGGCACTGACCGACCTGGGCGACGAGGGCCCCGAGGACTATATCGTGCACGGGCCTAACCGTATCACTGCCCTGCCGATGGAGGTGCCCGTATGCTATCAGGAGATAGCACACTGTCTGGACAAGACCGTGGCCAAGATCGAGAACGCTGTGCTCTCTGCCTTGGAGAATACGCCTCCTGAACTCTATGCTGACATCGTGAAGAACGGCATCTACCTCAGTGGTGGCGGTGCCTTGCTGCGTGGCCTTGACAAACGCCTGCAAGACAAGATCAACATCCCCTTCCATGTACCCGAGGACCCCTTGCACTCTGTGGCAAAGGGTGCCGGCATTGCACTGAAGAACGTTGACCGCTTCTCGTTCCTGATGAGATAGGATGCACAACCTGCTGACATTCTTCGTCAAATACTACCACTGGTTTATCTTCCTCTTGCTGGAAATAGCCAGTGGTGTGATGCTGTTTAAATACAACAGTTATCAGGGCAGCGTGTGGATATCGTCGGCCAATGCCGTGGCCGGCACCGTCTATGGCTGGCAGGCCGATGTGGAGCAGTTCTTCTCGCTGGTGGAGCGCAGCGGTCAACTCACACGCCGTAATCTGTTCCTCGAGCAGGAGGTGAGCCGTCTCCGACAAGCCCTGGCCGAGGAAACGGCCGACTCGTCGTGGTTCCAGAAATGGGAGACGGGCCGCCTCAGCCAGTACGAGCAGATAGCGGCCAAGGTGGTGAGCAACTCCGTTGATCGCAAAGACAATCTGATTACCATCGACAAGGGCTCTGCCGACGGCGTGGAGATTGACATGGGCGTGGCCTGCGGCACAGGACTGGTTGGCGTGGTCTACCTGACCAGTGACCATTACTCGGTGGTTATTCCTGTGCTCAACTATCAGTCGCGCATCAGCGTGAACATACGCAACTGCGGCTATTTCGGCTATCTCACCTGGAACGGCGGCAGCCCCGTGGTGGCTTACGTGGAGGATGTGCCGCGCCATGCCAAGTTCAAGAAAGGCGACTGGGTAGAGACCAGCGGCTATTCGTCCATCTTCCCGCCGGGCATCACCGTGGGAAAGATTACCGGCATCTATGATTCCTCCGACGGTCTGTCGTATCGCCTGAAGGTGAACCTGACCACCGACTTTGCCCGTCTGCGCGACGTGAGTGTCATCACCGAGAAGAATTTTGCAGAGCGTTTGCGACTGCAGGAAGCCGTGCGCGACTCGCTCGAACTACTGAAGACCAGAAAATAGTATTGCCTATGCTTTTCGACTCCCTGCGACGTCTGCTCATTTTCCTGATGCTCTGTCTGGCACAGGTGCTGGTGCTCAACCGCATTCAGTTGTTCCATTGTGCCACGCCGCTTCTCTATGTCTATTTTGCCGTCATCTTCCCGCGCAGTTATCCCCGGTGGGCCATACTCCTGTGGTGCTTCTTCCTGGGATTGTTTGTTGACACCTTCTCCAACACGCCCGGCGTAGCATCGGCATCGATGACGCTGGCGGGCTTTCTGCAGCCTTTCCTGGTGGAACTGTTCCTGCCCCGCGATGCAGAAGAAAATATCAAGGTGTCGGTATCGGCCCTGGGCTTCGGCAAGTTTGCGGCCTTGTCGTCAATCCTGGTCACAGTCTATTGCGTGGTGTTCTTCGCCCTGGAGTCGTTCAGTTTCTTCAACTGGCTCTATTGGCTGGAGTGCGCCGTGGGCAGCACACTGCTCACGCTGGCACTGATCTTCACTTTCGAGAGCATCAGGAAGTAGTTCACAGTTCATAGTTCATAGTTCACAGTTCATAGTTCATAGTTAAGAGTTTGGAGTACGGCAGCGTAAGGACACGGACAGGTACGGGCAGTCGGGGTGCAGACACCGACAGGGAGAAGCGTAGCCTGGTCATTGCGGCGGTGGCAGTGATCATTGTTGCGGTGTATATCGTGCGGCTGTTCACGCTCCAGTTGATGAGCGACGACTACAAGAAGAATGCCGACTCCAACGCCTTCCTCAAGAAAATAGACTATCCCTCACGCGGTGTCATCACCGACCGTCATGGCGAACTGCTGGTCTATAACCAGCCTGCCTACGATATCATGGTGGTGATGAACGAAGCCAAGGACCATCTCGACACGCTCGAGTTCTGCCAGGCCCTGAACATCACCCGCAAGGAGTTCGACGACCGCATGGCTACCATCAAGGACCGCTCTAAGAACCCCGGCTATTCACGCTTCACGCAGCAGATGTTCATGAACCAACTCTCTGACCACGACTTCAGTGTGTTTCAGGAGAAGATGTACCGCTTTCCAGGCTTCTACGTGCAGAAGCGCAGCATCCGTCAGTATGAGCATCCAAACGCTGCCCATGTGTTGGGCGATGTGGCCGAGGTGTCGCCAGCAGATATTGAGGAGGACGACTATTACCAGCCTGGCGACTATATAGGTAAACTGGGCGTGGAACGCTCGTATGAAAAATACCTGCGAGGCGAGAAGGGTGTGCAGATACTGCTGCGCGATGCCCACGGACGAATCCAGGGCAGTTACAAGAACGGAGAACTGGACCGACCGCCCGTGCCGGGCAAGAACCTCACCTTGGCCATCGACGTGAAACTGCAGGCCCTGGGCGAACGGCTGCTGGAAGGAAAGATAGGTTCGGTGGTGGCCATCGAACCGACGACGGGCGAGGTGCTCTGCATGGTCAGTTCACCGGCCTACGACCCGCGTATCATGGTGGGCCGCCAGCGCAGCAAGAGCCACCGCATGCTCAGTCAGGATGCCTGGAAGCCACTGCTCAACCGCTCTATCATGGGACAGTATCCGCCAGGCTCCACTTTCAAGACCACACAGGCGCTCACCTTCCTCAGCGAGGGCATCATCACCCCGCAGACGGCCTTCCCCTGCTACCACGGCTTCGTGTTCAAAGGCCTGCGCGTAGGCTGCCACGGCCACGGCTCGCCGCTGCCGCTCGTACCTGCCATCTCCACCTCGTGCAACGGTTTTTTCTGCTGGGGCCTCTACCACATGATTGGCAACCGCGAAAAGTATCCTACCGTGCAGGTGGCCATGGACACCTGGCGCGACTATATGGTCAGCATGGGCTTCGGCTACCAACTGGGCGTAGACCTGCCCGGCGAGAAACGTGGGCTGATACCCAACGCACAGTTCTACGACAAGGCCTATAAGGGCTCGTGGAACGGACTCACCATCATCTCCATCTCCATCGGACAGGGCGAGGTCAATGCCACGCCGCTGCAGATTGCCAACCTGGGGGCCACCATTGCCAACCGCGGATGGTTTATCACCCCTCATGTGGTGAAGGAGATAGAAGACGTGCCGCTCGACACCCTCTACACCACCCGCCGCCGCACCATGGCCAGGCGCGAGGCCTACGACTATGTGGTGCAGGGCATGCGCTCGGCAGCACTCGGCGGCACGTGTAAGGCCCTGGCCCACTACGACTTCACGCCCTGCGGCAAGACGGGTACGGCCCAGAACCGTGGCCACGACCACTCGGTGTTCATGGGCTTTGCCCCTATGGACGAGCCGAAGATTGCCGTCGGCGTCTATGTGGAGAACGGCGGATGGGGTGCCACCTACGGCGTGCCCATAGGCGGCCTCATCATGGAGCAGTATCTGAAGGGAGAACTGTCGGAAGCCTCGAAGAAGAAAGCCGACGACATCCAGAACAAGCGAATCAACTATGGCACAGCAGACAGATAAGAAAAACAGTGTGTTCAGGTCTATCGACTGGTGGACCATACTCATTTACGTGGCCCTGCTCACGTTCGGATGGATCAGCGTGTGCGGTGCCAGTTACACCTACGGCGACACAGACATCTTCTCCTTGTCGGCACGCTCGGGCATGCAGATCGTATGGATAGCCACCTCGCTCATGCTCGGCACCGTCCTGCTGCTGCTCGACGACCGCCTCTACGACACCTTTGCCTATATCCTCTATGCCCTGCTTCTGCTGCTGGTCTTTGCCACCATCTTCAACCCTCACACCATCAAAGGGTCGCGGTCGTGGCTGGTGCTGGGCCCCTTGCGCCTGCAGCCAGCCGAGTTTGCCAAGTTTGCCACGGCACTGGCTCTGGCCAAGTTCATGGGCAAATATGGCTACGACATCCACCGCACCAAGGACTTCCTCATCACCCTGGCCATCATCTTCACCCCCATGCTCTGCATCGTGATGCAGCGCGAGACGGGGTCGGCACTGGTCTATTTCGCCTTTTTCCTCATGCTCTATCGCGAGGGCATGACGGGCAGCGTGCTCTTCACCGGCGTGGCCATGGTGCTCTATTTCGTCATCGGCATCCGCTTTGCCGAGCCCACCATCTCGCATACCCCCACCTCCATAGGCTTCTTTACCGTGTTCCTGCTCATCCAGGTTTTCTCATCAGTGATGATCGGCGTCTATTGTCGCAACTGGCGCGAGACGGCCTGGTGCCTGGGACTGTGCCTGGGGGTCACGCTGGTATACCTGCTCTTCTCGCTCTATGTCATCCCCTTCGACCTGTTCTGGGTGCAGGTGAGCCTCTGCGTGTTGCTGCTTCTGTGGCTGCTCTGGCAGGCCATCCATACGCGCATACATAATTATATATGGATAGCGGCATTTACAGCCGGCTCGCTCATCTTCTTCAATTCTGCCGACTATGCGCTCAACCATGTGCTGGAGAAGCACCAGCGCACACGCATCAACGTGCTGCTCGGTCTGGAGGAAGACCTCAAGGGTGCGGGCTACAACGTGCACCAGAGCGAGATAGCCATCGGCTCGGGCGGCCTTGAGGGCAAGGGCTTCCTCAACGGCACGCAGACCAAGTTGAAGTATGTGCCCGAGCAGGACACCGACTTCATCTTCTGTACCGTGGGCGAAGAGGAGGGCTTCGTGGGTGCGGCAGGCGTGCTGCTGCTGTTCCTGGCACTGATACTGAGGCTCATCCATCTCTCCGAACGTCAGATCGCTCCTTTCGGTCGTATCTACGGCTATTGTGTGCTTTCCATCTTCCTCTTCCATGTCTTCATCAACGTGGGCATGGTATTGGGCCTCACGCCCGTCATCGGCATCCCCCTGCCGTTTTTCTCCTATGGCGGTTCCTCGCTATGGGGCTTCACCCTCCTTCTTTTCATCTTCCTGCGCATTGACGCGGGGCGCAACAGAACGCAAATATAGTTTTTCGGCTTTGCGTTCTTATTTTTTTTCACTCTTCATGGCTCGTTTTCACTTTATTTTTGTACCTTTGCACACAATTATATTAATAATAAGGTAAAAATGAGCGAAAGAAAAGTGAGGGTGCGCTTTGCACCCAGCCCCACGGGTCCCCTGCATATCGGCGGTGTGCGTACCGCCTTGTACAACTATCTCTTTGCCCGTCAGCACGGCGGTGAACTGGTGTTCCGCATCGAGGATACCGATAGCAACCGGTTCGTACCCGGCGCCGAGGAATACATCATCGAGTCGTTCCGCTGGCTGGGCATCAAGTTCGACGAGGGCGTGTCGTTTGGCGGCAACTACGGCCCCTACCGCCAGAGCGAGCGTCGCGACATCTACAAGAAATACGTGCAGCAGTTGCTCGACAACGGCAAGGCATATATTGCCTTCGACACCCCCGAGGAACTGGATGCCAAGCGCCAGGAGATAGAGAACTTCCAATATGACAACAAGACGCGCATGCAGATGCGCAACTCACTGACGCTGCCGAAGGAAGAGGTTGACCGACTGATTGCCGACGGCCAGCAGTATGTGGTGCGTATCAAGATTGACGCCGGACAGGAGGTGCTGGTCGACGACATGATTCGCGGCGAGGTGCGCGTGAAGAGCGACATTCTCGACGACAAGGTGCTCTTCAAGAGTGCCGACCAACTGCCCACCTATCATCTGGCCAACATCGTGGACGACCACCTGATGGAGATCAGCCACGTGATACGCGGTGAGGAGTGGCTGCCCTCTGCCCCACTCCATGTGCTGCTCTACCGTGCCTTCGGATGGGAGGACACCATGCCGCAGTTTGCCCACCTGCCACTGTTGCTGAAGCCCGTTGGCAATGGAAAACTGTCCAAGCGCGACGGCGACAAACTGGGATTCCCCGTATTCCCTTTGGAATGGCATGACCCCAAGACGGGCGAAGTCAGTTCAGGCTATCGCGAACAAGGCTACTTGCCCGAAGCCGTCATCAACTTCCTGGCACTGCTTGGATGGAGTCCCGGCAACGATCAGGAACTGATGACCCTGGACGAGATGGTCAGCCTGTTCGACATCTCCAAGTGCTCGAAGAATGGTGCCAAGTTCGACTTTATGAAAGCAGAATGGTTCAACCGTCAGTACCTTCTGCAGCATCCCGACGCCGACTGGTGTCCTGCCTTCGACAAGGTGCTGAAGGAGAATGGTATCACCGCTACTGCTGCACAGGAAGCCGAAGTGGTGCGTATGATGAAAACAAAGGTCATTGAAGTGACAGACAAACAGGGTAAAACCAGAAAGCGCAACGTTTCCTTCCCCAGCGACCTCTGGCCTTTGGCCAAGTTCTTCTTCGTGGCTCCCACCGACTTTGACAGGGAGGGTGACAAATTCATCCGCAAGAACTGGAACGAGGGTACGGCAGACCAGATGCGCCAGATGCTGGCAGTGCTGGAAACCATCAACGACTGGAGCGTGGAGGGGCAGAAAGCCGTGGTCGATCCGTGGGTGGAGCAGACAGGCTTCAAACCTTGGAATCCATGGCGCATCGCCCTTGTCGGCACAGGACAGGGACCCGATATGTACGAACTCTCCGCTTTCCTCGGCAAGGAGGAAACTATCAGAAGGACAAGAAAAGCCATTGAAGTGTTGGAAGCCCCCTCGGGGGCAGAAAGGGGGGCTTGATGTACAACCTGATTATTTATCTCTATCTGCTGGGAGTGGCCGTCTACAGCCGCTTCAACGAGAAGGTGCGGAAGATGTGGCGCGGCGAGCGCGACACCTTCCGTGTGCTGCGCGAGCAGGTAGACCCCAACGCCCGCTATGTGTGGTTCCATGCCGCCTCGCTCGGGGAGTTCGAGCAGGGACGCCCGCTGATGGAACAGATGAGGCGCGAGCATCCGGACATAAAAATACTGCTCACCTTCTTCTCACCCTCTGGCTACGAGGTGCGCAAGAACTACGAGGGTGCCGACATCATCTGCTACCTGCCGCTCGACACCATACGCAACGCACGCCGCTTCCTCAGGCTCATACGTCCGGAGTTGGCCTTCTTCATCAAATACGAGTTCTGGTACAACTACCTGCATATCCTCAAGCACCGAGGCGTACCGGTCTACAGCGTCAGCAGCATCTTCCGCGACGGTCAGGTGTTCTTCCGCTGGTATGGCCGCCAGTACGGGCGCGTGCTGAAGTGCTTCACACATTTCTACGTGCAGAACGAGAAGAGCCGTGAACTGCTGGCAAGCATCGGTCTGACCAACGTCACCATTACTGGCGACACCCGCTTCGACCGCGTGCTGCAAGTAAAAGAGACCCCCCTTTCAGGCCCCGTGGGGCCTACTATAGACCTGTTCTTAGGTCGCAAAACTATAGAAGCCCCCTCGGGGGCCGTAGGGGGGGCGTCCTCGGGGGCCGTAGAGGGGGTGTCCCGTGTCTTTATCGCCGGCAGTTCCTGGCAGCCCGACGAGGAGATCTTCATCCGTTATTTCAACGAACATCCCGACTGGAAACTCATCATTGCCCCGCATGTCATCAGCGAAGACCACCTGCAGCAGATAGAAAAGTTGCTCGAAGGCCGCAAGGTAATCAGATATTCCAGAGTAGCCCCCTCGGGGGCCGTAGGGGGGGCATCCGTCTTGATTATCGACTGCTTCGGCCTTCTATCCACCATCTACCGCTATGCCGACGTGACCTACGTGGGCGGCGGCTTCGGCGTTGGCATCCACAACACTTTGGAGGCTGCCGTCTGGGATGTGCCCGTCATCTTCGGCCCAAACAACCAGAGGTTCCAGGAAGCACAGAAGTTGAAAGCCGCTGGCGGCGGCTTTGAGATTTCATCATACGAGGACTTCTCACGGCTGATGGACCGCTTCAACAGCGACCCTTCCTTCCTGAGACAGGCTGGGGAACGGGCCGGCAACTATGTCAAGGGTGAGGCTGGCGCCACCCAACTCATTCTCTCCGACATAAGACTCTGATTTATCGCCCAACACTTAACTACTCTTCACTCTTCAGCCTTGCTGTATAGCCAAGGTCAGTGATGCCGGGCAGACATTCACGCCTCATCAGATGACTGACGCTCATGCGCAGTGAGTCGCCCCGATGCAGTGTGATGCTTGGCAGCGTCATCTCGTATTGGTAGTGGTTCATGCCAGAGCCGAGTATATTGCCGTCGTCATCAGTAATCTGGAAATTCAGCGTGTCAAGCCTCCATTCTCCATCCTCCTTTCCCCTTTCTCCTTCTTTCCTCCTCCTTTCTCCTTCAGTCTTCCTCCTTTCTCCTTCCTCCCTTCTCCAAACCTCCGTACAAACTATCAGCGTGAGGTTCTTATAGGGGTAGGCATTATCTGCCCGCAGGCCAACAGTCTGCGAATAGACACCTTCTTCGGAAATATCCGCCATCACGAAGCAGATGCTGTCATTACGCTCCCATCCCTCAGTGGCTATGGGCTCATAATGACTGTAAACAGTTTGGCGGTTGCAACTGGCCATCGCCAGTGCAACCGCCAAAAAGCATATCCATCTATTTCTCTTTGTCAGTGCGATGATGTTCATTGTGTCTCCCTGCTTTCTCGGCCTTCTCCGCTTTCTCAGCCTTCTCTGTCTTGTCGGCCTTCTCCGCTTTGTCGGCCTTCTCTGTCTTGTCGGCCTTCTCTGCCTTCTCCGATTTGTCGGCCTTGTCGGGGCCGTTGACCTTCTTCTTCTTTTTCTTCTTCTTGGCCTTGTCGAAGCGATGGATGTCGTCGCCGGCCAGCAGATCCACGGGTGCCTGCTCCTCACGCCTGGTCTTTTCCTCGGCGGGCTGCAGGTCGGCAGGTTTCTCGCCGCGTTTGTTCATCTCGATAATCTCCTTGGCCCGCTCGGCGGTGATGGTCTCCAGGTTGGCGGCTATGCGCTTGTCGGTGCTATAGGTCACCAGCCCGGCCAGGATGTCGGCCTTGAAGTAATAATAGTCGGCATCCTGCGTCTGGAGCATCACATCACGGCTGGGCAGCCGTCGTCCGTGCTCCAGATAGTCGTCCACCTCGTAGTTCAGGCAGCATTTCAGTTTGGCACACATGCCCGCCAGTTTCTGGGGGTTCAGCGAGATGTCCTGGATGCGGGCGGCACCCGTGCTCACCGACACGAAGTTCTTCATCCATGTGGCGCAGCACAGTTCACGGCCGCAAGGTCCTGTGCCGCCTATCCTGCCGGCCTCCTGGCGTGCGCCTATCTGCTTCATCTCGATGCGCACATGGAAGGCGGCGGCGAGGTCTTTGATGAGTTGGCGGAAGTCCACGCGCTCGTCGGCAATATAATAGAAGATGGCCTTCTGACCGTCGCCCTGGTATTCCACGTCGCCGATCTTCATGTCCAGTCCGAGGTTCTTCGCTATCTCGCGGCTCTCAATCATCGTCTCGTGCTCGCGTGCCTTTGCCTCATGGAATTTGTCCATGTCTATCTGCCGGGCCAGACGATAGATGCGCTTGATGTCGTCCTCGCTCTTCAGGTTTGCCTTCTTGATCTGCAGGTTCACCAGTCGGCCCGTCAGCGTCACCACGCCGATGTCGTGACCGGGGTTTGCCTCCACAGCCACGATGTCGCCTTTCTTCAGCGGCAGGTTGTTCACGTTGTGGTAGTAGCCTTTGCGCGTATGCTTGAACTGCACCTCCACCAGGTCGGTCGTCTCGGCATTGCCGGGCACGTCGGCCAGCCAGTCGTAGGTGTTCAACTGCCGGTCCTGACGCCCTACCGCTGCGCGGCACAGGCCACGGTCGCAGCCCGTACGTATCTCGTATGTTCGTTGTTTCTCTTCCATTGTCTAAGCCTTCTATTGCTTGTGTTACAAAATGCAAAGGTAATAATAAAACGCAATTCCCGCAAATGTTCTGTCAAGAACCTTGCGGGAATTACGTTTTTTTCAGATTTCAGCGTGTCATGCTGCCGTAGTATCGATACTTGCTGCCGTAGTATCGATACTTGCTGCCGTAGTATCGATACTTGCTGCCGGAGTATCGATACTTGCTGCCGGAGTATCGAAACTGTATATGACTTATACTGATATAGGTAGACACATTTAGTAACAATTAAAATGTGTATTATTAGTATGAGAAAACGTCCAACTAAGTACAGCGAAGAGGAAAGATTGAATTATCTTCGTCTGTATCATGAGTCAGGAATGAGCAAGCG
>JAFSYY010000068.1 GCA_017455845.1 Prevotella sp. | reverse complement strand
GCCCAAGCGATTCATACTTGCGAGTACCCTTCACATAGATGTCAAGGTACAGGCTGATGTTGCCATCCGCTAATTTGCGTTCCCTGATACGGATGGGCTCTTTTACCTTCAATGATTTCTTTGGTCTTGCCATTGCGACATTATTAACAAGTTACACATAACATTCAAATCTCGCTGTAAAGATACAACAAAAATTTAAATCGCGTAACAAATATGCACCAAAAAGTGCATCAGAATAACGGAAGTTAGCAAAGTTTAATAATTATCGCAAAATCTGCTAAAGTGCTTTAATACAATGGTATTTCATTACTTTTATTATAAATCATTTGTTTTATTTTCTTTCATCAAACCCTATCTTTTGTTGGCTTTTTTACGCTGGTCGTGGTCAAGGATAGTCTTGCGGATACGCATGGACTTGGGCGTGACCTCCACCAGTTCGTCCTCCTTGATATACTCCAGACACTCCTCAAGGCTCATGATCACCTTGGGTATGATACGTGCCTTGTCGTCGGTACCCGAGGCACGCACGTTGGTCAGTTGCTTGGCCTTGCATACGTTGATGACCAGGTCGTTGTCGTGTACGTGCTCGCCAACGACCTGTCCGAGGTAGACCTCCTCGCCCGGGTCGATGAAGAACTTGCCGCGGTCCTGCAACTTGTCGATGGCATAGGCGTAGGCCGTGCCTGTCTCCAGTGCAATCATCGAGCCGTTGACGCGGCGCTCTATCTCGCCCTTGTAGGGCTGGTACTCCTTGAAGCGGTGGGCCATGATGGCTTCGCCCTGTGAGGCAGTGAGCACGTTGGTGCGCAGTCCGATGATGCCGCGTGAGGGGATGTCGAACTCAATATTGGTGCGGTCGCCCTGGCTCTCCATCGAGGTCATCTCACCCTTGCGGCGCGTCACCATGTCGATCATCTTCGAGGCAAACTCCTCGGGCACGTTGATGGTGAGTTCCTCAATAGGTTCGCACTTCACGCCGTCCACTTCCTTATATATCACCTGCGGCTGTCCCACCTGCAATTCGTAGCCCTCGCGACGCATGGTTTCGATGAGCACAGAGAGATGGAGCACGCCGCGGCCTGAGACAATCCATTTGTCGGTGCTGTCCTCGAACTGCTCCACGCGCAGGGCGAGGTTTTTCTCGAGTTCCCTCTCCAGGCGGTCGTTGATATGTCGGCTGGTGACATATTTGCCCTCACGGCCGAAGAATGGCGAGTCGTTGATGGTGAAGAGCATCGACATCGTTGGCTCGTCGATGGCGATTGGCGGCAGTGCCTCGGGATTCTCAACGTCGCAGATGGTGTCGCCAATCTCAAACTTGTCCAGTCCGATGACGGCACAGATGTCGCCACACTCCACGCTGTCGATACGGCTGTGGCCCATGCCGTCGAAGGTGTGCAGTTCCTTGATCTTGGTCTTCTCCATGGTGCCGTCGCGGTGGGCAATGGTGACCTGCATACCGTCCTTCAGCATGCCACGATGCACACGGCCCACGGCGATACGTCCCGTATAACTCGAATAGTCGAGCGAGGTAATCAGCATCTGGGGCGTGCCCTCCACCTGCTGCGGGGCGGGTATCACCTCCACAATCTTGTCCAGCAGATAGGTGATGTCGGTGGTGGGCTTGTTGTAGTCCTCGCCCATCCAGCCGTTCTTGGCCGAGCCGTAGACCACGGGGAAGTCCAACTGGTCTTCGGTGGCGTTCAGCGAGAACATCAGGTCGAACACCATCTCATAGACCTCCTCCGGCCGGCAGTTGGGCTTGTCAACCTTGTTGACCACCACGATAGGCTTCAAGCCTATCTGCAGCGCCTTCTGCAGCACGAAGCGCGTCTGCGGCATGGGGCCTTCGAAGGCATCGACGAGCAGCAGGCAGCCGTCGGCCATGTTGAGCACGCGCTCCACCTCGCCGCCGAAGTCAGAGTGTCCCGGTGTGTCGATGATATTGATTTTCGTGCCTTTCCAGTTGATACTGACGTTCTTGGAAAGGATGGTGATGCCGCGCTCACGTTCCAGGTCGTTGGCATCGAGCACCTGTGCCGACAGGTTCTGACCCTCGCGGAAGAGGTTTCCGGCCAGCATCATCTTGTCTACCAATGTGGTCTTACCGTGGTCTACGTGGGCAATAATTGCGATGTTCCTAATGTCTTGCATAATCCTAATACCTTAAAAAAAATGTGCCGAGGAGCATCCCTCGGCACAATCCTGCTTTTCGTTGTCTGAGTAGCGGGAGCCGGGATTGAACCGGCGACCTCATGATTATGAATCATGCGCTCTAACCAGCTGAGCTATCCCGCCATCTGCTCGTAAGCGGCTGCAAAGGTACTGCTAAAAAATGAGAAATGAGAAATGAGAAATGAGAAATTTGCTGCGCTTAACATTTTTTATGATAAAAAGGCCAAAATCTTAGTACCTTATTCTTAATTCTTGATTAAAAACACTACCTTTGTAGCCGAAATGACACGCTCTGGAAACAGAGCATCAATACCACGAATGGAAATTTGAGATACTATATGACGAAACAACGATTGAACCTGGAATATCCGCTGGCGGCAGGCAAGCCCGATATTTTATGGCAGTTGCTCAGCACTGACCATGGCTTGGAGCGCTGGCTGGCCGACCGTGTCAAAGAGGACAACGGCGTGTTGCAACTGACATGGGGCAATCTCTATGGCGAGCACCATACGCTCAACGCCCGTATAGAGGAGCGTGAGAAGAACAGCCATATCCGTCTGCGCTGGGTCGATGAAGACGACCCCGATGCCTATTGGGAGATGCGTATCGGCAAGAGCGAACTGACGGAGGATCTCTGCCTGTGTGTTGTCGACTATGCCCTCGCCGAGGATATTGACGACCTGCACGACCTGTGGGACGGCAACCTGGACCGCCTGCATCAGTCCAGTGGCTTCTGAGACGTTGAACGATGAAGGTTGGTTGAAGATTGTGTTCAGAATCAAGAAACTAGACATATTTATCGCGAAGCAGTTCGGACTGCTGTTCGTGGGAACGTTTTTCATCTGCCTCTTTGTGCTGATGATGCAGTTCCTGTGGCGCTATGTTGACGAACTCATAGGCAAGGGTCTCTCCATGGAGATCCTCGCCGAATTTTTTTGGTATATGGCCCTTGGACTTATGCCACAGGCCTTCCCACTGGCCATCCTCCTGTCGTCGCTCATAGCCTTCGGCAACCTGGGCGAGAGCAGCGAACTGACGGCCATCAAGGCCGCAGGCATCTCCCTGATGCAGTCCATGCGCTCTATCATCGTCATCACACTGGCTGTGGCCGGCATCTCGTTCTATTTCCAGAATGTCGTGGTGCCCCATGCCAACAAGCAACTGAAGCAGTTGCTGGTGTCTATGAAGCAGAAGAGCCCGGAACTGGAAATCCCCGAGGGCATCTTCTACGACGGCATACCCAACTCAAACCTCTACGTGGAAAAGAAGGACATGAACACCGGCCACCTCTACGGCATCATGATCTACAGGCAGACGGGCTCGTATGAAGACCAGACCATTATCCTGGCAGACTCGGGCATGCTGCAGTCCACGGCCGAGAAGAAACACCTGCTCCTGACACTATGGAGCGGAGAGTGGTTTGAGAACATGCGGTCGCAGGACATTGGCGGCACGGCCGAGGTGCCCTACCGCCGCGAGACATTCTCACAGAAGGCTATCCTGCTCGACTTCGACAGCGACTTCAACCTGGCCGACATGGCCAATTTTGCCGACGATGCCAGTGCGAAGAGCGTCAGGAAACTGCTCCACGACCTGGACTCCATCAAACTGGCCAACGACTCCATAGGCCGCCAGTTCTACCGGGAGGCCACCGGCTATACCCTCTTTGCCGGCGAACTGTCGGCCGTCGACTCGGCACGCCTGGAAACCATGCCGCCCTCGGAGATGCCCTGCCTGGACAGCCTCTATGCCAAGATGAGCAAGGAGGAGCAGCGTGAAGTGACGGGTGCTGCTGCACGGCAGGCGCAGAACGCCTTCAACGAAGTCAGCATGAAGAGCGAATATGCCCGCCATTTCAACCGCCTGGAGCGCACCCATCAGTTGGAGGCTATCTATAAGTTCACCCTGGCGCTCTCGTGCATTATCTTCTTCTTTATTGGCGCACCGCTCGGAGCCATTATCCGCAAGGGCGGCCTCGGCGTGCCCGTCATCGTGTCGGTCATCGTGTTCCTGATCTATTACCTGCTCGATATGACCGGCTTCCGAATGGCACGCGACGACAACTGGACGGTGTGGTTCGGGCGAGGCATCTCTACCGTTGTGCTGGCACCTCTCGCCGTCTTCTTCACCTATAAGGCCAACCAGGACTCTACCGTGTTCAACATCGACGCCTACCGCCTAATTATCATGCGCATGTTCGGTCTCAGGCTGAAGCGCAACATCGTGAAGAAGGAAGTCATCATAGATGAGCCGAAATACCAGGCAGATGCCGATATGCTCGCCAACATCAGCAACGAGATTGCCAAGTACTCCGAGACCAACAGGCTGCTGCGCTGGCCCAACCCCGTCAAGGTGTTCTTCCGCCCGGGCGACGACCACGAGATAGAGCATATCAACAATATGCTCGAAGATACTATCGAAGATCTCTCCTATACCCGCGACAACCATGTGCTGACGGTACTCAACGAATACCCCGTCATTGCCACCCACGCCCACACACGACCTTTCCAGCGTAAGTGGCTCAACATTATCACGGGCCTGTTCCTGCCTACGGGCATCTTCTTCTATTTCCGCATGATACGCTTCCGCTACCGTCTGTACAAAGACCTGCAGGACATCATCCGCATCAACAAGAAACTCATACCCAAAATAACACAACACTAACAACTCCTAACAACAACATGGAACTGAATCTTTCAACAATAGAATCGGCCGTCGAGGACTTCCGCCAAGGCAAGTTCCTCGTCGTAGTCGACGACGAAGACCGCGAGAACGAGGGCGACCTTATCTGCGCCGCAGAGAAGATCACGCCCGAGATGGTGAACTTTATGCTGAAAAACGCACGGGGCGTGCTCTGCGCACCCATCACCATCAGCCGTAGCCAGGAACTTGACCTGCCGCGCCAGGTCAGCGAGAACACCTCCATGCTCGGAACGCCATTCACCGTGACCGTAGACAAACTGGAGGGATGCAGCACCGGCGTCTCGACCCACGACCGCGCCGCTACCATACAGGCACTGGCCGACCCGAAGAGCACGCCGCAGACCTTCGGACGACCCGGACACATCAATCCACTCTATGCCCAGGACAACGGCGTGCTGCGCCGCAGCGGACATACCGAGGCCGCCATAGACCTGTGCCGACTGGCAGGTCTCTACCCTGCCGGTGCGCTGATAGAGATTATGAACGACGACGGCACCATGGCCCGCATGCCACAACTGATGGCCTTCGCACGTGAGCACAACCTGAAGATTATCACCATCAAGGACCTCATTGCCTACCGCCTGCAGCAGGAGTCGCTCATCGAGGTGGGTGTCGAGACCGACATGCCCACAGGCTACGGGCACTTCCGCATCATACCTTTCCGACAGAAATCCAACGGACTGGAACATTTCGCACTGATCAAGGGCGAATGGCAGGAAGACGAGCCTATCCTCGTGCGCGTACATTCTTCCTGTACCACGGGCGACATCCTCGGCTCAAAGCGCTGCGACTGCGGCGAACAACTGCACCGCGCCATGCAGAAGATTGAGGAAGAGGGCAAGGGGGTCATCGTCTATATGCAGCAGGAGGGCCGCGGCATAGGCCTGATGAACAAACTCGCTGCCTATAAACTGCAGGAGGAAGGCTACGACACGGTAGATGCCAACCTCTGCCTGGGCTTCAAGGCCGACGAGCGCGACTATGGCTGCGGCGCACAGATGCTGAGACACCTCGGCGTGCACAAGATGCGCCTCATGACCAACAACCCCGTGAAGCGCGTCGGACTGGAGGCCTACGGCCTGGAAATCGTAGAGAACGTGCCTATCGAGATTACACCCAACGAGTATAACCTCCGCTATCTGAAAACAAAACAGCAGCGCATGGGACATACGCTGCATCTGTAGGCGAACTACTTTTCTATCAGTATACGGGCATCAACCGCAATGACGTCGGTCTCATCGGCGAGCAGCGGGTTGATGTCCATTTCTTTTATCTCCGTGGCAAAGCGCAGAAGCGTGGAGAGGCGCACGATGATCTCGGCATACTTGCGCTCGTTGATGCCCTTCTGCCCTCGCGTACCTTTTATTATATTATAACCGCGCAGGGAGTGGATCATGGAGTAGGCCTCGTCGTAACTCAGCGGAGCCAGGCCGGAAGACACATCCTTCAGCACCTCGACGAAGATGCCGCCCAGACCGCAGAGCACCACATGGCCGAAACGCGGCTCGTACTTGGCACCGATGAAGAGTTCGGTGCCGCGTATCATCTTCTGCACCATCACCGCCGTGGCATCCTGGATCTGCATCATGCGGTCGAACTCGGCTGCGAGCACCTCCTTGGAACGGATGTTCAGGGCCACGCCGCCCACATCGCTCTTGTGTACAGGGCCTACGACCTTGGCCACCACAGGATAGCCCACCTTCTCGGCAAAGGCCGACAACTCGTCCTTGGAGGTGGAAACGAGTTCGGGAACAAGAGGGATGCCGGCACAGGACAAGATCTCGCGCACCAGGTCGGGCGACACGTAGCCGTTCTCCTTGATGCCACTGATGACTTTATGCAGGCGAGGTATGTCGGTGCCGTAAAGTTCCACCTCGAAGCGTGCCGGGTCGGGGGTCTTCATAATCTGTGTCAGCGCCGTGGCCAGCGTCACCTCGTCGCTGAAATTCACATGGCCGCGCTTCAGGAACTCCTGCACCTCGGGGCCGGCGGTGCTCACGCTGGGCAGCACGGGGAAGATGGGCTTCCTGCACTCGCGTATCTTCTTGTCGAGCACGTCGTACACCTCGAAGATCTTCACCAGTCCGGGCGTGCCGAAGATCACCATAATGGCATCAATATCGTCCATCTGTTCGCAGTAGTCGATGGCAATGCCCAGGTGCTCGGCTGTGCCTGTAGCCAGGATGTCGATGGGGTTGGCCACGCTGCTGCCAGGCAGCAGTCTTGACTTGAGTTCCTCGGCCACAGCACCCGTGAGCGGCGGCACCAGCATGCCACCCTTCGACAGCGCATCGGTCAGCATCACGCCAGGACCGCCGGCATGGGTGACGATGGCGAAGCGAAGGTGGGAACTAAGAGGTGAGGGGTGAGGGGTAAGAGAATTCTCCGTTACCTTAAAGATACAGCCCACGGTGGTGAGTTCCTCACGGCTGAAGCAGCGCACGATGCCCGCCTTGCGGAACAAGGCCTCGACGGCCGAGTCGCTGCTGGCGATGGCACCCGTATGGCTGCTGGCCGCACGGCTGCCGCTCTCCGACGAGCCCGCTTTGATGGCTGCAATGCGACAGCCCTTCTTGATGAGCGACGTGGCGTGGTAAAGCAACTTGTCGGGGTCGGCGATATTCTCGATATACAACAGTTTCACCAGCGAGTCGTGCTCGGCATCAAAGTGTTCGTCCATATATTCCAACACCGTCTCGATGCCTATCTGCTTGCCATTGCCTATCGACCACACGCTGTTGAACTGCAGACCCTTGGTGACGGCACTCTCCAGGATAAACACCGCCGTGGCACCAGAGCCGCTGATAAAGTCTGCACCCTTGGGATTCAGGTTGGGGATGGGCTTGGTGAACACGGAGTGGTGACAGCGGGTGAGCAGGCCGATGCAGTTGGGGCCGATGAGCGCACAGCCATACTGATGGCAAGTGTCGAGGATGCGCTGCTCCAGCAAGGCACCCTCGTGGGTCTCCTCGCTGAAGCCCGCCGAGATGATGATAAAGGCTCGCACATTCTTCTCTTTGGCGAGGAAGTCAACATAGTCGGGACAGAACCTCGCCGCCACCACGAGGATGGCCAGGTCGGTGGGTGGCAGTTCCTTCACGTCGTGGAAAGCCTTGATGCCCTGCACCTCGTCTTCCTTGGGGTTGACCACGCGCAGCGTGCCCTGATAGCCGCCGCTCTGGAGGTTGCGCACCACGGCGCCTCCAGGTTTATGCACATTGTTGCTGCCGCCGATGACGACGATGCTCTCTGGCTCTAATAGTTGTTTGTTGATCATAGTTTCAGGTTTTTACGTTGCAAAAATAATTCTTTTTTCTGATACTGCCAAACATTTCCCCCATAATGTTTAAAAACAACCGCCACTTTTCTGTTCTTTTTCTTTGCAGAATGAAAGAAAAGTTGTACTTTTGCAAACAGTTTGACAAAAGCCGATCACTACTCAACACAAAACAAATATGATTTGGAATCCGAACAAAGAATGTATGAGCCGCGACGAGATGAGCGCTCTGCAAGGTAAGAGACTGCACAAAATTGTAGAATACGTCTATCACAACGTGCCGTTCTATCGTAATAAACTACAGGAAATGGATATTCGCCCCGATGACATCCAAACCATCGAGGATATTAAGAAACTGCCCTTTACCACCAAGAAAGACCTGCGCGACAACTATCCCTTCGGCCTGCAGGCCGCACCGCAGAGCGAGATTATCCGCGTGCATGCCTCTTCGGGCACAACGGGCAACCCTACTATCGTGGGCTATACCCGCAAGGACATCGGCGTGTGGAGCGAGTGTATGGCACGCTGTCTGACGGCCTACGGCGTCACCCGCGACGACATCTTCTCTGTGGCCTACGGCTATGGCCTGTTCACCGGCGGCCTGGGTGCCCACTACGGCGTGGAGCACCTCGGCGCATCGGTCATCCCTGCCGGCACGGGCAACACGGAGAAGCACCTGAAACTGATTCGCGACCTGGGTATCACCGGTATCGCCTGCACACCGTCGTATGCCCTCTACCTCGCTGAGACGATGGACAAGATGGGCATCACCAAGGAACAGATAAAACTGCGCGTGGGTGCCTTCGGCGCCGAGCCGTGGACGGAGAACATGCGCAAGGAGATAGAGGAGCGTCTCGGCTTGAAGGGCTATAATATCTACGGCCTCTCGGAGGTGATGGGCCCGTCGGTGAGTTATGAGTGTCAGATGCAGCATGGCTCGCATATCTGCGAAGACCATTTCTATCCGGAAATCATCAATCCCACAACGCTGGAGCCGCTGCCTCTCGGACAGACGGGAGAACTGGTCTTCACCACTCTGACAAAGGAGGGTATGCCCGTAATCCGCTACCGCACCCGCGACCTCTGCTCGCTGCTGCCCGGCCAATGCGACTGCGGCCGCACCGCCGTACGCATGGGCCGCATAGAGGGCCGCTCGGACGATATGCTCATCATCCGAGGCATCAACGTATTCCCGTCACAGGTGGAGAGCGTCATCCTCTCGCTGCCGGAGTTTGCACCGCGCTATATGCTTATCGTTGATCGCGAGAAGAATCTCGACACGCTGCTGGTACAGGCCGAGTTGCGCCAAGAGGTCTTTACATCCACCTTCGACACGCCTGCCGCTGTCGATACCCTTGAAAAGAAGTTGGCAGCCAAGTTGAAGAGCGTGCTGAGCATCTCTGCCAAGGTGCAACTGAAGGCTCCTGGAACCATCGAGCGCTCACAGGGCAAGAGTTCTCATGTCATTGACAACCGCAAACTCTGAGAAGTGAGAGGTGAGAAGTGAGAGGTGAGAAGTATTATTAGATATTTGAAATAAATAAATTATATGAATGATTCTAAGTTTTTTAATCCGGAACGTGAGACCATGACGCGTGAGCAGATTGAGACATTCCAACTGGAACGACTCAAGGAAACCGTGCGCCACTGCATGAACAACGAAATCTATCAGAGGAAATTCAAGGAGGCTGGCATCACACCCGACGACATCAAGACACTCGACGATGTGCGCAAGTTGCCATTCACCACGAAGGCCGACCTGCGCGACAACTACCCCTTCGGCATGGCCTGTGTTCCCCTGCGCGACTGTGTGCGCCTGCACTCGTCAAGTGGAACGACGGGCAACCCCACCGTCATCCTACACACGAAGAAAGACCTCGACGAATGGGCCAACCAGGTGGCTCGTAACCTATGGATGGTGGGTCTGCGCCCCGACGACGTGTTCCAGAACTCCTCTGGCTATGGCATGTTCACCGGCGGTCTGGGCTTCCAGTACGGTGCCGAGAAACTGGGCATGCTCACAGTGCCAGCCGCTGCCGGCAACTCACTGCGGCAGATAAAGTTCATCAAGGACTTCGGCACCACGGCTATCCATGCCGTACCATCGTATGTCACCCGCCTCTACGAGGTGATGCAGGAGCAGGGCGTCGACCCGCGTCGCGACACCAAACTGAAGATGCTGGCCATCGGCGCCGAGCCTCACTCGGAGGAGCAGCGCAAGCGCATCGAGGAGATGCTCGGCGTGAAAGCCTACAACTCGTTTGGCATGAGCGAGATGTGCGGACCCGGCGTAGGATTCGAGTGCAAGGAGCAAAACGGCCTGCACTTCTGGGAGGACTACTATATCGTGGAGATTGTTGATCCCGAGACCCTGGAGCCCGTGCCCGACGGCGAGATTGGCGAACTGGTGCTCACCACCCTGTGCCGTGAGGCCATGCCGCTGCTGCGCTACCGTACCCGCGACCTCACCCGCGTGCTTGGACGCACCTGTCCCTGCGGGCGCAACCATATACGCCTGGACCGCATGCGCGGCCGCTCCGACGATATGATGGTGCTCAGAGGCGTCAACATCTTCCCCATCCAGATTGAGAAGATCCTGATGAACTATAAGGAGTTGGGCAACAACTACCTGATTACCCTGACCACCGACAACGACAACGACAACATGACCGTGGAGGTGGAACTCGCAGATATGTTCACCGACGACTATGGCCGCCTTCAGCAACTCATCAAGGACGTCACCCGTGCCCTGAAGGACGAGATACTGCTCACCCCGCGTGTGAAACTCGTGCCTCGCGGCACACTGCCCGTCAGCGAAGGCAAGGCCGTCCGCGTCGTAGACAAGCGCAAGGTTTACCAGTAATATTCACTCCATAATAATAATTATTATAACAAGTGACAGATTGATGTTCAAGAAACTGCGGAAGCAAATTCTTCACTCTTAACTAAAAAAATTATGACTATCCATCAGTTATCCATTTTCATCGAGAACCGCTCGGGCACCCTTATCAAGGTTCTTGAAGTATTGAAAGAGGCCAAGATCCAGATTGTAGCCTCCACCATTGCCGACACGGCAGAGTATGGCATCTACAGGCTGATATGCTCGGAGCCCATCCGCGCCTACGAGGAACTGAAGAAGGCAGGCGTAGCCGTTGCCCTCAGCGACGTGCTTGCACTGGAACTCGACGACGAGCCAGGACGTGCTGCCGATGCCGTCAAGACCTTCAGCGACGCGGGCATCAGCATTGCCTATATGTACACGTTCCTGCTGCGCGGCAAGGGCATCCTCGTGTTCCGTACCGACAACCGTGAAAAGGCCCGCGAGGTCATCATCCTCAACAACCTGAAGTTCATTGCAGAAAAAGACCTCAGCAAACTGGTTTAGAAGTGAGAAGTTACTGAAGCCCGTCCAACTCGCGCTTCAGTGCTTGTAGGTTGTCACGCACGTCAATGAGCCGCGACAGTACCTCCGCCTTGCGGTCGGCACCGTCGCGGTTGGCATTGATAATCTTCTTCGCGGCTGCCAGTTTGAAGCCACGCACCTTTACAAGGTTGTGTATCAGCCTTATTTGCTCAATATCCTTCTCAGCATATTGGCGCACTTTGTTCGGACCTACCGTCTTCGGCTTCAGGTAGGGAAACTCAGTCTCCCAGAACCGTAACGTGCTCTCGTTAAGGTTAAACATCTCTGCCACCTCCTTAATGGAGTAGTACAGTTTTAAATTCTTGTTCAGATTCAGTGCCATTGTCGTTACGTCTAATAAAACAGTTGTCCTTCGGCTTGGTTATTTCTCGGTGTTGTTTACCTTTGTCTGATTTAGCCGGTGCAAAGTTACGAAAAAACGAGAGAAATGCAAAAGGAAAACTTGTTTTTCTTTTTATTTCCGAGTGCTGCGTAACTTCGGTGAAGCCAAAGTTCTTGCGCTCCAGCAGGTGCTCAGGCGCTTCGCGGAGTTCGAAAAAAGTTGTAACTGGTAACGGATTTTGGAGGATTCTTTGCAGGCAAAGCGTCCTTTTAGGCCGAGCGAACGCAGAACGACCGTATTTTCGGGGCAATTTGTTCACTTTTTTATCTCGACTGGCTTATAATCTCGAGTTTTTTATCTATATTTGCAGCAAAGTTTCGGCCAGCAAATAGTATATGAAGACGAGTATCTGGACAAACCTGCTTGACCTGATATCTCCCCGCCGGTGTATTGCCTGCGGCAACCGGCTGTCGCCCAACGAGTCGCTGCTATGCGTAGGGTGCGACCTGGAACTGGATGTCACACCCTTCAGCCAGTCGCCCTACGACAATGCGCTGGCACGCCTCTTCTGGGGTCAGTTTCCTGTTGAGAAAGCCTCGGCCTGGTTCTATTACCGGTCGCATGGTGCACCCAGCAAGATGATCTACGACCTGAAATACCACGGCGACGCGATGCTGGGCGAGGATATAGGCGAGCAGATTGCTGTCAGGCACCAGCCCCAGGGTTTCTTCGACGGCATCGATGCCATCGTGCCTGTCCCCATCACCGGCGAGCGCCGCCGTCAGCGTGGCTATAACCAAAGCGAGATGCTGGCACGGGGCATCAGCATCGTCACCCACCTTCCTATATATAATAAGGTGGTGAGGCGTGTGCAGTTTGAAAAGAGCCAGACGCATCAGAGCGCGTGGGAGCGCCGCGAGAATGTCAGCGGAGTGTTTCACCTGCAAGCGCCGGAACAGATTCGCGGCAAGCACCTCCTGCTGGTCGACGACATCGTGACCACCGGCTCCACCATCATTGCCTGCGCACAGGCACTGGCCCAGGCCGAAGATGTGCGTCTGAGCGTCCTTGCCGCCGGATTTACCAGGGAGTAGGCGGGCAGGTGGTGAGGAACACTCTTACGGCAAATGACATATTTTCGCGGCTAACGAGGTCTGTTTAATCCCTTTTGGAACGCTACGCGTCTAATCAACCTACCGAGTTCGCGGCGTATTTAGGTTCGTTTTAGATGAGTGAGCAGTTACGCAAAGCCTCAACTAATGTTAAATGTGGAAGCAAAGATAGTGTTGTTTCCACATTTTTTCGTATCTTTACCGCAAAAATCTGAAACACATGAAGAAAATGATGATGATGGCTGCCTTGATGCTGACGACATCGGCAGTAACCCTTGCACAGAGTGAGATGACTGCCAACGCCCTGGGAGCACAGAAAACAACGATGTCGTGGACGGCCGACAACGGCAACGGCACCTTTACCAACCCCCTGTTCTACGACGAGTTCTCCGACCCCGACGTTATCCGCGTGGGCGACGACTACTACCTCGCCGGCACGACGATGCATGCCGTGCCAGGCCTGGTCATCCTCCACTCGAAGGACCTGGTGAACTGGGAGAACATTGCCTACTGCTTCGACCGTTTCGACTTCCCTGAAGACCGCTTCGCCCTGAAAAACCATCAGGAGATCTACGGCCAGGGCATCTGGGCGCCCTGCATCCGCTATGCCAACGGGCAGTTCTATGTCTTCTCCAACGTCAACGGCAAGGGTCTGCAGTGCTACACGGCGAAGGACATCCACGGCCCGTGGACCCATCATAACATGCAGGGCAACATCTACGACCTGGGCGTGCTCTTCGACGACGACGGCAAGATCTATGCCATCCATAAGTATGGCGAGGTGCACTGCACCGAACTGAAGCCCGACATGAGCGGCCCCGTGGAGGGCACCGACCGCGTCATCATACCCGAAGGCAACGGCATCGGCGAGGGCCATCATGTCTATAAGATCGACGGCATGTACTACCTCATCTCCACCGACTACTCGCCCAATGGCCGCACACTCTGCTCACGCTCGAAGAGCATCTGGGGCCCCTACGAGACGCGCGTCATCCAGGCCGACGAGACTTATGGCTACCACGGCGTGGGCCGCACGACGGTGCCACGCGGCACGAAGTACCGCATCGGCGAAGACGGCACGAAGTTCGGCGTCATGTCCGCCAGCCCAGACGCCACGGGCTGCGACAACGCCCATCAGGGCGGCATCGTGCAGGCCACCGACGGCTCGTGGTGGGCACTCTTCATGCAGGACTTCCACAGCATAGGCCGCACCGTCTGCCTCATGCCCATGACGTGGGAAGACGGCTGGCCCATGGTAGGACTGAAGGGCAATCTGGGTCGCGCACCCCGCACGTGGTTCAAGCCGGGATTAGAGGTGAGAGGTGAGAGGCAAGAGGTGAGAGATTACCAACCCCACGCCCCCTACGTCCGCTCCGACGACTTCAACTATTCTCTCACCTCTCACCCCTCACCTCTCACCTCTTTAAACCCCATCTGGCAGTGGAACCACAACCCCGACGACAAGATGTGGAGCCTGAAGGGCGGCCGTCTGCGCATCCTGTCGCAGCCCGCCGAGCAACTGATGTGGGCACGTAACACGCTGACCCAGCGCGTCATCGGCCCGAAGTCAGTCGCCACCGTAGAACTGTATGTCAAGGGCATGAAAGACGGCGACGTCTGCGGTCTTGGCAACATCAACGTGCCCTGCTCGTGGATTGGCATCGTGAAAGATCATCAAATAAAGAGTCAGGGTGAAAGGTCAAAGAGTCAAGGCGAAAACCTTTATACCCTCCGCTGCTTCGAGCAGATGACCAACGACACCGTGTCCGTGCCCGTGGGTTTACCCCACGGGAAAATCTGGCTCCGCTGCATCGGCGACTACGACGACAACCAGGCCCAGTATGCCTACAGCACCGACGGCCAGAACTTCCAGACATTAGGCCGCATGATGCCGCTGACCTATCAACTCATCACCTTCCAAGGCTCGCGCCACGCCCTCTTCGCCTTCAACGTTAAGGGCAAGCAGGGCGGCTATGCCGAGTTCGACAACTTCACCGTCGAGGAGCCTTGTGCCGACCGTAGCCAAAACATACCCTACGGCAAGACCTTCCGCATCATCAACAAAGGCACGGGCCGCCCGGCCGTCGCCCTGAAGCACGGCGTGCTCCACGACACCCGTGCCGACGACAAGAGCCCGCTGACGCAGTTCAAGGTTATCGACCGCGGACAGGGCATGGTGTCGCTGCAGTGTGCCGACGGCCGCTTCGTCAAGGTCTATGGCGACGGACTGCCCGGCGACGTGCGCTTCACCGCCGATGGCAACGAGGCCGAGATCTTCCTCTGGCAGGACTACCTCGACCACGACTTCATGCTGCTCTCGCTGAAGAACCACCGCTATATAGGTAAGAGCCCCACCACCGGCAGTTCCTACTCCATGGACTTTGCCGGCCCCGACCCTGCCCGCCGCAATGGTGCTGTCTTACAGTGGGAAGAAATGAAATAGATTACTCGTAGTCGTCTATCACGCTGTTCATGAAGTCCATCATCGGCTTGGCGGCACGAAACATGCGCTCCATCTCGTCGAGCCAGCCGTCGCCTTCGAAAAACGTGTCAGAGACGGCATGCCAGCAGCAGTAGTCCTTCAGGCGCAGATAGTTCACGTGGGGCCAGTCCTTGGGGAAGCCCGAGGGACAGGTCTTCAACTTCGCCAGACCAAAGCCTTGCGGCTGGTCCCAACTGTCTACATCCGTAGGCTGCCGCGTGTTCATCGGCACATCGCTGCCGAAATACTTCTGAAACGCCTCGCTCTCCACACACCTGAGCCATTCTGCCGTGTTTCCCATGATTTCGTTGCGACACGAGGTCAGGATATTTGTCGGCAGCCAGTAGTTGCCCACGGCCAGCAGGCAGTGGCCGGGCTCCAGGTGCAGGTAGTACCCGCCGCGCAGCGCCTTCTTGCTCTTGGCGTTGATATAGGCGCCGAGATGGTTCTTGTATGGCGACTTGTCGGGCGAGAACCGCGTGTCGCGATAGAAGCGGTAGGTGCAGTCCTTCACCCCGACGTGGGCTATCTCGGGGTCGAACGTCACGATGCGTTCCAGCGCCTGCCCAACGCCCCGCTCAAACTCCGCCCTGACGGTCTCGTATTCCTTCTTATGTTCCTGAAACCACTCACGGTTGTTGTTGGCCATCACCTGCCTCAGGAACTTCAATATGCTCTTCTGGTTCATTGATTTTTTTTGATAATTAATTGTTGGGTCCACTTTAAAAAGCCTCTGCTACCGCCAGCGAACTTTTTCAAGTAGGCCCAATTGCTTAGTTTCTTGCTTTCCGGTAGTTCCTGACGAAATAGAAGCACAGGCACAAGGCGGCCAGCACGACGACTATAGACCATAGCAGTGTCGAGCAGTCGTCGCCTGTCAGTGCTTCCGGGGGAATAGGTGCTGCGTCGGCCAATTGCTGGCTGCCGCTAAGTGTGTTGACGTTATAAACGACGGTATCTACCGTGTCTGAAGAGACAGGTACCGTGTCGTGGATAATAGGTTTGGGAACAGGAATGGTGTCAGGAACTCGATGCGGTTCAACAATAATGTCTAATAATACCATAATACAATAGATTTTATAGGGTTAATAATATATGAAAGACTGCTATAAGGAGTTCTGCCAGCAGACCGGTCAGGAAACTGATGGCATTGCACAGCGAACTATAGATGAAGGCACGCGACAGAACGCGGAGAAACAGGTAGTACCATAATGCTTCTACCACGACCACCAGGAGTTCGCCCAGGATCATCGTCTTGACGCTGCTGTCTATATAGACTACGAAAAGATTCAGCGGTATGTTCGTGAAGATGTTGACGACGACCGACGCGCCCAGCACCCATTTACTCCTTTCGCGCAGGAGCAGCAACACCGCGAGTTCTATGAGAACCGTTGAAATGAGGGCCAGCAATAGCATCGTCACCATCATAGGCTAAATGGTTGCAAACAGATAACCGGGAATCAGTGCAGCGGCAAGCAGCCCGAAGGCCAGCCCTTCCCGCTTGGGCAGCACCGCATTGGCCAGATAAAGGGTGACAGGCATCGTCGTGTTGACAGCAAACAAGCCCACAAGCAGAACCGCCAGCCCCTGACTCCTGAACACAAGGCACAGCGCTACCAGGCACACGGCAGCCACGAGCATCCTGACGATGCCCAGATGGCGTGCAAGCCATCCGCCGGCCATCTTGCCCAGCATCGACAGACCGCCTATCAGGAGCACCAGGCCGTGGCTCTTTGGCATCTCGCCGGTGAACGTCTCACCAACCAGAGACCTGAGCATGACGACAATCATCAGCACCAGCAGAGACAGCCCGACGAATAGCATACTGAAGCGGCGCCCGCCCGCCTTGTCGGCCACTTCGGCAGTACCTGTCTGGAGGTCCGTTTGCACATAAGCCGCCGACAGCAGACAGATGCTCAGCAAGGCCGCATAGAGCAAGGGCCACGAGAAGAACACGATGCCTAAGGACAGGCCGAAAGCACCCGTCGACACAAAGGTGCCTAGCGCACGCATGTCGTTGCCCGTCCTCACTGCCACCTGCTTGCCTCCCCACACATGGAACAGCGAGTTGCCCATTCCCAGCAGCACAGCCACCACCATCACCCCCAAAGCCGTCAGTCTCAGGCTAATGACCAGCGATGTGGCCATGACTGCCATTGTCAGCAAAAAGACTGATGCCAGCAGCATCCAGTGCTTGCGTTCCATCCTGTCGGCCCAAAGGCCCGTGAGCGGCTGTGTGAGGAACGCCAATATGTTGTAGGTCAGGAAGATGCCCACAAGATGTGATACAGGAAGCGCCGCTGCTATCAGATAAAGACAGCACACGCAGAGCCCGTCGACCAGCAGATGCAGCACGGAGCATAAGACGGTTGTATGTAATAGGCACCTGTTCATTATTCCTTACACTCTAACTCGTTTTCCAGTTCCTGATGTTGACGACAATCACTTAAAATCATTCCGACAAGGATAAGCACCGTGCCGAAAATAAAGTAAACGGTTATTGGCTCCGAGAGTACCAGCCAGGCAAAGAGAATCGTGGTGACGGGATTGAAATAGACATAGTTGGTTGCCATCACGGCACCAAGTTTCTTGATAACCCAGTTCCAGATGAGATAGCACAGGAAGGATGCCACACAGCCCAGGAACAGCAGGTTCCAGAGGAGCGAAGGCTGCTCCAGCAGCAGGTGTGTGTTCAGCCCGGGACGCACGATGAAATAGGGTGTCATGGATACCAGTCCGTAGAAGAACACCTTGCGCGTGACAAACAGCGTGTCGTACTTCGCATTGGCAGGAATAAGCAGCAGGCTGTACACCGCCCAGCAGAGGCAGGCCACAAAGGCCAGCGAGTCGCCTACGGGAGAGAGATGAAGCACGAAGCGCCCATTCAGCACCACGACAGCCAGGCCCGCAGCAGCGATGAGGGTGCCGAGGATCTGCGTGCTGTTCAGCCGCTGCGACTTGTAAAACAGGGCGATGAGCGCCGATGCAAACAGCGGACAGAGGCAGACTATCATCGACGTGTTAGTGGTGGTGGTATGGTTCATGGCTTCATTCTCGGCCAGGAAATACAGCGACCCGCCGGTGATGCCCAGACCCACCATCAGCAACTCGTCTTTCCAGTTGTCCGCCTTCCAGCGTATGCCACGGAACAGACAAAACACCAGCAACAGCACGTATGCCATCAGAAAGCGGAGCATGAAGATCTGCGCCGGCGAGAAACCGTCCAGCAGCAGCAGTTTGGTGAACACAAACGTAGAACCCCAGACGGCAACCACCAGGAACGCTGTCACATGATATAGAATCCTGGGGGTCTTGGTTTCCGGGGCCCCCAAGTCTGCTCTTGTCGTCGTGGTGTTCATGTCTTTACTATTCTTATTACTAACTGGTTGCAAAGGTAATCTTTCGTACTAACTGGTTGCAAAGGTAATAATAAAGTATGGGAAACGCAAATGTTTAGACGTTATTTTTGTATTACGGCCGTATACAACTTGTATTCCGGCTGTATACAAAAAGTATTCCGGCTGTATACAAACTGTATTCGGCCGGAATACAAGTTGTATACAGCCGGAATACTTTTTGTATACAGTTTTGATACTCCGGCTTCCCGACTATCTTCTGGCCGACCTTCACAGCGAGGCTCGCAGGCGCAACAGCAGCGTGAGCCGCCTCCTTGAGCACATTGCCGAGGAAAAGATTGTTGAAGATGACTTCCTGTTGATTTGGATTAACGAGACCACCAACATCATCAGGCTGGTTCGCCTCGGAACCGTTCAGGAAAGACTATCGTAAATTTGTGAACCAGCCTAGGGCTTAGACTGTTTTATCCGAATTGGATAATCTTTTTTGGATAATTGTTTGGCGTTTCAAATAAATAGGGGGCAGTCGATATTTCCGGTGCATACAGTCTAAATAGTGCGCAGCCGCTCCCCTCCCTTCCGCTCGACCGCTTGCGGGCGCTTGCTACCAGCGGGACGCAAGAAGGGGAGGGGTTGGGGTGGGGTCTGTATCTTACTGTC
>JAFSYY010000011.1 GCA_017455845.1 Prevotella sp. | reverse complement strand
TAGGGGAGGGGCAGGGGTGGGGTCACTAACTAATTGTCACCCAGGGTGATTAACTGTCACCCAGGGTGATTAACTGTCACCCATGGTGATGCTGACCCGAAAATCGACTGAGCCGTTACTCCACCACGATGGGTTTGTACTTAGGCACCAGGGTCTTCATGATAAACCAGCCGATGAGGTAGGCCACGGCACAGATGCAGAACACCACCATGTAGGCGGCAGGCTTGCCGTCGAAGCCGAAGAAGGTGAAGGCATTCTCTGCACCAACCTTATCAATGGAGAGGTCGGCAGCCCACTTGAAGAAGATGCCCGAGCCATAGTTGATGGACATGGAGCCGATACCGCCGGCCATGGTGCCCAGGCCTACGAGCGTGCCGATGGTCGACTTCGGGAACATGTCGCCCACGGTGCTGAAGAGGTTGGCCGACCATGCCTGATGACCGGCGCCGAGCAGACCGATGAGGATGGCGGGCCACCAGGCGCTGATGGTGCCAAGGGGCTGTGCGAAGAGGCCGAGCACGGGGAAGCAGGCGAAGATGAACATGGCACGCATACGTCCCAGGTAGGGGTTCATGCCGCGTTTTTCCACGAAATACTTGGGCAGGTATCCGCCGCCGATGGAGAGGACGGTGACGATGGCGTAGAGGGTGAAGATGAGTGCGATGCCCATGGCGCTGTCGCTGGTGTAGCCATACTGGTCGCTGAAATAGGCAGGTGCCCAGAAGAGGAAGAACCACCACACGCCGTCGGTCATAAACTTACCCACGAGGAACGACCACGTCTGCTTGTAGGTGAAGCACTGGAAGAAGGGGATGGTCTTTTCTTCCTTCACGGCGTCGCGGTCCTGCACCTCGGCCAGGTCGTTGTCCTGCTCGATATAGTTCAGTTCAGCCTGGTTCACGCGCTTGTTGTGGCGCGGCTTATCATAGAGCCATGCCCAGAGGAACATCCACACGAAGCCCAGTGCACCGATGATGATGAACGCCATCTCCCAGCCCCAGGCGCGAGCCAGCAGGGGAATGGTGGCGGGAGCAGCGAGGGCGACGACGCTGGCACCGCTATTGAAGATAGAGGTGGAGAAGGCGCGGTCTTTCTTCGGGAAATACTCGGCGGTGGCCTTGATGGCGGCAGGGAAGTTGCCTGCCTCGCCGACGGCCAATATCAGACGGCAGGCGAGGAACAGCCATACCGAGATGGTGGTCAGCGACAAGGAAACGAAGCCGGCAATGCCTACAGCCCCCCAGCCGCAGGCTGCATGGAGGCATGCACCCAGCGACCACACGAAGATGGCGATGAGGTAGCCTTTCCTCGTGCCCATCCAGTCGATGAACTTACCTGCGAAGAGGTTAGCCACGGCATAGAACAGAGAGAAAGCGCCAGTGATAAGGCCATAGTCGGCATCGCTCCAGTGGAAGTCGACGGCGATGAAGTCTTTCCAGGTTAGTGACAAGACCTGACGGTCCATGTAGTTCACGGTGGTTGCCAGGAAGAGCAACGCACAGATGACCCAACGGAAGTTGGACATTTTGGTGGTTTGAATTGGAGTCATAATTGAAAGCCCACCCAAGCCCTCCCAAAGGGAGGGATGTTTAGTTACATTAGGGTGCTCCGTTTTTTAGTTATTAATTATAATGAATGTTTGCTATATAATAGCCCGTCCAAATTATCTATACAGACATCCCTCCCTTTGGGAGGGCTTGGGTGGGCTTTGTTACTTTATGTCTATCACGGGAATGTTGTCCTTGTCGTTATAGTAGAGGTTCTCGCCGGCCATACCCCAGATGAAGGTGTAGTAGTAGGTGCCGGCGGCGGCGTGCATGCTCCACTCTGGCGACATGATGGCCTGCTCGTTGTGCAGCCATACCACGCGGCTCTCCTGCGGCTCACCCATGATATGGGCGATGGTCTGCTCCTGCGGCAGGTTGAAGTAGTAGTAGGCCTCGATGCGGCGGCCGTGGGTGTGAGGCGGCATGGTGTTCCATGCGGCACCGGGATTCAACTGCGTCAGTCCGAGTTGCAACTGGCAGGGGCCTTCCTCGAGCACATCGTTGACGATGAGTTTATATACGGTGCGGTTGTTGCACTCCTCCAGTGAGCCTACCGGTCCCCAGACGGCAGCCTTCAGTGAACCCTTACGGCCGTCGAGGGTGACCCACTGCGTCTTGTAGTGCTGGTGGGCGGTGGCGCTGTTCAGGTAGAACTTCGCAGGCTTTGCTGCGTCCTTCGAGCGGAAGAGCACCTCCTTGTTCACGTCCTTGTCCTTGCCTATATGTCCGCGACCGATATACAGGGCCTCTTTGGGAGCAAGAGCATACTCTTTGCCGTCGACGATGACCCAGCCGTCGCCCTCGCCGCAGTTCACCACGCCGAGTTCGCGGTTGTAGAGGAAGTACTTCTCCTTGATGCCCGGGTCTACGTCGAGTCCCAGTTCTAGGAAGTTCTCCAGTTTCAGGGTTTTGTTCACCGGCATGGCGCCGCCGAAGATAAAGCGGTCGTAGTGGGAGTAGGTGAGGTTGATCTTGTCGGCTTCCATCACCTTCTCCATGACGAAGCGCTCGCGGAGTGTCTTCGTGTCGTAGTGCTTCACATCTTCCGGATGGCATGCCGTCTGGAAATTCACGCTCTGCTGAGCAGAAACGGTCAGTAAATTGCCCATAAGCATTAATGTTAAAAAAGTGTTCTTGTTCATTATTTATACAGTTTTAATAATAATCTCTTTTTCTATAAACCATTTCATTTCTTTTCGCGTTCCTCGCGGGTGATGCGCATGCGGTTCCACGCCACCATGGCAATGGTGATGAGTGTGAGGAGGCCCATGCCTATCCACTGGAGATATTTCACACACGAATAGATGACATAGCCGAAGAGCGACGAGGCGAAGTCCATGGCACCAGCCTGGAAGCCCTCGGGAATCTGGGCGGCCTTGTCCTGCGTAGCCTCAAACACGGTGTTGGCGGCCAGCGTGAAGGCCGGTGCCATGTCGGTGACGAAATAGAGGCCGATGGTCACTGCCACGAGACCGATGATGAATGTCTTCACCACATTACCCTTGGTATAGGGCAGCACCATCACGAAGACGTAGAACATGCCAGCCAGCGATGCCAGCGGCAGGAACTGGTTGCCGGCCCGTGACAGGGCGATGGCGAGGATGAGGGTGACGGGTATGAGCAGCAGCGAGACGACCAGTGTCGTAGGATGGCCGATGACGAGTGCTGGCGACATGCCGATATACACCTTCTTGCCCTTGAACTTACGCTTCACCACCTCCTGCGTCTTCTCCGAGATGGGCATCAGTCCGTCGATGAACAGGCGTGTGATGCGTGGTATCAGTTCCATGACGGCACCCATCGTGACACCCAGGAAGAGCACGCTCTTCACGATGCTCATCACGGCATCGGCGGTAGAGTCGAAGCCTGCGGCGTAGGCAGCGAAATTGGTGAAGTGGTCGAAATGGGCGGCAGCACCTATCAGTGCTCCCACGATGACACCCAGCACGAGCGGTTCGCCCAGCACGCCGAATTTCTGCTTCAGCCCCTCGGCGTCGATGTCGAGTTTTGAAAAGCCTGGGATGCGGTCGAGCAGCCAGTTGATGGCGATGGCAAAGGGCGTGAAACTCTGGCAGAAAGGCTGCGGAATCGAGATGCCGTCCATGTTGTCGTAGTAGCCCTGGAAGCGGTCTGCGGTGAGGTCGGCCATGACCAGCGTCACTATATAACAGGCGATGGCGGCAAAATAGCCCCACAGCAGGCTCTGGTCCATGACGAAGTAGGCCACGGCACCTATGAAGGCGAAGTGCCAGTAGTTCCACAGGTCGATGTTCACCGTGCGTGTGCACTTGGTGATGAGCAGCAGGAAGTTGATGCCCAGGCAGATGGGGATGATCAGTGCGCCTACGGCCGTGTTGTAGGCCACTGCGGCCGCTGCCGGCCATCCCATGTCGAAGACCGCCAGATTAAGGTTGAAGATTTTTGAGATGGCATCGAGCGGCGTGTTGAAATTGGTGGTGAGCAGGGCGGTGACGATGCCTAGTCCCACGAAACCGACACCCACATAGAGTCCGCTCTTGAGCGACTTACCGAACTTCATACCGATGCACAGGCCGATGATGGTGAAGAGTATCGGCATCATGACCGACGCTCCCAACTGGATAATGTAACTGAATATTTGTTCCATTGTTATTGATTTGTTTGTTTTATGCGTAGATTGGGTGCAAAATTACAAAATAATTCTGAATTATACGCTTGCCTTGCTTCTTTTTTTTAAAAAAACTATCAACTATGAATTATGAACTATGAACTATCCTCAGTCTTGGAAGTAGACACGCTTCACGCGGTTGCTCACACTGGTAAGCACCTCGTAGGGGATGGTCTCCAGCACCTCGCTCAACACCGTGACGGGCAGGTTCTTGCCGAATATCTCCACGCTGTCGCCCTCCTGGCAGGGGATGTCGGTCACGTCTATCAGTGCCACGTCCATACAGATATTGCCCACGTACTCCGCCTTCTGTCCGTTCACCAGGCAGTAGCAGTGGCGGTTGCCGAGTCGTCGGTTAAGACCATCGGCATAGCCTATGGGGATGGCGGCAATAATGCTGTCGCGTGTCAGTATACCCTTGCGGCTGTAGCCCACGGTCTCCTCCTTGGGCACATGGCGCAGTTGCAGGATGGTGGTCTTCAATGTGCTGACACATTGAAGAAATGAGGAATGAGAAGTGAGTAATGAGGAATTTGAAATGTTAAATGAGAAATGGCTGCCGCCGGCATTTCTCCTTTCTCCTTTCTCATTTCTCATTTGGTAGGGTTCTACCCCGTACAGCCCTATGCCCAGTCTGCACATATCCAGTTGACGCTCAGGGAAATGCTCTATTCCCGCTGAATTATCCATGTGGCGCAGGATTTTATGCGTGAAGGCGGCTTGTATCTTCTTGCTGGCCTCGTCGAAACGTTGGAACTGGAGTGCCGAGAAACTGTCGAAGTCGTCGCTGTCGGAGCCCACAAAATGCGAGAATATGGAGCGAGGAATGATGGCCGACTGATGTTTCAGCAAGTCGATAAGTTCGTCAAGGTCTTGCTTGGGGTCGAAGCCCAGGCGGTGCATGCCCGTATCGAGTTTGATGTGGACGGGCCATCCTGTGATGCCCTGTCGCCGTGCCGCCTTGATAAGGGCGTTCATCAGTCGGAAGGAGTAGACCTCCGGCTCCAGGTCGTAGTCGAAGAGCGTCTTGAACGATGACATCTCCGGGTTCATCACGATGATATTCTGCGTGATGCCGGCCTTGCGAAGCGTCACGCCCTCGTCGGCTACTGCCACGGCGAGATAGTCCACGCGATGGTCCTGCAGGCTCTTGGCAATCTCTACCGCACCGGCACCGTAGGCATCGGCCTTGATCATGCACACCATCTTGGTCTCCGGCTTCAGGAACGAGCGAAAATGGTTCAGGTTGCTGATCAGCGCGTTCAGGTCAACCTCGAGGATGGTCTCGTGCACCTTCTGTTCCAGCATCTCGCTGATACGCTCGAAGCCAAACGAACGTGCACCCTTTAGCAGCACCACCTCGTCGTGAAGCGAGCGGAAGAGGCTGCTTTGCAGGAACTGTTCCACATCATTGAAGAAATGAGAGGTGAGAGGCGAAGGGCTTCGGTCCGGTGCATTAGCGGGAGCGGAGCAGGAGGTAAGTACCGATGCCTGGCTGGAAATCTCCGGGCCAATGCCTATGAAGCGGTCTATACCACGCTTCTGGATCAGGTCGGCCACATCCTTATAGAGTTCTACTGCTGCTTCGCCACTCTGGTATATATCGCTCAGTATCAGTGTCTTATTGATTTGATGTTTGATGCTTGATGTTTGATGTTTGTTTTCAACTCTTCGGTTCATGAAGTCAAGGGCGATATCCAGTGAGTTGATGTCGCTATTGTAGGAGTCGTTGATGAGCGTCAGCCCGCGCTGACCCTCCTTCACCTCCAGGCGCATGGCTATAGGCTCCAACTGCTTCATCCGTTCGGCAATCACCTCTGGCGTCAAGCCAAGATAAAGAGCGACGGCCGCACATGTGATAGAGTTCTCTATGGAAGCCTCACTGCTGAAAGGAATCTCGTAACAGCCCTCCGTCTCACCTTTATATATATAAGACACATGCTGACCTTCCACCTTGACATACATCGGGGCCTTCTCGTTGAACCGTGACCAGCCGATACGCTCACCCTGATACTGCGAACGGCGCACACAACGGCTCACGGTATCATCGTCCGAGGGATAGATGATTACCTTTGTGTCACGAAACAGTTGCAGTTTCTCCATGCATTTCTCGTCCATGGTACGGAAGTTCTCTTGATGGGCACTGCCCAGCGATGTCAGCACGCCAATGGTAGGCTGGATGATGTCGTGGAGTGCCAGCATCTCGCCTGGCTCGCTGATGCCCGCCTCGAACAGCGCCACCTTTGTCTGCTCGTTCAGCAGCCACACGGACAGGGGCACGCCGATTTGCGAGTTATAACTCTTGGGCGAGCGTGTCACCTTCATCGAAGGCATCAGAATCTGGTACAGCCACTCCTTCACCCAGGTCTTTCCGTTAGAGCCTGTGATGCCCACCACAGGGATATTAAACTCGTCGCGATGGCGCTCTGCCAGTCGCTGCAGGGCAGCCAGCGGCGAGGGCACACGCAGGAAATTGGCATCGGAGTAGTTGGTCTGATAGTCGTCAGGCACCTGCTCCACCACAAACGAGCGGACGCCACGGCGATACAGTTCATCGATGAATTTATGTCCGTCGTTACGCTTGGTACGCAGAGCAAAGAACATGGTCTGCTCAGGGAAACATAACGAGCGGCTGTCGGTCAGCAGCCAGCCGATGGTTGCCTCTTTCTCACCATAGCGGCGTGCCCCAATCAGGGTCGCCACCTTTTCTATCGTATAAATCATAGCATCTGGTTTTTATAAGTCGATGGTGCAAAGGTACGAAAAAAAAGTGAAATATCTTTGCCAAGTCAGTATTATTTAGTACCTTTGCAGATAAAATTAAAAAAACTTATACATTAGTAGTATGATTCTTTTCTTCAAGACCCCACAGCAGAGCGTGATTGCCACGCAGGTGGACCATCAACTCGCTCAGACAGAAGTACAGGAACTTTGTTGGCTTTACGGCGGTGCCACGTTGCACGATGCCCAGACGTTAGACGGATTCTTCGTCGGTCCGCGCCGCGAGATGGTGACCCCATGGTCGACCAATGCCGTTGAGATTACGCAGAACATGGGACTCAGCGGCATTTCGCGTATAGAGGAATACTTTCCTGTTTCGAGCATGGATGCTGACCACGACCCGATGTTGCAGCGCATGTACAACGGCATCAACCAGGACATTTTTACTGTTAATATTAAGCCGGAGCCCATCAAGTACGTGGATAATCTGGAGGAATACAACGAGCAGGAAGGACTGGCTCTCTCGCCCGAGGAGATAGAGTATCTGCATGGATTGGAGAAGCAGAACGGCCGTCCCTTGACGGACTCAGAAATCTTCGGTTTTGCCCAGATCAACTCTGAGCACTGCCGTCATAAGATTTTCGGTGGTACGTTTATCATCGATGGCAAGGAGATGGAGTCGAGCCTCTTTGCCATGATCAAGAAGACCACGCAGGAGAACCCCAACAAGATTCTCTCGGCCTACAAGGATAATGTGGCTTTTGCAGAGGGGCCTGTCGTGGAGCAGTTTGCGCCGAAAGACCAGAGCACAAGCGACTATTTCCAGGTGAAGGAGATTGAGAGCGTCATCTCGTTGAAGGCTGAGACACATAACTTCCCCACGACGGTGGAGCCCTTCAACGGCGCTGCCACGGGTACTGGTGGCGAGATTCGCGACCGTATGGGCGGCGGTGTCGGCTCATGGCCGATTGCAGGTACCGCTGTTTATATGACGGCCTATCCAAGATTAAGTGAAGAGTTAGGAGTGAAGAGTGAAGAACTTGTTACCGCCGAAAGAGACTGGGAAGATATTTTGCCTGTTCGCCAGTGGCTGTATCAGACACCAGAGCAGATCCTGATAAAGGCCTCTAACGGTGCTTCTGACTTCGGCAACAAATTTGGTCAGCCGTTGATTTGCGGGTCGGTGCTTACCTTCGAACACCAGGAGAAATCTCTCACCTCTCATCTGTCACCTCTCGCCTCTACAAAGTACGCCTACGACAAGGTCATCATGCTGGCTGGTGGCGTGGGCTACGGCACCAAGCGCGACTGTCTGAAGAAGGAGCCTCAGAAGGGTAATAAGGTCGTCGTCGTCGGTGGTGACAACTACCGCATCGGACTGGGCGGCGGCTCTGTGTCGTCGGTTGATACTGGCCGCTACTCTAACGGCATCGAGTTGAACGCCGTGCAGCGTGCCAATCCGGAGATGCAGAAGCGTGCCTACAACCTGGTGCGTGCGCTCTGCGAGGAAGATGTGAACCCCGTGGTGTCTATCCACGACCATGGCTCTGCCGGTCATTTGAACTGCTTGTCGGAACTCGTTGAGGAGTGTGGCGGCGAGATAGATATGACCAAACTGCCTATCGGCGACAAGACCCTTTCAAGCAAGGAGATTATTGCCAACGAGAGTCAGGAGCGTATGGGCTTGCTTATTGATGAGAAGCATATTGAGCATGTTCGCCGTATTGCCGAGCGTGAGCGTGCACCGCTGTATGTCGTCGGCGAGACCACCGGCGATGCCCATTTCTCGTTCAAGCAGGGCGATGGTGTGAAGCCTTTCGACCTCGATGTGGCTCAGATGTTCGGCCACTCGCCCAAGACCGTCATGCGCGATAACACCGTTGAGCGTCATTATGAGGACGTGACCTACACGCAGGATAAGATGAATGAATACCTGGAGCGCGTGCTCCAGTTGGAGGCTGTAGCATGTAAGGACTGGCTGACCAACAAGGTAGACCGCTCAGTGACGGGTAAGATAGCCCGTCAGCAGTGTCAGGGTGAGATACAGTTGCCGTTGAGCGACTGTGGTGTCGTGGCCCTCGACTATCGTGGCGTGAAGGGTATTGCCACGGCCATCGGTCATGCGCCTCAGGCTGGTTTGGCAGATCCTGCCGCCGGAAGCGTGCTCTCTGTGGCCGAGGCTTTGACGAATCTTGTCTGGGCACCGCTTGGAAGAAATGAGAAAGGAGAAGTGAGGAATGAGAGGGGTGACTATCTCGACTTTGTCTCGCTCTCTGCCAACTGGATGTGGCCCTGCCGTTCGCAGGAGGGAGAGGATGCCCGTCTGTATGCTGGCGTGAAGGCACTGAGCGATTTCTGCTGCGACCTGCATATCAACGTACCCACGGGTAAGGACTCGCTGTCGTTGAGTCAGCAATATCCCAACGGCGAGAAGATTATCTCTCCGGGTACGGTGATTGTCAGTGCCGGTGGCGAGGTGAGCGATATAAAGAAGGTGGTATCGCCCGTACTGGTGAACGACAAGCATGCATCGCTCTATCATATCGACTTCTCGTTCGACGAGCAGCGTCTTGGCGGTTCTGCCTTCGCCCAAAGCCTGGGTAAGGTAGGCGACGATGTGCCTACGGTAAAGAACGCCGAGTATTTTGCCGATGCTTTCGTGGCTGTTCAGCAGATGATAGAGAAGGGCTGGATCCTGGCTGGTCACGACATCTCGGCCGGTGGCCTTATTACGACGCTGCTTGAGATGTGCTTCGCCAATACCATGGGCGGCCTGCATATCAACCTGCACGACATCTCCAAGGATGGCGACATCGTGAAGACCCTCTTCGCTGAGAATCCGGGCGTGGTCATCGAGGTGAGCGACGAGCATAAGTTTGAATTCAAAGAGTTCATGGAGGAGCAGGGTATCGGCTATGCTAAGATAGGTTATCCTGTGGAGGACAGCCGCACCATCGAGATTGTCTGTGACCTCTCAACTCTCACCTCTCACCTCTCACCTCTAAAATTCGACATCGATGCCTTGCGCGATATCTGGTATAAGACCTCTTATCTGCTGGACCGCAAGCAGAGTTTCAACGGCAAGGCCAAGGAGCGCTTCGAGAACTACAAGAAGCAGCCTCTGGAGATGAAGTTCCCGAAGGGCTTCACCGGCACGCTGGCTCAGTACGGCCTCAACCCCGACCGCTGGAAAGATTCTTCACCCTTCACTCTTCACTCTTCACTTCCCAAGGCCGCCATCATCCGCGAGAAGGGAACCAACGGTGAGCGTGAGATGGCTTACTGCCTCTATCTGGCAGGCTTCGACGTGAAGGATGTGATGATGACCGACTTGATCAGTGGTCGCGAGACCCTCGAGGATATCAACATGATTGTGTTCTGCGGTGGTTTTTCAAATTCCGATGTGCTAGGCTCTGCCAAGGGCTGGGCAGGAGCCTTCCTCTTCAACCCCAAGGCCCAGGAGGCCTTGGACAAGTTCTATGCCCGTAAGAACACCCTCTCGCTGGGCATCTGTAACGGTTGTCAGTTGATGGTGGAACTGGGGCTTTGTGAAAATGAAGAATTAAGAATGAAGAATGAAGAATTTGCTACCGCCCGTCGTGCCAAGATGCTTCATAATGATTCTCACAAGTTCGAGAGCGGCTTCATCACCTTGCAGATACCTCAGAACAGCAGCGTGATGTTCGGCTCGCTGAGCGGCAGCAAACTCGGACTATGGGTGGCTCACGGAGAAGGAAAGTTCTCTCTGCCGGAAAAGGAGAGTGCCTACAACGTGGTTGCCAAGTACAACTACCACGGCTATCCTGCCAACCCCAACGGCTCTGACTACGACGTGGCCGGTATCTGCTCTGCCGATGGTCGTCATCTGTGCATGATGCCCCATCTGGAGCGTGCCGTGTTCCCCTGGCAGTGTGCGTGGTATCCTGCCCATCGCAAGAGCGACGAGGTGACCCCGTGGATCGAGGCTTTCGTGAACGCGAGAAAGTGGGTGGAAATGAATAGGTAGAAGCCTCCCCAAGCCCCTCCCAAGGAGGGGATGTTCAGATAGATAGTGTTATGCAAGAGTTGTCAGCAGAAAAAGTAACTAAACATCCCTCCCTTTGGGAGGGCTTGGGTGGGCTTTTCACAACCTTCTTTAAGGTGGGGCTGTTCACCCTCGGTGGCGGATATGCCATGATACCGTTGATAGAGGAAGAGGTGGTCAACAAGAAGCAGTGGGTGGCGAAAGATGAGTTCTTGGATCTTATCGCCATTGCCCAGAGTTGTCCTGGTGTCTTTGCCATCAACATCAGCATCTTTATTGGCTATAAACTGTGTAGGATTCGCGGTGCTGTCGCAGCGGCTTTTGGCACCGCCCTGCCTTCCTTCCTCATCATCCTGGCTATTGCCATGTTCTTCCGCCAGTTTGAAGACAACCCCGTGGTGGCCGCCATGTTCCGGGGCATACGTCCGGCTGTGGTGGCTCTCATCGCCGTGCCGACGTTCAATTTGGCCCGGAGCGCCAAGATCTCATGGACCAACTGCTGGATACCCGTTGCGGGGGCACTGGCCATCTGGCTTATGGGAGTGTCGCCAATATATATCATCATCCTGGCCGGCCTAGGCGGCTGGGTCTATGGTAAATATATTCAACCCACGGAGTAGATTCGTGAAATTTGTGCAATTCGTGGTTTAATATTTGTGCAATTCGTGGTTTAATATTTGTGCAATTCGTGGTTTAAAGATAGAATGGATATTGTTTCGTTATACTTGCAGTTGTTCGGGACGTTCTTCCTGATAGGCCTCTTCGGGTTTGGTGGGGGCTATGGCATGCTGTCGCTCATTCAGACCAAGGTGGTGCCTGTGTGGATGACAACGGCGCAGTTTACCGATATCGTGGCCATCAGTCAGATGACACCAGGTCCTATCGGCATCAACTCTGCCACCTATTGCGGCTATATGGCCTGCCACAATGCGGGCATGGGACATGCCGCCTCGGTGCTGGGCTCCTGTGTGGCTACCTTCGCCATGGTGTTGCCGTCGCTCATCCTGATGATTATCATCGCGAAGATGTTCATAAAATATATGAACACCCCCGCGTTGCAGTCTGTATTCGCTGGTCTGCGCCCTGCTGTCGTAGGCTTGCTGGCTGCCGCGACCCTGCTGCTGTGTAACAAGGAGAATTTTTCCGCTCCCAGTGAAAACCCATGGCAGTTCTGCATCAGCGTCGCCCTCTTCATGGCCACCTTTGTCGGAACGAAGGTCTACAAGATAAACCCCATCAAGATGATTCTGATGAGTGCCTTCGCCGGACTGTTGCTGCTCTACTGATAACAGCAGGCCTCCGGCCATGTATTTTGTAGTTTACAGCAGGGCTCCGGCCATGTTTTTCGGCGTTCAGTTACTTGCCCTTCCTCAACAGCGAGGCTACGTAGACAATGATGACTGCGCCGATGGTGCCTGTGCCGATATGTCCCAGCAGTCCGCCCCACTCGGGAATATGCAATAAGCCGAAGAGCCAACTGCACAGGGCACTGCCGAAAAGTCCCAGCAGCACATTGATGAAGCAGCCGTAGCCTTCGCCTTTTATCAACTTGCCAGCCAGCAGGCCGGCGATACCTCCGATAATAATCGAACCTATTAATCCGTAACTTTCCATTGCTTTTATGTTATAAAGTTTGTTGTCTTGTTCTTTTTACGTTGGCAAAGGTACGAAAAAAAATGGAACTCAAAACATGTTTTTCCAAAAAGGTGACTGAAAAATCCGTAATTTCTTATATAGTTACAAAAAAAAGTTGTAATTTTGTAGGCGAAAACAGAAAAACAAGATTTATGAAGCGATTATTAAATTCTTTCCTGATATATCTATGCGCCTTTGCGCTACCTTTGTCGGTAGCAGCCCAGCAAACACTCACCCATGAGGTGAAGAAGAAAGAGACCATGTATAGCATAGCGCGGATGTACGGCTTAACCGTTGAACAACTGGTTCAGGCCAACCCTGGCATGGAAAAGCCCGACTATAAGTTGAAGAAGGGCAGCACGATTACTATTCCCGTCATTACGCCGGTCAAACCTCAGCAGACTGCTGCTGTCAGTAGTGCGCAGTCAGCGCCTCCTGTCACCGACGTTCGCCAGCGGGCCATCCGTCTGGGCATCATGTTGCCGCTTCATAAGATAAACAACGACGGCAAGCGCATGGTGGAGTATTACCGTGGGGTTCTAATGGCCTGCGACTCACTGAAGAAGGAGGGTATCTCGGTTGATATCCATGCGTGGAACCTGCCTGAGACGGGTGATGTCAGTACGGTGCTCAACGACCCTGCTGCTGCCAAGTGCGACTTGATTATCGGTCCGCTTTATTCCCGTTTCGTATCTCAGTTGTCCGAGTTTGTTGAGAAGCATAACATTCTGTTGGTCATACCGTTTTCTATTAAAGCACCAGAAATTTACTTCAATCGAAATATCTTTCAGGTTTATCAGATGCCCAATGAGCAGACCGAGACCACGGCACGCCGCTGCGTAGAGTGGTTCAAAGGCTATCATCCCATCATTGTGGACTGTGGCGACACTACCAGCACCAAGGGCAGTTTCACAGCCACCTATCGCCGCCAACTGGAGGTGAAGGACATACAGTACAGCCTGACCAGCCTGAAATCGAACGATGCCAATTTTGCCAGCGCTTTCATGAAAGACAAGCCCAATCTGGTGGTTCTCAACACGGCGCGGTCACCAGAGTTGCTGTCTGTGTTCGGCCGTCTGAGTGCCATCAAGGTCAATAACCCAGACATGCAGATTTCCATGTTCGGCTATACCGAGTGGATGATGTACACCCAGTATCAGATGGAGAACTTCTACAAGTACAATGTCTACATCCCATCGCCCTTCTTCACGAATATGTATGCCCCTCAGACCGAACGCTTCCAGCAGCAGTACCGCCGTCATTTCCATCAGGACATGATGACAGCCCTGCCGCGTTTTGCCATGACAGGTTTCGACCATGCCGTGTTCTTCCTCCGTGGATTGCATAAATACGGTGCATCCTTCGATGGGGCGGCAGGTCGCTTTGGCTATCAGCCTCTGCAGACTCCCTTGAAGTTTGAGCGCATAGGTAATGGCGGGCTTCAAAACCGAGCCTTTATGTTTATTCATTATAAAGACGACAGGACTGCCGAGGCTGTTAACTATTGAAGAGATAATGGATATTTTTATTCATAGGAGAGAATGGAAGAGAATACTGGTGATTGTGGGCATTTGCCTTCAGTTGCCCTTCTTCAATAATCATTCTTTGGTCATGGCTCAGGTAGGCGAGCACCGTGAAGACTTTGCCGTGGGCTTTAATGGGGGCTACGTGATGAGCAGTCTGGCCTTTGTGCCCGAAGTGCCTCAGTTACAGCACACGGGGTTTACTGGCGGCCTTACCTTTCGCTTCACGTCAGAGAAGTATTTCAAGAGCATCTGCGCCATTGTTGCCGAGGTCAACTATGCCAATATAGGCTGGAAGGAGGATATCCTGACACCTCAGGACGAGCCCGTCATCAACGCTGTCACCGGCGAGCCTGAACAGTATGAACGCGACCTTACCTATATCCAGATTCCGGTGTTTGCACGCATGGGGTGGGGGCGTGAGCGCAAGGGCGTGCAGGTGTTTGCCCAGGCCGGTCCGCAGATGGGCATCCTGCTGGGTGAGCATACCAAGATGAACTTCCCCTGGGAGAAGCGTACGCCGACCTATTCCGACGGCACCGGCCGTACCTCTGGCGTGGTGGCACAGGACACCATGGCCGTTGAGAATAAGTTAGACTATGGCATCGCTGCCGGCCTGGGCATTGAGTTCTCGTTCCGCAAAGTAGGCCATTTCATGCTCGAGGGTCGTTTCTATTATGGTTTGGGAAATATCTACGGCAACTCCAAGCGCGACTTCTTTGCTCGGTCCAACTTTAACAATATCACGGTAAAACTTACATACCTGTTTGATGTACGACGTACTAAAAACTCTAAAATCAAATAATCATTATGTTCAAGAATCATCCAAAAGGGCTCTTGCTTGCCGCCCTTAGTAACATGGGCGAGCGTTTTGGCTACTACATCATGAATGCCGTGCTGGCACTGTTCCTCTGTTCCAAGTTCGGACTCAGCGACGGGCAGAGTGGATTCATTGCAGCCATGTTTCTCACGGCTATCTATGTGCTCAGCCTGGTGGGCGGTATCATTGCTGACCGCACCCAGAACTACAAGGCCACCATTGCCTGGGGCCTGGTCGTTATGGCGTTAGGCTATGTGCTGCTGTCCATACCCGTATTGTCGACACCCGATAATATTTCGTGGCTGCTGCCCTTCACCATCTTCGCCTTGGCCCTCATTGCCTGTGGCAACGGTCTGTTCAAGGGTAACCTGCAGGCTATCGTTGGCCAGATGTACGATAACTTTGAGGCTAGCGCAGCCAAAGAGAGCCCCGAGCGTCTGAAGTGGGCACAGGGACAGCGCGATGCCGGCTTCCAGATTTTCTACGTGTTCATCAATATTGGTGCCCTGCTGGCTCCCTTCATCGCACCTATGCTGCGCAGTTGGTGGCTCAACAGCCATGGACTGGAGTATAATGCCGACCTGCCCAAACTGTGTCATGAGTTTATCAGCAAGGGTGCAGAGATGCCTGTCGGCCACCTGGCCAACCTCAACGAACTAGTAGCCAAGGTTGGTGGTGATGCCTCCGACCTGTCGGCCTTCTGTACCCAGTATCTTGACATCTTCAACACTGGCATCCACTATTCCTTCATAGCCTCAGTGGTCACCATGCTCATCTCGCTGGTTATCTTCCTCATGTCCAAGCACCTCTTCCCCACGCCGGGAAAGAAGGAGACCGTGGCATCCGAGGGTTATACCGAGGCCGAGAAACAGGCTATGGCCAAGGAGATCAAGCAGCGCATGTATGCCCTGTTTGCCGTGCTGGGTATCGCCGTATTCTTTTGGTTCTCGTTCCACCAGAACGGACAGTCGCTCTCGTTCTTCGCACGCGACTTTGTGCAGACCGACTCTATCGCTCCGGAGATATGGCAGGCTGTGAACCCCTTCTTCGTCATCGTGCTTACGCCCGTCATCATGTGGATCTTTGCTTCACTGACCAAGGCCGGACGTGCCATATCTACGCCGCGTAAGATTGCATACGGTATGGGTATTGCGGGCATCGCTTATCTCTTCCTGGCCATTTACTCGGCCATGCAGGGCTATCCCTCGGCCAACGAGTTCACTGTGATGGCCGACTCGGCCAAGGCTGGCCTGAAGGCAGGTCCCTGGGTGCTCATCGTCACCTATTTCTTCCTTACGGTGGCCGAGTTGTTTATCTCCCCACTGGGTCTCTCGTTCGTTTCCAAGGTGGCTCCCAAGAACCTTCAGGGACTCTGTCAGGGCTTATGGCTGGGTGCTACTGCCGTAGGCAACGGACTGCTGTGGATAGGTCCGCTGATCTACAACGAGTGGCCTGTATGGATTTGCTGGACGGTGTTCCTCATCGTCTGTCTCATTTCCATGGGTGTGATGTTCGGCATGGTGAAATGGCTGGAACGCGTCACTAAGTAGCGGACTTCACCCTAGTGAAAAGTGAAGAGTGAAGAATTTGCTTCCGCTGCTATGCTTTTGCGATGTGCAGTGCTGATGGTACTGGTGTTTTCCAGTGCGGCAGCCGCTCGTCCAGGCTCAATCATTACTCTCGTGGAGTTGAACTGCGAGAATCTGTTTGATACACGCCACGACCCGTCGAAGCAGGACATGGAATTCCTGCCCGACGGGTCGCGTCATTGGACAACCAGCAAATATTGGGGGAAGATAAACCGCATAGGACAGGAAATACTGTCGTGTGCCGAGGCGTTGCCCGACCTGGTGGCTTTGGTCGAGGTAGAGAACGACTCCGTGCTGCGCGACCTCACCCGCAGGTCTTTGCTCCGTCATGCCGGTTATCAGTATCTGATGACTGAGTCGGCCGATGTGCGCGGGATAGACGTTGCGCTCCTTTACCAGCCAGTACATTTTCGTCCTCTGTGCTATGACTATCTGGAGGTGCCGCCATTGCCGGGTATGCGTCCTACGCGTGACATCCTCTATGTCAAGGGCTGCTGTCTTTCGGGTGACACCCTTCATGTCTTTGTGGTGCACAGTCCCAGTCGCTATGGCGGTGAACGTGAGTCGCGGCCTTTCCGCATGCAGGTAGCCCGTCAACTGCAGCGGTATGTTACCACACTCGGTGATGATGCACAGATACTTGTTACGGGCGATTTCAACGACTATCACGATAGTCCGGCCTTGCTGACGCTCTACGGCAGCGGTTTGAAGAATGTGACGCGCAACGCCAAGGGAAGAAACGGTGCAAAGGGAAACTACCGTTATCGGGGTGACTGGCATTCACTGGATCATGTGCTGGCGTCGCCTATATTATATAATAAGGTGGACACTGCCTATATCAACGATGCCCCCTTTTTGCTTGAGGAAGAGACAAAATACGGAGGTAAACGGCCGCGGCGCACTTTCCAAGGCTATGCCTCTCAGCGTGGCTTCAGCGACCATTTACCTCTCGTAGTCAGGTTCTTATTGAACCATTGATGGATTATTGTATGCCGTCTTCGCGTAGTTTCTGCTGCCAGCGCCATGCAGTCTTCAAAACTTCATCTGTTGGTGTCTCAGCCTTCCATCCCAGCACTTTGTTGGCTTTGTCCACATTGCCCCAAACCTTTTCAATGTCGCCTTCGCGACGAGGAGCAAAGGCCCAGTTGAGTTTCACGCCCGTAGCCTTCTCGAAGCCCTCTACCACTTCGAGTGTGGAGAGTCCGCGTCCTGTTCCGATATTAAATACCTCGACAGCATCGGTGTCCGGCTGGTCGAGCACACGCTCCATAGCCTTCACATGGGCCTTGGCAAGGTCAACCACGTAGATATAGTCACGAATACAGGTATGGTCGGGCGTGTCGTAGTCGTTGCCGAAGATCTTCAGTTGACCGCGAATACCGATGGCAGTCTGCGTGACGAAGGGAATGAGGTTCATGGGCACGCCGTTGGGCAGTTCGCCGATGAGTGCAGAGGGGTGAGCACCGATGGGGTTGAAGTAACGCAGGATAATGCTCTTGATGGGAGCACCACTATGGATATAGTCCTGAATAATCTCCTCGTTGATCTGCTTTGTGTTGCCGTAGGGCGACATAGCCTTCTGAATAGGTGCATTCTCCGTAACGGGCAGATTTTCTTCCGTGGGCTGCCCATAGACGGTGCAACTGGATGAGAAGATGATGCCTTTCACCTCATACTTCGGCATGAGTTCAAGCAGGTTGATAAGGCTCGTCAGGTTGTTGCGGTAGTAGAGCAGGGGCTTCTCCACGCTCTCGCCCACGGCTTTCGATGCGGCAAAATGGATGATACCCTCGATCTTCGGGTATTTCTTGAACACGCCCTCCAGGGCCTCCATGTCACAGCAGTCCACCTTTTCGAAAGCGGGTCTGACACCCGTAATCTTCTCGATGCCGTCGATGACGTTGGCATTAGAGTTGGAGAGATTGTCGATAATGACTACTTTGTAGCCTGCCTGCTGCAGTTCTACGGTTGTGTGGCTGCCGATGAATCCAGTGCCACCAGTAACTAAAATTGTCTGTTTCATAATGATGGTTTTACAAATATTGGCGCAAAGATAATAAAAAAAGTAAAAAGGTGAAAAAGTAAAAAGGTAAAAAAAGTAAAAAAGCAAAAAAGTAGGAAAATAATATGTACCTTTGCACCCGATTATGGAAGATAAGCAATTAAAAGCGGCACTTTTCGACCTCGACGGTGTTGTGTTTGATACCGAGCCACAATACTCCGTTTTCTGGGGAAGCCAGTGCCGACAATACCATCCGGAGCATCCGGGTCTGGAACATGAGATCAAGGGTTCTACTCTGCAGCAGATATACGACCGCTGGTGGAGCGGACCTCTGGAGTCTGAGCGTGAGAACGTGACCAAGCGGCTTGATGAGTTTGAGGCTCAAATGGATTATGTCTATATCAACGGTCTTGAGGCTTTCATTGCTGACCTGCACCGTCATGGTGTGAAGACGGCCGTGGTGACGAGCAGCAATATCCCCAAGATGCAGAGCGTTTATCGTGCGCATCCTGAATTCCATACCCTCTTCGATGCTATTCTCACCAGTGAGGACTTTGCCGAAAGCAAGCCGTCGCCCGACTGCTACCTGCGTGGGGCAGCACGATTTGGAGCAGACCCCAGCGAGTGTGTCGTGCTGGAGGATAGTTTTAATGGACTGAAATCGGGTAGGGCAGCAGGCATGTTTGTGGTAGGTCTGGCAACCACCAACAGCGTGGATGCCATCAAACCGCTATCGGATAAACAAATATCTGATTATGATGGTTTTACATATGATGCTCTGATACAGGAATTTAATGTTTAATCTTTAATATAGAAAGATGGCAGGATATTTAGTTAGTGACCAGCGTAAAGTAACGACGCATCGGTTTATTGAGATGAAGCAGAAGGGTGAGAAGATTTCCATGCTCACCTCGTATGATTTTACGACGGCAGGTATAGTGGATCGTGCCGGTATTGACGGCATACTGATAGGCGACTCTGCCTCGAATGTGATGGTGGGTAATGCAACGACGCTGCCCATGACCGTTGACCAGATGATCTATCATGCCCGTGCGGTGGTAAACGCCGTGAAGCGTGCCCTGGTGGTGTGCGATATGCCGTTCGGCTCATACCAGACAGGTGTCCACGACGGTGTGGTGAATGCTATCCGCATCATGAAGGAGAGCGGCTGTGATGCCGTGAAGATGGAAGGCGGCGTTGAGATTCTCGATACCGTCAAGGCTATTCTTGATGCAGGCATCCCCGTGATGGCCCATCTGGGACTGACGCCACAGAGCATCAATAAGTTCGGTACCTACGCCGTTCGTGCCAAGGAAGAGAAAGAGGCTCAGAAGTTGCTGTCCGATGCGCGTGCCTTGAGTGAGGCTGGCTGTTTTGCTGTGACACTGGAGAAAGTGCCAGCCGTACTGGCCGAGCAGGTGACACGTGAAATCAGCGTGCCTACCATTGGCATCGGTGCCGGCAACCGCTGCGACGGACAGATACTGGTGGTGGCTGACATGCTGGGCATGACTCAGGGCTTCTCACCCCGTTTCCTTCGCCGTTATGCCGACTTGAATACTGTGATGACGGATGCTATCGGGAATTACATCACCGACGTGAAGAGCGGCGACTTCCCCAATGAGGGGGAATCGTATTGAAAAAACCGGCGGGGAAAACCCGCCGGCACGGACGCTATTGGCGTACTGGAAAACCCGCCGGCACGGACGCTATTGGCGTACTGGAAAACCCGCCGGCACGGACGCTATTTCATTTTAAGTAGTCTTCGAAATACTGCGTGATGCGCTCATGGAGATGGACGCTGGCATGACCTTTCATGTTGTGACCTTCGCCCGGATAGACGTAGAAGTCGGGCTGGGTGCCCGCTTCATTGCAGGCTTTGAGGAATGACAAGGCATGCTGCGGTACTACCGTGGGATCGTTATAGCCTATGATGATTTGCAGTTTCCCTTTTAGATTGCCAGCCTTCGAGACGAGGCTGGTTTTTTTGTATCCCTCTGGGTTCGTCTCTGGTGTGTCCATATAACGCTCGCCATACATCACCTCGTACCATTGCCAGTCGATGACAGGGCCACCTGCCACGCCAACTTTGAACACGTCGGGGTAGTTGGTCATCAGCGAGATGGTCATGAATCCGCCGAACGACCATCCGTGAACACCAAGGCGGTTCATATCGACATAAGGTAATGACTTCAAGAACTCAACACCCTTCATCTGGTCTTGCATCTCTATCTGTCCCAGTTGGCGGAAGGTGGCCTGCTCAAAGTCTCGTCCACGGTTCTCGCTGCCTCGGTTGTCGAGGATAAAGACGATGTAGCCCTTCTGTGCCATATACGTTTCCCAAGAACGGCTGTACCAGTGCCATGATGCCTCCACGTTATGGGCATGAGGGCCGCCATAGACATAGACCACCGTGGGATATTTCTTGGCAGGGTCGAAGTCGTGTGGTTTTACCATACGCCAGTAGAGGTCTGTTGTTCCGTCGGCCGCCTTTATACTGCCGCTCTCAAATTGCGGCACGATGTAGTCTTTCCATGGATCTTCGGCCTTGAGCAGGGTGACGGTGGCTACGGACGGGGGAAACCCGTCCGCACGGACGGAACCAGAGGATGGCTTAGCAGCGGTGGCTGTCAGGTTGATGGTGTTGGGGGTTGTGGGGGTAGTCCATTTGTCGTATAGCAGGTTGCCGGTAGTGGAGAGTACGCCTCGGTGCACACCCTCGCCGTTGTCGAGCGGCATGCGCTTCAGGGTGTTGATGCTGACGGCATAGAGGTTGCGCTGTAGTGGGTGCTTCTCGTTGGAGGCAATGACGATGCTCTTGTCCTTCTTATTGAAACCGAGCACGTCCATCACCACCCACGGACCATTGGTAAGTTGCTTCACTAACTCACCTCTTATATTATATAGGTATAGATGGTTGAAGCCGTCGCGCTGGCTCTGCATGATGAAGAGATTGCTGTCCCAAGGCAAGAACACGATGGGGTGCTGGGGCTCCACGTATTTGTCGCTGGTCTCGCGATAGAGTTCCTGCAGACGTTTGCCCGTCTCTGCATCATAACTAATGAGGCGGCAGTCATTCTGGTCGCGATTGAGTTCGAACATATAAATTGTTTTCGAATCGGGGCTCCATGCAATATTGGTGAAATAGCAGGGGAGGGTGTCAGCGGGAAAACCGCAGCCCACAGACGGAGTGCGGAGGAAGGTGGTTTTGTGGGTGCGAAGGTCGTAGATGCCTATGGTCACCTCATGGGAGGTCATCCCTGCCATGGGATATTTATCGGGTTCCTGTTCAGCCACACGCGGGTCGATATTCACCTGCGGATAGTCGCTCACCATCGACTGGTCCATACGATAGAAAGCCAGGCGCATGCCGTCGGGGCTCCAGAACGTGCCTTTGGTGATTCCGAACTCATTGCGGTGGACGGCCTCACCATAGACAATCTCGCGTGAGCCGTCGGTGGTCAGTTGCTGTTTGTTGCCTTGTGCATCAACAACGTAGAGTTGATGGTCGGCTTTATAGACCGTGGCTTTCGAGGCAGCGTTCCATTCATTGCATTGCTGTTCAGAGATGCTGTCCTGCCACACTATCTGGTGCTTCTTGAAGTCGAGCAGTATCATGGACTTCTTGAATCCCAGCAGCACGAGTGGCTTGTCGGGGTAGGGGAACGTGGCATTTGTCAGGTGGCGCACATAATGGTCGTCATCGCTGCCTGCCCATTTGTTTACGTCGTCGAGTGTGAACAATGGTGTTTCCTTACCTGTCTTTGCATCAATGAGGTTGCACTCCTCTACATCGGTGCGCACCAGTTGGTTGCCCCACCATGTGAGGAACATGTTCTTGGGCCTCAGGTTATGGTAGTTGGTGCCCCCGAAGTTCAGGTCTTCCAGCGTGAAAAGTTTCTGTGCCGACATAGGAAGTGCTATTGCTGTTAATAGCAAAATGGACGCCACGCAGTGCGTCCATAGTCTGTTGTTACTCATCATCATGATTGAATCGTTTGTTACGCTTGCCTCCGCTGCGGTCGAAACGCTCGTGTCCGCCACGGTTGTTTTTGGCGTCTCTGTAATCTCTGGGTTTTCTTGACTCTCTATATTCTCTTGACTCTCTAAATTCTCTTGACTCTTTAGGATTCCTGGATTCTCTGGATTGTCTGGATTCTCTTGTGGGCCTGGATTCCAGATCGTGCCGATGGAAGGTAAACGAGCGAATGTCGTTGTTTTCATTCTCCTCTTGTTCATCGAGCCGTTGCTTAAACTCGCGGTTCTTCTTGAAGCGGTGCTTCTCGGCCATCTGGTGCTTTTCTTCATCAGTCTTTATGCTGCCGCCTTCGCTGCGGAAGTTCTTCAGTTTGCCGTCGAAGATCTGGTACTTGCGGAACTCACATTCCAGCGAACCGTTATAGACGGGAATCTTGATGGATGGCTTCAGGCCTATCTGGTCGAAACATTCCTCTCGATAGGAGAGAATCCATGCGTCGTTGTTGAGGAACTGGTGCTTCAGACGCTCTCCAATCATTCGGTAAGTGCCCAGCAGGTCGGGCGTGGAGATGCGCTCGCCGTAGGGCGGGTTGCACACGAGGATGCTCTTCTCCTTGGGCTGTTGGAAGTCCTTGAAGTCCTGCTGCTCGACGGTGATGTCGGCAGTCAGTCCTGCCGCCTTGATGTTCAGGCGTGCCGTGTTGACAGCCTTCATATCGATGTCATAGCCATAGATATGGTGCTTGAACTCGCGCTCCTTGGATTCATCGTTGTATATCTGGTCGAAGAGTTCGGCATCGAAGTCGGGCCATTTCTCGAAGGCATACTCTTTGCGGAACAATCCTGGTGCCATGTTGCGGGCTATGAGGGCTGCCTCTATAAGCAGAGTGCCCGAGCCGCACATGGGGTCGATAAAGTCGGTGTCTCCTTGCCATCCTGTTAGCAGGATCATGCCGGCTGCCAGTACCTCGTTGAGCGGGGCTTCTACGCTCTCCTGTCGGTAGCCGCGCCTATGGAGCGACTCACCGCTGGAGTCGAGGCATAGCGTACACTCGCTCTTGCCGGGTGCCACGTCGGCAATATGGATGTGTAGTCTGAGGTCAGGGTTAGCCACAGAGATGTTTGGCCTGCCTCCTGTTCGTTCTTTGAACTGGTCGACGATGGCATCCTTCACCTTGTAACTCACGAACTTAGAATGGCGGAACTCTTCCGAGAACACCACAGCATCGACAGCAAACGTGCTGTTGTTGTCCAAATATTCACTCCAGTCAATCTCTTTGATTCCCTCGTAGACATCATCGGCACTCTGTGCCTTGAAGCGCTGTATGGGCTTCAGTATCTTGATGGCCGTATGCAGCGAGAAGTTGGCACGGTACATCATTTCCTTGTTACCCGTAAACGTCACCATCCGTCTACCTACTACCACGTTGTTGGCTCCCAATTGGGTCAACTCTTTCGCCAGCACAGGTTCCAGTCCCATGAACGTTTTGGCGATTAATTCGAACTCGTTTTCCATATTGTTGTTGATTTCGCCTGCAAAGGTACTTCAAATGCGTGTAAAAACAAAATTAATCGTGATTTATTTTCGCGTTTCGAAAATAATTTGTACTTTTGCAAAAAATAACGATGAACATGTTACTATCACATATTTTCCTGGCAGTGCAGTATTTGGAGTTGTTACCGCAAGTGCTGTTATTGCTCCTTGTGATAATATTGATAGTCTTTATATGGTTGCAGGTTCGTTATGGCAAGCAACTGAAATCCGAACTCCAGTTGTTGGAAAAGGTAGGCAAGCACAATATTGAGTATGAGTTTGTGCTAGGTGCCATGCGACTGTCTATCTGGCATTTCGATGTCAAGACGGGCACGTTTACCTTTGAGCAGGACTTCCGTGAAAAGGGTAACAAATATTTTGCCAATGTCGACGGCATGTCGGTCAACGAAAGTGTGTCGGCCCTCGACCCGCGTGATGAAGAGCATGTAGGCAAGTCGTTGTCAGATTTGATTGAGGGCCGCACGGATAATTATCATGAGATTTATCGTGTGAAGGTGCCTTACAACGATTCTGTGTATTGGGAAGAGAGTTACGCCACCATAGCCGAGCGTGATACTGACGGCAAGCCAGTGAAGATTGTGGGCACCACCATGCGCATCGACGACCGCAAAGCCATGGAGGAGGCTTTGGTCCAGGCCCGTAACCGTGCTGAGGAGAGCGACAGGCTGAAGACGTCGTTTATTGCTAATATCAGTCACGAGATACGTACCCCGTTGAATGCGATTGTCGGTTTCACCAGTGTGTTGCCCGATATCGAGGATGCTGCAGAGCGTCAGAGCCTGTTAGACCTCATTCATGAGAATACGCAGAAGTTGCTGCGTATCGTTGACGATGTGGTGAATATCTCCAAGATTGAGTCGGGTAAGGAAGAACTGGTGATGACGACCTTCGACCTTAATCTGCTGCTCGACCAGTATGTGTCGCGTTATCAGAAAGACCTCAATGCCGAGGTACAGATGACTACAGTCTTGCCGATGGACTCGCTCGTGATTACTACCGACTACTCCCGGCTGGAGGAAATCCTGAAGCATCTTCTTTCCAACGCTGTGAAATTTACGCAGCAGGGTGTTGTGGAAGTGGGATATCACAAGCCTGCCGACGGGCGTGTGGTCATCTGGGTGCGCGATACTGGCAAGGGTATTGCCGAGGAGAACCAGGAGCGTGTGTTTGAACGCTTCTTCAAGGTTGACGAATTTATCCCCGGTGCTGGTCTTGGATTGAGCATCTGTCGTGTGATGGCTTACAGTCTGGGCGGCAATGTTACTGTAGAGTCGAAACTGGGCGAGGGGTCGAAGTTTATTGTGGAAATACCTATACAGTAATTTTCATTTATGAGATACGCCATCATTGCAGCAGGCGAGGGCTCGCGGCTGGCCCAGGAGGGCATCCAGGTGCCCAAGCCGCTGGTAGAGATAGGCGGTGAGCCGCTTATCGACCGCCTTATCAGGATTTTCATGGCCAATGGCGCAACAGACATTGCGGTGGTGTGTAATGACTTGAATGAGCAGGTGAGTAGCCATCTGTATGACATCCAGCAGCAGGGTAGGGTGCCCCTTCATGTTGTTGTCAGGACTACGCCCAGTTCCATGCACACCCTGGCGGCCCTGAGTCCGTTGTTGGGTGATGAACCCTTTATCCTGACCACTGTAGATACTGTCTTCAGTGAGTCGGACTTTTCGTTTTATGTCAAGGTGTTTAAGAGGCTCTTGGCTTCTGGTGAGGCAGATGGTCTGATGGGCGTTACCGACTATATCGACGATGAGAGTCCCCTCTATGTTGAGACCGACCACCAAATGAATATCACCGCCTTTCTCGACAAAACGCCTTCACCTTATTATATAAGTGGTGGGATATACGGCCTCACCCCCCGTGCATTGGAATCGCTCCAACGCTGCCTTGACCGTGGAGAGAGCCGTATGCGCAATTTCCAGCGTGCCTTGATTGCCGAAGGACTGTGTCTCAAGGCTTTCCCCTTTACAATGGTGATAGATATTGACCACGCGAGCGACATCCATAAAGCCGAATCGTTGCTTCAAATCGACGAATGAGCAATTGTCCATGAAGAATGTGTTGGCCATATTTCGCAATCCTGTGTTCTCGCCTAACTCAGTGGAGAAAGACCGCCTGATTCTTCAGGAGGTTATCAATCGGCTGGAGAAAAATGGGGCTTGGACGGTGCAAACTTATAGTTTGGATGAATCAAACTTGTGGGTTGCACCGTCCAAGCCCTATGCTTTGATATTGTCGATGGGAAGACTGCCGCAAACACTTGAATGGCTGCGCTGCCAGCCGTGTCCTGTGGTCAATAGTCCGGAGGCGGTGGCCTGCTGCTCCAAGCGTCGTGTCCTGACGGCAATCATGAAAGATATCGGAATCCCTGTTCCACCTGAAGATGGCATCGACGGCTATTGGCTGAAACGTGGTGATGCCTGCGCTCAGAAGGCCGATGACGTGATCTATTGCTGCAACCGCGAGGAACTCTTGTTACAGCAGTCGCGTTTTAAAAACCGGGGCGTCACCAACTATGTTGTGCAGGCTCATGTGCCAGGCGACGTGGTGAAGTTCTATGGTGTGCGCGGTACGTCGTTCTTCCGCTTTTTCTATCCTGCCGACGACGGTGACACCAAGTATGGCAGTGAGCGTTACAACGGGGCGGTTCATCACTATGCCTTTAATGCAAGGAAACTACAGGCCGACGTGTCGAGTCTGGCCGATGCCGTGGGGCTGGATGTATATGGCGGCGACTGTATCGTCACTGCCGACGGCAGGTTTTTTATTATTGACTTCAACGACTGGCCCAGTTTTTCGCGTTGCCGTGAGGAGGCGGCGGAAGCCGTTGTGCAGTTCATAGTTCACAGTTCATAGTTCATAATTCATAATTCATAGTTCATAGTTAAGGTTGTGGAGAAGACATTCAGACAGTTATTGCAGGAATCATTCAAGTCGAACGACACCGAGGAGACGCTCGATGTCTATTTCACCCGTCCCATCGGACTGGTGTTTGCCCTGATGTGGATTAAGATAGGCGTGACGCCTAATTTCGTCACCATCCTTTCCATGTTTCTGGGGGCAGGGGCTGGCTTCTGTTTCTATCATACTGAACTGTGGTGGAACGTTGCTGGAGTGGTCCTGCTCATGCTGGCTAACTTCTGTGATTCCACCGATGGTCAGATGGCCAGGCTTACAAACCATAAGACAATGATAGGGCGCATGCTCGACGGCTTTGCCAGCGATGTGTGGTTCTTCTGCTGCTATCTGGGTGTTGCTTTGCGTTTGTGGAACGAGCCCATACCTCTCACTTCTGGCATCACCTGGGGCTTTGGCAGTTTTCTGCTGTGTGGCTATGCCGGCTTCTACTGGCATGCCCGTCAGTGTCAGTTGGCTGACTACTATCGGCAGATACACCTTTATTTTATCAAAGGGGAGGCGGGCAGCGAACTGAACAGCAGCGCACAGGAGCAACGCATCATCGATGCCATTCCCAAGCGTAAGATAGGTCCATTCGTTGTTGGTGCTGAAGGCTATTTCTGGGAATACGCCTTTCACTATTTCTACATCGGCTGGTGCCGCAAGCAGGAGAAAAACACGCCGGAGTTCCAGAAGTTCTTCCTTCAGGTCAAGGCCAAGTATCCCAATGCCGCCGATATGCCAGCGTCGCTACGTGAAGAGGTAAGGCAGAAGAGCCTGCCCCTGATGTGGATGACCAATGTGCTGACCCATAACACCCGCGCCACCGTACTGTATATTGCCTGCCTTGTCAACCTGCCGTGGATATGGCCGGTGTTTGAGATCACCGTGCTTGCCGCCCTGTATTACTATATGAAGTACAGGCACGAGACGATGTGTACACAGTTCACAGTTCTTCGACGAGCGAAGCGGCAGAGCCAAGCGCACAGTTCATAGTTCATCCCTCCTCCATTCCCTATGATAAAAGGCTATATCTTCGACTACGGCGGTACGCTCGATACGGGCGGGTGTCACTGGGGCAAAGTGTTCTGGCATCTGTACCAGCGTCTGCATGTGCCTGTTTCAGAGGCTCAGTTTCGTGAAGCCTACGTCTATGCTGAACGGACGTTGGGACGGCATCCCATCATTCGCCCGGACTTTACTTTCCTTCAGACCTTAGAGGCCAAGGTTCGGCTCCAGATGGAATGCCTCCATACATACGACTCGCAATTCGTGGCCGCCAACTATGTGCCTTTCATTGTCAAGGCAGCCTACGAACAGACGCAAGCCCATACAGCACACAGCCGTGATGTCTTGCTCACTCTGAAACAAGACTATCCGCTTGTGCTCGTCAGCAATTTCTATGGAAATATCCACACCGTGTTGCAAGAATTCGGCCTTGACACCCTCTTCTGCGATGTCATTGAGTCGGCTGTCGTTGGCATCCGAAAGCCCGACCCGCGTATCTTCTCCTTAGGTGTAGAGGCTCTGGCCGTCCGGCCGGAAGAAACCGTGGTGGTGGGCGACTCCATGACGAAGGACATTATCCCTGCCAAGCAGACGGGCTGCCACACGGTGTGGTATCAAGGTGAACAGTGGGACGATACTCCCATAGACCTTACCATTCCCAATCGAATCATCCATGATCTGAGCACCATCTTACTGGCTTAATCGATGATGTCGAAACCAGTGTAGGGAACCAGTGCGGCGGGAATACGTATGCCGTTCTCCGTCTGGTTGTTCTCCAGCAAAGCGGCCACGATGCGTGGCAGGGCGAGAGCCGAGCCGTTGAGGGTGTGGCAGAGTTCTGTCTTCTTGGTGTCCTCGCGGCGATAGCGGCACTTCAGGCGGTTGGCCTGATAGGTGTCGAAATTGCTGACCGACGACACTTCGAGCCAGCGCCCCTGAGCCTCGCTATAGACTTCGAAGTCGTAGCAGATGGCTGAGGTGAAACTCTGGTCGCCGCCGCAGAGCAGCAGGATGCGGTAGGGCAGTTCCAGTTTCTGGAGCAGACCCTCCACGTGGGCGAGCATCTCCTTGTGGCTCTCCTTTGAGTGTTCGGGCTTGTCGATACGCACAATCTCAATCTTCGAGAACTCATGCAGGCGGTTCAGACCGCGCACATCCTTGCCATACGAGCCGGCTTCGCGACGGAAGCACTCGGTATAGGCGCAGTTCTTGATGGGCAGGTCTTTCTCGTCGAGGATCACATCGCGGTAGATATTAGTGACGGGCACCTCGGCGGTGGGGATGAGATAGAAGTCATCGACCTCGCAGTGGTACATCTGTCCTTCCTTGTCGGGCAACTGACCTGTGCCGTAGCCCGAGGCGGCGTTCACCACCGTCGGCGGCATTATCTCGGTATAGCCGCTCTTATTGGCCTCGGCCAGGAAGAAGTTGATAAGTGCGCGTTGCAACTGTGCGCCCTTGCCTATATAGACGGGGAAGCCCGCACCCGTAATCTTCACACCGAGGTCGAAGTCGATGAGGTTGTATTTCTTGGCCAGTTCCCAGTGAGGCAATGGATTGGCGAGTCCCAGCGAGGGATTGACGTTCCAGTTGCCCACGGTATCGTCGGGCGTACATTCCTTGAGGTTCGACTTCACCACACGGTTGTCCTCTGCGGCAGCACCCTCGGGCACCTCGTCGTAGGGGATGTTTGGAATCTGGCAGAGCAGGCGTGTCATCTCCTCCTGTGCCTGGTTCATCGTGTCCTCCAGTTGCTTGTTGGTGTCCTTCATCTTGGCTACCGACTCCTTGATGGCATTAGCCTCGTCTTTCTTGCCTTCCTTCATCAAGGCACCAATCTGTGCGGCCATCTTCTTGGCTTCACTCAGGTTCTTGTCAAGTTCCTGCTGTGCCTCGCGGCGACGTTTGTCAACGGCCAGCACTTCGTCGATAGCCTCTTTTGCACCTTTGAAGTGTTTCTTCTCCAAGCCGCGAATCACGCGCTCGGTTTCCTCTGTAATGAGTTTCAGTGTAAGCATCTTTGGTATTTACTATTTAACTATTTACGATTTATTTTTTAATTTTCAAATTTTCAAATTTTCAAATTATCTAATGATCTACAACTCCTGCAGTCGGGCGATATACTTGCCCAGGATGTCGAACTCCAGATTGACCACTGTTCCTACGCGGATGTCACAGAAGTTTGTATGCTCCATTGTATAGGGGATGATGGCCACCTGGAACGAGTTGGCTGTGGGGTTACAGACGGTGAGCGAGACGCCATTGACAGATACCGAGCCTTTGTCTACGGTGAAATAGCCATGGCGGGCCATCTCGCGGTCTTCAGGATATTCGAACGTAAAATAGGTGGAGCCATTGGCATCCTCCATCTGTGTGCAGGTGGCGGTCTGGTCTACGTGTCCCTGCACGATATGCCCGTCCAGGCGACCATTCATCAGCATGGAGCGTTCTACATTCACTTTGTCGCCCACCTTCAGCAGTCCGAGGTTTGTGCGGTCGAGCGTCTCCTTCATCGCCGTTACGACATAGTTGTCGCCGTCGATGCTGACCACGGTAAGGCATACGCCATTGTGAGCCACGCTCTGGTCTATCTTCAACTCACTGGTAAACGAGCAGGTGAGTGTGAAATCTATATTGTCTCTGTCGTGCTTGATGTCCACGACGGTTGCAAATTCTTCAATTATTCCGGAAAACATAATTCTTAACTTTAAATTTTTACTCGGCGTAGCCGATACTTTTAAACTCTAAACTCTAAACTCTAAACTCTAAACTCTAAACTAAAAAAGAAAGGGACCGCCAGGGTGATGTGATGAAAACTCCTTTATCACAGGTTGTGGGTGCTCTCTGTCTTTGTAATCCACCGGCATTTTGTGAACGCTTGGATAGTGGCCCGCCATTGACAAGAGAAGACAGCCCGGTTTTCAACGTTATTTGATGAGTATCCCGATCGAACCGAGACGGTCCCTGTTTCTCTTCATTATTCAATAATTTCGTATTCAGCCGTGTCGCTGTTGCCCGATAGTTCTTCTTTCCGCTTGTCGCGATATTGCGACGGGGTGACACCAGTCTTCTCAAGGAACAGCCTGTTGAACTGCACGGCATTGGGGAATCCTGTGTTAAACGAGATGTCGGCTATCGAGTCATTGGTTTGCTCGAGCATCTCCTGGGCTTTCCTGATGCGGTAGTAGGTGACATATTCCTTGGGTGTCATATTGGTGATGCGTTTCAACTGGCTTTCGAAGTCGGCCAGGCTGACAGACAGTTGCGAGATGAGCGCGTTGACGTTGAGGGTGGGATTGCTGTAGTTGGCTTCCATCCACGTCTGTACGCCATGCATGAACTCCAGGTCTTCTTTTTCATCGATGTTGATGTTTGATTTGCTGCTCTTCTTCCTCCGTGTCCTTTCATGCTGGCTGCGGCGTTTTTGCAGCCAGAACATGAAGGCGATGGCAGCGACGGCCAGGATGATGAGATAGAGCCAGATGGAATTGAACGACAGGAAGAATGGTGGCGGCACAACGACCTCTATCTCCCTCATGTCGTATTTGTCGGGCGAGTTGATAAGGAAGGCTTTTACCTTGAACTTATAGGTTCCTGAGGGAATATCCTCATAGGTGGCCGTCCTCGAGTGGTCGGCATTGATCCAGTCGTCGTCATAGCCCTCTAGCATATATTGATAATGTACGCGATGCTGCAGTTGATAGTTGAGCGCTGCAAAGCGGAAAGCCATCTTTGAGTCGTGGGCGGGCAGTTCCACTTTCTTCGTGTCGGGTATATAGCAGTCGTAGAGGTCGGTGAGCCGCGGGCTCTGCAGTATGTCGTTGACCCAGAAGTCGGTGATGCGCAGTTTCAGTGTCGAGCCCGTCGCTGTGATGAGTTTCTGCAGGTCCACATGATAGTAGCCGTCGATGGTGCCGAAGAGCAGATGCCCGTTTGACAGCGATACGGCCGAAGCCTCTGAGCAGATGGTCTCGTCGACACCTTCGAGGCTGGAGTAGGTGGCGAAGATGCGCTTGCCGATGTCGTATGAGCAAATATTATGGTCGGTAGAGAACCATACGTTGCCCTTGTTGTCGAATGTGAGGCTCTTGATCTCTTCCGAGGGCAGGCCGTCGCCAGCGCCGAACTGCTCAAACAGCCAGTTGCCCTCTGAGTCTTGTCCGATGGTGTGGGCCAGTCCGCCGCCGTTGGTGCCCACCCACATCATGCCATGCATATCGCGGTCGATGCATACAATGTCGTTAGACATCAGGATCTTTTCCGGTTCCTCTTCCGACTCTTTGAGTTTCTGCACCTCCACCTCTCCGTCTTTGTACGACAAAATCAACACGCCGTCGGTGGTGCCTGCCCATATCTTGCCGTCCTTGTCGAGTGCCACGGTGCGCACTTTCTGGTAGGCGTTGATGGGATAATTGCGCATGCCTTTCTTCGGATTGAGGAATACGGACTGTCCCTTGGGCAGCAGGTTGACACCGCCTCCGTATGTGGCAATCCATAAATTGCCGTTCTTGTCTTCGATGCAATAGTAGGCTCGGTTGTCGCTCAATGAGTTCTCGTTGCCGTTGTCATGCTTGTAGTTGACAATGTTATAGCCACTGGCTGAAGGTGTCATCTTGAACAGGCCGTTATCCTTTGACGACAGCCAGTAGTTGCCTTTCGAGTCTTTCGAGATGCCATAGATGCGCCCCAGGGGATTGCCGTCGCTGGCTTTCGAGATGACGGTCTTTGAACTGTCGTTATGTAAGATATACAGATTGCCTGACTTGTTGCTGATGAGCAGGTCTTTTTTGGCCTTGTCATAGTAGATGCCTCTTACTTCGTTATCGAGCGTTGACTGTGGTTGTTCCGTCAGCCGTATGCGCTCGATGTTCTTATTCATAATCTCCAGTTTCTCCAGGCCTCTGAGCACGGTAGACTCAAACACCACGCCGTCGTTGGTGATATACATGGCGTTGATGGTGTTGCACAGGTTCCATGGGTTCGACGGGTCGTTATGGAAATACTCCATCTCGTCGCGCTCACGGTTGTAGTAACCGAAGCCACCACGGTTCATGGCCACCCATACCACGCCGTTGCTTTCGGTAAACAGACCGCCATAGCCGTCATAGTCGGGCGTCTTGACATTGTGTGTGAAGAACTTCTCTTCGTGGGTCGTGGGGTCTATCCGGCTCACGCCCATGCGGGGGTCGGTGAACCACACGATGCCGTGGCTGTCGACAAAGAGGTTGGCGATGGCACTGCCTGATGAACGGATGGTTTGCGGCTCCTGGCCGTAAGAGAAAGAGAGAATCTTGCCGCTCTCTGTGCCGGCGAAGATGTTATAGCCATTAGAGAAGAGACATGTGATAGACTCATCCAGGAACAGGCCTTTGCGCTCAATGGTCAGGTTGCTGGCATCCAGACGGTGTACACCCTGGTTGGTGCCGAGCCAGATGTCGTCCTGATAGCCTTCGGCCATTGATGAGATAGACAGGTCGCCAATGGTAATCAGTTGGCTGGAGATACCTTCGGGCTTCATCCTCATCCTGTAGAGTCCCACGTCCTTGATGTTTACAAGCACGTCGCCGCTGCTTGTCACGGTGATGGGGTGCGACGTGCGGTATTCCTCGCTGCCGCTGACGTTCTCAAAGGGGTTGATGATGCAGTCGGTAGAGCGTTTCATGACAAACACCCTGGAGTCATACATTCGCATCCAAACGTTCTGCTGGTTGTCTATCGCTATCTGGGATATGCGGTTGTGGAGATTGGGTATGTGGCTGGCGGCACCTGTCTTGTAGTTATAGAAGTTGTAGCCGTCGAATCGCGAGAGGCCGTTCCATGTGGCAAGCCAGATATAGCCATAGTCGTCCTGCTCCAGTTGTGCTATGGCGTTGCTGGCCAGTCCGTCGTCGGTGGAGTAGTGTTGGCGGGTGGCCTGTAGCAGTTGTGCATGCAGTGACGTATAGCCCAGCAGCATTGTGAAGGCTACGGCTATGCGTTGTAGATAATATCTTGTTGATGGCTTCAATTCAGGTTGCATAGGTTTTATTACTCGTTATTTTCGTGCAAAGGTATAAAGAATCGTTGAAATATGCAAATCTTTTCCAGTATAAGAAATGTTTTTTTTCATTTTTTTTGGTTGAGACGGATTTTCATTGTACCTTTGCGGCAAAATAGCATTGATAGCAGCGACAGCGATTAATATGATTTCTGTAGAAGGACTGAAAGTGGAGTTCGGGGTGAAGCCCCTGTTCAGCGATGCGACCTTTGTCATCAACAACAAGGAGCGCATTGCGCTCGTTGGTAAAAACGGTGCCGGCAAGTCTACCTTGCTGAAGATACTCTGTGGCATGGAACGGCCTACGGCAGGCACGGTGAGTGTGGCAAGTGAAACGACCATAGGCTATCTGCCTCAGGTGATGATTCTGCAAGACGACACCACCGTGAGGCAGGAGGCTCAGAAAGCCTTTGCCGACATCCAGAAGATGGCCGACCGCATAAAAAGGATGGAGCGACAGTTGTCGGAACGTACTGATTATGAGAGCGAAGAGTATATGGCGTTAGTGGAAAGGTTTACTAATGAGCATGACCGCTATCAGATGCTGGGAGCCGAGGGCTATGAGGCTGAGTTAGAGCGAACGCTGATGGGCCTGGGCTTCGAGCGTAGCGACTTCGGGCGCCCTACCAGTGAGTTCTCCGGCGGCTGGCGCATGCGAATAGAACTGGCCAAGATACTGCTGCGCCGGCCTGACGTGCTGTTGCTCGACGAGCCTACCAACCACCTCGACATCGAGTCCATACAATGGCTGGAGCAACTGCTGGCCACCTGGAGCGGTGCCGTTGTGCTGGTGAGCCACGACCGTGCATTTATAAATAATGTGTCGAACCGCACGCTGGAGATTTCATGCGGACAGGTGATAGACTATCGTGTGAAATACGACGAGTATGTAACGCTGCGCAAGGAGCGCCGCGAACAGCAACTGCGTGCCTATGAGAACCAGCAGAAGGAGATGGCCGACATCCGTGAGTTTGTGGAGCGTTTCCGTTATAAGGCCACCAAGGCCGTTCAGGTTCAGCAGCGTTTGCGTCAGTTGGAGAAGATGGAGATTATCGAGGTCGACGAGGTGGACAACTCGGCCATGCACCTGAAGTTCCCGCCCTGTCTGCGCTCAGGCGACTACCCGGTGATTTGCGACGAAGTGAAAAAAGAGTATCCTCTCACCTCTCACCCCTCACCCCTCGCCTCTCACCTGGTCTTCGACCACGTTAACCTGACTATCAAGCGAGGCGAGAAGGTGGCCTTCGTCGGCAAGAACGGCGAGGGAAAGTCTACGCTGGTGAAATGTATCATGGGCGAGATACCCTTTGAAGGCAACCTGAAGATAGGACATAACGTGCAGATAGGCTATTTTGCCCAGAACCAGGCACAGTTGCTTGACGAGTCGCTCACGGTGTTCCAGACCATCGACAACGTGGCCACGGGCGATATCCGCCTGCGCATCAACGACATCCTGGGTGCCTTTATGTTCGGCGGCGAGGCGTCGGAAAAGAAAGTCAAGGTGCTCAGCGGCGGTGAGCGCAGCCGTCTGGCGATGATACGCCTGCTCCTGGAGCCTGTCAACCTGCTGATACTCGACGAGCCTACCAACCACCTCGACATGCCTTCAAAGGACGTGCTGAAAGAGGCTATCCGTGCTTTCGACGGCACCGCCATCATCGTCTCTCACGACCGTGAGTTCCTCGACGGCCTGGTGACCAAGGTGTTTGAGTTTGGCGGCGGCAAGGTCAGAGAGCACATCGGCGGTATCTATGACTATCTGCGTGACAGAGGTGAGAGGATAGAGGTGAGAGGTGAGAGGATAGAGGTGAGAGGTGAGAAGCCAGAACAGCAAAACTATTCTCTCACCCCTCACCCCTCACCTCTCACCCCTCACCCCTCACCTCTCACCTCCAAAGAATCCTACACCGAGCACAAGGAACAGCAGAAACGCCAGAAAAGGGCGGAGAAAGCCGTGGAAGAGTGTGAGAAGAAGATTGCCCGCATGGAGCAGCGCCTCAAAGAACTCGACACCCTGCTCTGCGATCCGAAGAACGCCTCGGACATGACGCTCGTCACGGAGTACACCGACACCAAGCGACAACTGGACGAGGAGATGGAACGCTGGGGAGAACTATCAGAAGAACTTGATAAAATAACTGATAATTAAATATTTGTATTATGAACATTAAACTTATGATTGCAGTAGCATCAATGGCTACCCTCGTGGGATGCGGGAGTGGCAATGCACCGCTCACGTCGGGCATCGACATGGGCAATCTCGACACTACCGCCGTTGCCGGCGACGACTTCTATCAGTATGCCTGCGGTGGCTGGATGGAGAAAAATCCTCTGCCTGCCGCCTATTCACGCTATGGTTCATTCGATGTGCTGGGCGAGGAGAACACCAAACGTATCAACGGCATCCTCGACGAGTTGCTGAAGGGCAGTTTCGAGCAGGGCACCATAGAGCAGAAACTGAGCGACCTCTACAAACTGGCAATGGACTCCGTGAAACGTGAGCAAGACGGCGTGGCACCTGTTATGGGACTCATCAACCGTATGGAGCAGGCACAGACCATTGACGAGTTGTTTGCCATACAACTGGAGATGGCGCCCTATGGCGATGCGGAGTTCTGGTCGCCCTACCTGGGTGCCGACGAGAAGAACTCCACTGAAAACATACTGAACATCATGCAGGGCGGTCTGACACTGGGGCAGAAAGACTACTATCTGGAGAACGACTCTGCCACGGCCAACATCCGTGAGGAGTACAAGAAGCACCTTGTGCGTATGTTCAAACTCTTCGGCTTCAGCGAAGAGGCCGCCCAGGTCAAGCGCGACAACATCATGAAGGTGGAGACGGCACTGGCCAAGGTGTCGCGCTCTAATACAGAACTCCGCGACCCGCAGCGCAACTACAACAAGACAACGCTGAAGGAGTTTGACACGCAGTACCCCCACCTGCAACTCGAAAAGGTGATGAATGCCCGTGGCATAGAGACGCAGTACCTGCAGGAACTGGTTGTGGGCCAGCCCGAGTTTCTGGCTGGTGCCGACAAGGTGGTGGCTGCGCTCACGCCTGCCGAATACCGCGACTATATGGAGTGTGGTGTGATACTTGGTTCTGCCGGCAGGTTGAGTGACCAGGTGCAGAAAGCCAACTTCGAGTTCTTCGGCAAGGTGATGTCTGGCCGCAAGGAGGATCATCCGCTGTGGCGCCGCTCCACCCAGCAACTGGAGCGAGTCATGGGCGAGACCCTCGGCCAGATCTACGTGAAGAAATATTTCCCCGCCGAGGCCAAGGAACGCATGGTCAACCTTGTGAAGAACCTGCAGACGGCCCTGGCCGAGCGCATCAAGGCACAGGAATGGATGAGCGACTCCACCCGGCAGAACGCCCTCGACAAACTGGATGCCTTCTATGTGAAGGTGGGCTATCCTGACAAGTGGACCGACATCTCCGACCTGCAGATAGACCCCAGCAAGAGTTACTACGAGAACATGCAGGAGTGCAGCCGCTTCTGGACCAAATGGGACATTGAGCATAAGGCCGGCAAACCCGTTGACCGTGACGACTGGCACATGTACCCGCAGACGGTGAACGCCTACTACAACCCCACGACCAACGAGATTTGCTTCCCCGCCGGCATCCTGCAGCGCCCCTTCTTCGACATGGAGGCCGACGATGCCTTCAACTATGGTGCCATCGGCGTGGTGATCGGTCATGAGATGACCCACGGCTTTGACGACCAGGGCCGGCAGTACGACAAGGATGGTAATATGCACGACTGGTGGACGGAACAGGATGCCGAGAACTTCAAGGAGCGCACCGACAAATACGCTGATTTCTTCTCGGCTATCAAGGTGCTGCCCGACCTCAATGCCAACGGCCGCCTCACCCTGGGTGAGAACCTGGCCGACCACGGCGGTCTGCAGGTAGCATGGACGGCTTTCCAGAACGCCACCAGCGGGCGGCCGCTGGCCGATGCCGACGGCTTCACGCCCGCCCAGCGCTTCTTCCTGGCATACGCCGGCGTATGGGCTGGCAATATCACCGATGAGGAGATACGCAACCGCACCAAGAGCGACCCCCACGCCCTGGGACGCTGGCGCGTCAACGGTGCACTGCCCCATATCGATGCCTGGTACGAGGCCTTCGGCGTGACGTCTGACAATAAGATGTACATCCCCAAGGAGCAGCGTTTGCCTCTATGGTAATGCAGGAACTACTCCTCGAATCGTTTGCCCCAGTAGTTGATCATACGCTGCCATAACTTTTCCTCAGCAGGATTATGCTGCCCGTGCCACAGACGCTTGTCTGTCAGTGCATCGGGCAGATACTGCTGTGGTGTGAAATGACCAGGGTAGTCGTGCGGATATTTGTAGCCGTCATGATAGCCCAACTGCTTCATCAACTGCGTGGGTGCGTTCCTGATGTGAAGCGGCACGGGCTGGTTGCCGGTCTCACGAACCAGGGCCAATGCCGCGTCGATGCCCAGATAGGCCGAGTTGCTCTTGGCCGACGTGGCGAGGTAGACGGCACACTCGGCCAGCGCAATCCTCGCCTCCGGCCAGCCTATCTTCATCACCGTGTCGAACGCGGCATTGGCCAGAAGCAGGGCGTTGGGGTTGGCAAGACCAATGTCCTCAGAGGCGGAGATAACCATCCGGCGGGCAATAAACTGAGGGTCTTCGCCACCCTCAATCATGCGGGCCATCCAGTAGAGCGCCGCGTCGGGATCGCTGCCGCGAATGCTCTTGATAAAGGCCGAGATGATGTCGTAGTGCATCTCGCCGTCCTTGTCGTAGGCCAGCGGGTTCTGCTGCAGGCGTGCCACCACCAGTTCGTCTGTGACAACCACATCGCCGCTCTCTGACTCCACCACCAACTCCAGGATGTTCAGCAGTTTGCGTGCGTCGCCGCCGCTATAGCGCAGCATGGCACCCGTCTCCTTCAGGTCTATATGCCGCTCCTTGAGTATCAGGTCTTTCGTGACGGCTCGCTCCAGCAGTTTCAGCAGGTCGTCCTTCTCCAGTGATTTCAGCACGTACAACTGACAGCGCGAGAGCAGGGGCCGGATGACCTCGAACGACGGGTTCTCTGTCGTGGCACCTATCAGCGTCACGATGCCGCGCTCCACGGCTCCCAGCAGCGAGTCTTGCTGTGATTTTGAGAAACGGTGTATCTCGTCTATAAATAAGATAGGTGAAGCCTCGTTGAAGAAACGGCCCTTCTGGGCCTTCTCTATGACATCGCGAACATCCTTCACGCCGCTGGTCACCGCCGAGAGCGTATAGAAGGGCGTCTCCAGCCTGTGGGCTATGATCTGAGCCAGTGTGGTCTTGCCCACGCCGGGCGGCCCCCAGAGGATAAACGACGAGATACGTCCGGAGTCTATCATCCTACGGAGCACGGCACCCTCTCCAACCAGGTGTTGCTGGCCAATATAATCGTCCAGCGTGCGGGGTCTTAGTCTTTCTGCTAACGGTTCTGACATTTTATTTCCTAATGCATTTATTTTTTGTGCAAAGGTAAGGATTTTTCCGTAACTTGCAAATATTTCCGCACTTTTATTTGCTCAATCCGAAATATATGACGGCTGTCACGCGACCAAGTGACCTAGGTCAACAGATCGATTGACCTAGGTCGGCAGATCGATTGACCTAGGTCGGCAGATCGATTGACCTAGGTCGGCAGATCGATTGACCTAGGTCGGCAGATCGATTGACCTAGGTCGACAACTTAGCAAGGAGCCTGTTTTGAACTTCAAACGAGCCTGTTTTGACTTGGCAACGAGTATGTTTTGACTTAACAAACAGCCTCCATTGACTTTTATTACTGTAACTGACTAATTTTTCTGCCTTTTTCTTTGCCGTTTTCAGAATTATTCGTACTTTTGCACCGTGCCACCGCCCATAGTGGGCTACGCTTCCAAGCGTTGCAGCCCCTAAACTGGGTAGGACGCACGGATTTCATTTGCTCAATCGCTATTTATTATGGAAGAAGAAATAATCAAAACTCAAAACAACGTTGCCTGTGAAGCAGTAGTTCATGGCTATGATTCTGTGAATATTTGGTCAGAAATTGACTACAATTTTGGACATGTTGATTTTGGCTATCCCCGCACACTTGAAGAAGTAAATGCGGCTCTTGATAAAGCCGATGACGAACGTAATGATTCGACAAAGTGGATAACGAGTATTGAATTTCATAATCGACTGGAACAGAAATATCCATGGCTCAGGTGATTTGGAACGAAAGAGCCACACAGCAGTTGGAAGCTCATATTGACTATGCTCTTATGGAGTTTGGACGTAAGGCTGTTAACAACTGGTACAAAGACATCAGGCATATAGAATCCCGCCTATCTCTTCTCCCAACCTCATATACACGCGAGCCGCTGTTAGCGGATAGAGGGAAGGGCTATCGTGGTGCCATATTAATGAAGCATTTTAAATTGATTCATTATTATGATGAAATAGAAGATGTCGTGTATATTGACGCTATCTGGGACATGAGAATGCATCCAAGCAAACTGAGGAAGATAGTCAACTAATCTATAAATAAACTGTTTTTGATTCATTGTGCGAAAATATTCTCCGGCGCACCCGGATTTTTCCGTGGCAGACCTCCACAGACCATGCATGACTCCATAAGCAAGGGGGTTGATTTGTGTTTCTGCCAAAAATGTTGTACCTTTGCACCATATTCTATAAAGGTATGACAGAGAAAGAGAGAAAC
>JAFSYY010000067.1 GCA_017455845.1 Prevotella sp. | reverse complement strand
GTGAAGAGTGAAGAGTGAAGAATGAAGAATGAAGAATATGCGGATTACTATTGCTATTGACGGCCATTCCTCGTGCGGCAAGAGCACCATGGCCAAGGACCTGGCCCGGAAGGTGGGCTATATCTATGTAGACAGCGGAGCCATGTACCGCTGCGTGACGCTGTATGCCTTGCGCCACGGCCTGTTTGAGGCCGACGGCAGCATCAATACCGGCGAACTGGAGAAGCGGATGGCAGACATCCATGTCTCGTTTCAGTTGCGCCAGGGTGCCGACCGTCCTGACACCTACCTTAACGGCGAATGTGTGGAACAGGAGATACGCTCGCTGGAGGTGAGCAGCCATGTGAGCCCCATCGCCGCCATACCCTTCGTGCGCGAGGCCCTGGTGGCCCAGCAGCAGCAGATGGGCAAGGACAAGGGTGTGGTGATGGACGGCCGCGACATTGGCACCACGGTGTTTCCCGATGCCGAACTGAAGGTCTTTGTCACGGCCAGTGCCGAGGTGCGTGCCCGCCGCCGCTATGATGAACTGCAACAAAAAGGGATGCCTGCCGATTATGCAGACATCCTGAAGAATGTGGAGGAGCGCGACTATATTGACTCGCACCGTGAGGTGTCGCCTCTGCGCAAGGCCGATGATGCGCTGGTGCTGGACAACAGTAACATGACCATTGACGAGCAGAACGCGTGGCTCATGGAGCAGTTCGTGCAGCGCACATCATGATATTATGGTGCCGCAGGTGCAGCGCACATCATGATTGATGGCTCAGAACGTGAGCGACACGCCGTAGCGCATGCCCCAGTGCGGGGCCGTGGGCAGGTCTTTATACGTGAGGCGCTTGACCCACTCCACACGGAAGAACTTGAAGATATTATGGACTCCAATCGCCATCTCCATATACGGGCGGTTGGGGTTCATCACGTTTACGCCCTCGGGGAAATACATCAACCGGGGGCTGCCGGCGTTCTCGGGCAGGTAGGCGTTGTTCTTGTCAGAGAGGTCGCCCCACAGCATGCGCAGCCCTATGTATTCGCGCCAGTATAGTTTCTTGGCCAGGGGTATGCGGTTGAGTATCTTTCCGTTGAGGTCCCATGCGAGCATGAGCGAGGCATAGCGGTCGTTGAGAAACTCCATGGTGTTGATGAGGCTGAAGGTGTAAGGCTGCTGAATATACGAGGGGTTGGAGGCCGGCATGATGAGGAGAGGGTAGGGCACTTGGTCCCATTGTATGCCCGCCTTCACGTCGATGTCGAACTTTCCCCAACTGTTGAGCCAGAAGCGTTTGAATATCTGTGCCTCGGTGTGATGGAAGTTATAGTCGCCACCCAGCACGCCGTTGAATCCCATGGTATGCTTGACGCTGAACACGGGTGCGTCGAGGTTGATGACACGCCGGCGCAGTTTGTTGTTGATATAGGTCTCGCCCGGGGCATAGCGCAGGAAGACGGATGCCTCGGTGGTGCGCAGGTATTCGCCGTTGCCCGTCTTGTTGAAATTGGGCACGTAGGGCCGGTTCATGGTCTGGAACGACATATTGCCGAAGGCCTCGTTCTCCTCCATCTTTCCGCTGGCCACAACCTTGAGGCCCCAGTTGGTCTCGTATTCAAAACTCACCTTCTGCCGGTTGTAGGTCATCATCTTGTTGGTCTCGGCCCATTTCAGTGCCACGAAGATATTGTCCTTGTCCGACTCCATGAAGCGGTCGGCCGGCGAGATAATATCCTGCGAGGCCTGGATGGTGAGCGTGCGGCGGGGGAACTCATGGGGCAGGTATTTCTTCGCGTTGAGCGAATAGGTCATCTCGGCATCATAGTAGTTACGGTGGCTGCCCCATCCGTGGGCGTAGTAGCCCGAGAGGAAGAAGTGCTTGTTGAGGTTGGCCGTGGTTTTGGCACTGAGGCGTGTGCGCCAGCCGTCCACATAGTTGCGGGTGACGACCGTGTTGATAGGACAGATGTCCACATAGTTGGGATTGCCCGTCTCCATGGAGTTCTCGAAGAGCGTCTTGAGTCCGAAGAGCACGTATTTGAATCCCTTCATATTCTCGATGTTCTGCATGAACTTGTCCATGGAGTTCTCGCTGCGCGTGAGTTCCACCTGACGGTACTCCTCCCAGAACTTCTTGTCGCGCATCTGTGCATCGGCCACTGTGACCTCCTTCTTCTGTCCCTTGAATATTTTGTTGGGCACCTCGTCGAAGGCATATTCCGAATAGCGGGTGATACGCGTGACGAGAGCGCCGGCGGTGATGAAGTCGAAGAGTTCCAGTTCGGTGATCATGTCGTCGGTGGTCAGCACCCACTGTCCGTCGGGCAGCCTGTCGTATTCCTGCATCACCTGCAGGCTCTTCACGAAGTTGACGTTGCTCTGCTTGGGAATGGTGAGTTGACAGCGTCGCAAGTGCAGCGTGGAGTCTTTCAATATATAGAGGTCGCCCCGGAATCCCATGTCCTGCATGTTGTTGGGCAGGAAGGAAAGATGTATGCAACTGTCCTGTCCGATGGCGAGCGTGTCTTCTATATAAAAGCGGTAGAAGCCGATGCCCTTCTCCGACATGGGCGAGGTGAAGGGCCGCTGCAGGATGCGTATGTCGTCGAGATAGAGATCCACGTCGGTAAAGACATCTTTCACCACGGTGTTGATGATGTCGCCAGTCTGGAAATAGTCGTTGATGCCCGTGGATGTCTGGCCCTGTATGACGGTCTTCTCATCTCGCGGCGATTTACGGTAGAATTTCTGCGACACGGTCTCATCGACGCTGACGGGCAGTATGAGTTTGTTGGTGTAGGGGCTCACCTCCACCTGGTTCAGCAGCCACGGTTTCTTGGAGAAGGGCGGCTTCTCCAGTTGTGTGGGTGTCAGGTCGTTGAGCGAGAGTGTCAGTTTCTCGTATTTATTATATTGGTAGTAGTCGTTGTTGGCCAGGTCGGTCTTCTTCTTGGCCGCCACCACGCGCTTCATCAGTTCCACGGCGGGGTTGTTCTTTCGGCTGTAGCGGCTCTTGCTCGATTTGATGGTGACCTCGGCCAGTTGCCGTTTGTCGGGTTTCAGCGCAATGTTCAGGCGTTTCCTTGTCCGGCCGTTGATGGGTATGATGCGTGCCTTATAGCCCACGGCGCTGACGGTGATGTTCCATCCCTCGTGGCGTGGTATGGTGAACTGTCCGAAGGCGTTGGCAATGGTGGCAATGTCGTGGCCTTTATAGACGATGCTGGCAAACTCGATGGAGTCGCCTGTCTCGTCGTCGGTCACCACACCCGTAATCTGTGCCGGCTGCTGGGCACCGGCCGCGAGGCATGACAGCAAGAGCCATGCTACCAGCAGCAGGCGCGGCAACGCCGCCGCACACGCTGGATGCAGGCACTGCTGCACCGCCGCCGCACGCACTGAGGGCACGGGGTGCCTTTTAGTCATCATTAGGGTTATATTGGAAAGCACCTCCCAGGTCAGGATTCTCGCCCATATAGTCGTCGTCGCCGTAGGTCTGGCGAATGATCGACTGGTTGTAGTCCTTGCGCATAGGGCCTACACGCAGCAGAAAGTCGTTGAAGTTGACCGTAGGAATCACCAGTCCGAAGATGCCCCATCCGCAGCGCACGCCTTCAATCCTGTAGTTGTTGTACAGGCGCATGGTGGCAAAGAGGGTATGGTCGCGGTATTCCAGACGGTTGTACCTGTTGAAGGCATCCATGAGATCCTGATTGACGGTAGAGTCGGCCGAGGTGAAGATATATCCCACGTTGTTGACGGCATCGTCGATCCAGTCGGTGTTGATGCTGTCGTTGGCCTCGATACACTCCCGGATATTGTCGATCATCTCCTCGCGCATCACCTGCTCTGACGGTTTGGTGAGCCATGCGACGACGGCCAGGACGGCCAGGATGACGCCTGTGATGATAAGCCTTCCCAGGCAACTGTGGCGAAACTCTGTGACGAGTGAGTCTTTCTTGCGGTAGGAACCGCGGTCTTGTTGGTTCATGATGCTTTTTCTTTATTTTTCGTTATGTCGATATGTCGTTATGTCGATTGCCTTTCTCAGGAATTATTATGAATGAGGTTCATGAATTCCTGGCGGGTCTTGGCCTGCTCGAAGGCGCCGCTGAACTCACTGGTGGTGGTGATGCTGTTCTGCTTTTCCACGCCGCGCATCTGCATGCACATGTGCTTGGCCTCGACGACGACCATGACGCCCAGTGGATGCAGCGTCTCTTGTATGCACTGCCGTATCTGCATGGTCAGACGTTCCTGCACCTGCAAACGGTGGCTGAAGATGTCCACCACGCGGGCAATCTTCGACAGGCCGGTGATATAGCCGTTGGGGATATAGGCCACGTGCACCTTGCCATACATGGGCAGCATGTGGTGCTCGCAGAGCGAGAAGAAGTCAATGTCCTTGACAATGACCATGTGGTTATAGTCCTCGCGGAAGAGGGCGTCGGTGAGCACCTTGTGGGCATCCATCTCATAGCCACGGGTAAGCACCTGCATGGCCTTGGCCACGCGCAGGGGCGTCTTCTGCAGTCCTTCGCGTGCCGGGTCTTCGCCCAGCAGTTCAATGATTCTCTTATAGTGTGAGGCCAGTTCCTCGAGGCCTTCTCTGTATTCAGGTTCTGCTGTCATCTCTTATTATTGATAGACGGTGATTTTTCCTTTCACGACGGTAGCCGACTCATAGCCCATCTTACGTACCTCGAGCATCTTCGAGTGGGCTTCGTCGTAGGTGCGGTAGTTACCCAGCCGGCATATCCATCGCGGAGAGTAGAAGTGTACGTAGACATCCTCGCCCGGGAATAGTTCCCTGAGTGCGCGTCCTGCCTGTTCTGCCCGCTGGCGGTCCCGCCTTGTGTTGCCTCCAGCAAACGCCTGCACGCGGTAGCCTGTTGTCTTGTATGACCGCCGGTGGGTGTTGGTGGTGAGCGTATCGTTCTCCAGCCGTTTTGCTACGGTGGTGTCGCTGGGGTGTGCCGGTTCGTTGTTGGCCGTTGTGGTCTTTGCCGTCACCGGTTTGGGTGTTGTTGCTTTGTTGCTGTTGTCCTGTTTTGGCTTCGGCGTTTCAACCGGTGCGTTCACCAGTTCATCAATGCTTTTGTCTTGATGAATGGTCACTTTGCCCTCGCCGGCCTTGCTTTTCTGTATGCTCTGGGTGAAGGTCTGTGCGTTACAAATGGAAAATGAGAAATGAGAAATGAGAAATGCAAATGCTAAAATGAGAAGTGGCCGGGCCGTACCTTGTCTCTGCTCAGTCATACGCTGTATGTTTCTTTTCCTCATTTTTGGGTTATTCATGTTGTATTTCATTTCTTCATTCCTCATTTCTCATTCCTCATTTCTTATTTCTCATTCCTCATTTAGCCAAAGGCTTCAATGATGCCCTTGAAGTCGGCAGCCTTCAGCGAGGCACCGCCGATGAGTCCGCCGTCGATGTCGGGCTTGGCAAACAGTTCGGGGGCGTTGCTGGCCTTGCACGAGCCGCCATAGAGGATGGTGGTGTCGTCGGCCACGGCCTGACCATACTTCTCGGCAATGATGCTGCGGATATAGGCGTGGATCTCCTCGGCCTGCTCGGCGGTAGCGGTCTTGCCCGTACCGATGGCCCAGATGGGCTCGTAGGCGATGACGATCTTGCGGAAGTCCTCCTCCGAGAGGTTGAACACCGAGCCTTCGAGTTCGGCCTTCACCACCTCGTTCTGCTTGCCGGCCTCGCGCTCTGCCAGGCTCTCGCCGATGCAGAAGATCACCTTCAGGTCGTTCTTCTGTGCCAGCAGCACTTTTTCTTTCAGGATCTCGGGCGTCTCGTGGTAGTACTCGCGACGCTCGCTGTGCCCCAGGATCACATACTGAGCCCCTGTCGATTTCACCATCTCGGCCGATACCTCGCCGGTGAAAGCACCCTTCTCCTTGTCAGCGCAGTTCTCGGCACCCAGGCCGATGACCGACTGGTCGAGGAACTGTGCGATAGAGGCGAGGTGGATAAACGGTGTGCAGATCACCACGCCACAGTTGGGCTTGTCGGCCTTCAGTGTGTCGTTCAACTCCTTTGCAAGTGCAATACCATCCTGGAGATTCATGTTCATCTTCCAGTTTCCTGCTACGATTTTCTTTCTCATTGTTGTTTCTTTTTTGTTTATTATACGGTTGTTAGAATTGTCTGTTTTCTTGCGTCGCACCCATTTGGTCCATGCCCACAGGCGGTCGGCGATGGTGAGCAGCAGCAGCGGCAGCACGAACCACAGCAACAGCCTCATGATGCGCATGGGCACCTGGTCGTCGGTGGGTGGCCATCCCAGTTCCGACTCTTCCAGCGGCACTGCCAGGTCGTATTCGTCGGGCAGTCGGTTGTTGCTCCATTTCCGGATGATGATGCCGTCTTTGAGCAGCAGCAGCCCCGGATTGCTGCGTATGATGGTTTTCAGCACGGTGCCGTCGGTAAGGCAGAAGGGGTAGTCGGCGCCTGTCATGTCGCACCATTGGCCGATGGCCTTCTCGCCGCTGGATGTCAGTCCATAGAACTGATAGCCGTTGTCCTTGGCATATTCATAGACCTGGTTGATGAGGTCCAGTTGCGAGTCGTCGGCCTTTTCCACCCAGGGTGCCACGAGCAGGAAGGTGTAGCCCTCGTCGTTGAGCACCTGTTCGGTGATGTCTTCGCCGTTGTCCGTCCGTTCGATGAACAGGTCGGTATAAGGAGAATCCTCGCCTTCCATCATCTTCATCCATCCTGTGCGCAGGTCGGCGCCAACGTGGTAGGGTCGGAAGTCGAACTGCGGCCTGTCGTAGAGGCTCCATCCCGCTATGGCGAGTATGAACAGCAGGGAGTAGTTGACCACTATCCATTGGTTTGTGCGGCTGATGAAGCGTACCATCTCCAGTGGCCATCTGGCCACGATGATTGCCGCCGCGAGCAGCACCACGTTCTTCCATAGCGTCTGCCAGTTGGTCAGCACGATGGCGTCGCCAAAGCAGCCGCAGTCGCTGATGGGGTTGGCCAGCGCGAGCCATAGTGTCAGCGGTGTCATAATCAGCAGGATGACCACTATCATCCTGGAGGTGAGCCTGCGCCTGATGGCAAAGAGCATGAAGATGCCGAGGCAAAACTCCAGGGCTGCGAGAGCCACCGAGAGCATTAGCGACACCATGTCGGGCATCCATTCGCCCAGGTGCAAGGCCTGCAGGTAGTCCTGTATCTTATATTGTGTGCCCCGAGGGTCCACGGCCTTGACAAATCCGGAAAGGATAAACGTCGCGGCCAGCAACAGACGGGCTATCGTAACCAGTATCTTCTTACTTCTCACCTCTTACTTCTCACCTCTCACTACTCACCTCTCACCTCTCATTCAGTTTTATCATTCCGAAGACAGCATAGTTGATGATGTCCATATAGTTGGCGTCGATGCCTTCGCTCACTGCGACGCCCTCGCCTCTCATCTCTAACTCTTCTATCTCCTTGATACGCTCTATCTTGGTCAGGATCAGGTCGGTGTAACTGCTCACGCGCATGCCCCGCCATGCCTCGTCGTAGTCGTGGTTCTTGCGTTTCATCAGTTCCAGGGCCTCGCGTGCAAAGCGGTCGTAGAGGCTCAGGGCCTCGTCGTTGTCGATGTCAACAGTGTCGGCAAAGCCTTTCTCCAGTTGTATCAGTCCTACGATGCCATAGTTGACCAGTGCCATGAACTCGGGTCTGATGCCTTCGCCCACCCTCGACTCCTTCTTGATTTCCAGCGAGCGTATGCGCTTGGCCTTGATGAAGAGTTGGTCGGTGAGTGATGCCGGTCGCAGTATGCGCCACGATGCCCTATAGTCGTGCAGTTTTTTCTGGAAAATGTCACGACATTCGGCGATGGCAGCCTCAAACTCAGCGTTTGTCTTTTCGAATATGTCCATAATCGGGTGCAAAGGTACGAAAAAAAGTGAAAAGTGAGAAGTGAAAAGTGAAAAATTTGCTGCCGCCAGCCTTTTTTCTCATCTTTCCCTACAGTTCTTTCTGCTTTTTGTGGATGTAGCGTATCTTGGCGCAGAGCACGTCGAAGCGCGTCTGCAGCGAGTCGCGCCGCACGCGTGTCTTCGTCAGCATGGTCAGTTCGTCGGTCGTGGCCCGCAGTTGCTGCTTGTCTTTCTCTACCTTCTGGCGCTGGTATTCGTAGTCGTGCTTGACGGCCTCAAGGGCGCTGTCGACCACGGCCAGTTCCTCTTGCGACCGTTTCAGTTCAATGTCCTGCTGCAGGCGGAGTGCCCGCTTGCGGGTGTCGATGGCCCCGGGGTAGACCTCGCGCAGCGAGTCGATGACGATGAGTGCGCGGTCGTACTTCTGCTCGGC
>JAFSYY010000066.1 GCA_017455845.1 Prevotella sp. | reverse complement strand
GGTCTGCAAAGGTAATCAGGTCATACAAGCCATACAGGTGTCATACGATATTTCTGCTGAAAATACTTACAAGCGTGAGAAGAATGGCCTACTGCTTGCCGCCAGACAGACCAAATGCGAAAATCTGTTGCTACTCACTGATCATGAGAGCGGCGAAATAGAGGAGGATGGTCACAAGATGAAGATTCAGCCCGTCTATGAATGGAGTTTGGAACTCGGAGTGTAGTCACCTGAATTTTAAGAAAGCAGTGCAATTTAGACTCAAAAGACAGTGTTTTGAACCGACATAAACATAGCATTGAAGAATCCCAAGGACTCGAAGGAGAAGTGTGAGGCTTGAAACAAGTTCCAGAATAATCGGTCAGGCCGTCAGGTAGCGGTTGACGGCCTGGCTGATGCTGTGCAGACCGAAATCCTTTGGATTGATCTGCTCCAAAGGAATCCATTGCAGGGCAACGACATCGTCGGCGGCCACGGGATGCACGCCGCTGTCTACATGCACCTCATAGAACATGTCTATGGTGTGGATGAGCATGCCGGAATACAGATACTGGTTGGGAATGGAGAAGAGATACCTCACCTCGCCGACCGTGAGCCCTGTCTCCTCCTGTATCTCGCGGCGCATGCCGTCTTCCACGGTCTCGTCCATATCAACGAAGCCACCGGGCAGGTCGAGCGTTCCCTTGGCAGGCTCCTTGCCGCGCCGCGCCACCAGCAACTCGCCTTTGTCGTTGCGGATAAAGGCGGCCGTGGCCGAGCAGGGATTGGCGTAGTAAGTAAACCCGCAAGCCTCGCACTGCTTGCTCTTGAAGTTGTGGACATGGAAGGTCTGGCTGCCGCAAACGGGGCAATACTGGAATTTGTCTAAGGGATGCATGTGCTTCGTTAGTGAATAGTGAATAATTTGCTACCGCTACCAGAGTCTGCCGTCGCACCTCAGAAGAAGAGGTCGTTGTAAGGTGGGGTATGCAGTGTCTTATCTGGATGGGGATGGGTGTGGTGATGAGGCTGTCTTTGGCAACGATGACCTTCACCATGCAGGCTTTGCTGTTCAGGGACTTTTGCTGGTCGAAGATGAAGTTGCCGATGCTGTAGTAGATAGCCTTGCCTTGAAAGGTCTCGATGGTCTGCAGGGTGTGGGTGTGGTGGCAGATAAGGGCGTCGGCACCGGCTTTGATCAGACGTCGGGCCTCTAAGCGCTGGCTGGGAACTGGCTGCAGCGTGTGTTCTGCTCCCCAGTGTAGGGACACGATGACGACGGCCTCGGGGTCTTTCTGCTTAATGGAGCGTATGCGCCTGATGATGTCGTCTGCCGACTCTTGGTTGACGCAGGGGCGGTCGGGCAGATAGGCAAAGTTCTCCAGTGCCATCCGCAGCGATGCTATCAGCCACACCTTGCGGGGATGTGATGTCAGGAGTACCGGCTCTGCTGCCTCGGCCATGTTTTTCCCTGCCCCTATAGGCGTCATGCCCGCTTTGACGATGTTTTGCCGGGTGTCTGTCAGTCCGTTGCGACCTTGGTCTATGCTGTGGTTGTTGGCCAGGTTCAGATGCGTGAAGCCGTGTTTCCTGAGAGCATCCAACCAACAGGGCTCACCCCGGAAGATGAACAGTTTCTGCCGGGGAGCCTTGATGCTCGTGGCCGGGCACTCCAGGTTGCCCACCACCACATCGGCAGCATGCAGTACGGAGTCGACCTGCTTGGTAAAGAGGCGATCTACTCCGTGATGCTCAATGGTTTTTCGCACGCCCCTGTCCAGCAGGATGTCGCCGGTGAAGATGAGCGTGGTGACCCCCCTTACTGCCCCCGAGGGGGCTTCTTTAGTTATAGTTCCCCCTTCGGCTGGCGAAAGGGGAACTAATAAATTAACAGCCAGTGCTATAAAAAACGCTTTCATTATCTACTGGCGTTTCGTCGAGCGGTGCGATAATGGGTGCCATCCAACTGGGCACGCCTTCGTGGGGATGCGTCTCTAAGTATTTCTGCCACTCCTCGTCGTTGAGCCGCTGGTCGTTGATGGAACGCTGGAACTCACGGTATGAGAATACTGCACCGCGCATCAGATACAGGTAGCCGCCGATCTCGAGAACCACATAGATCTCGTCGGCATCGCCAGTGGCTGCATAGAGTATGCTCTTGTTAGGGTTGTTGTCGGCATTGGCCGTATAGACGTCGGCCACCAGTGCCACCTTGCGGTCGGGGCTTTGGATGTCTTCCCAACTCCACAGTTGATGCTCTTTGTCGCGCAGTAGGGCGATGGAGATGTTCTCGAACGTGGCACCGATAAATTCCAAATGGTCACAATCCCTTTCGTCGGGCATCTCGCCGCGCAGTTCCTGTTCACTGATTCTCAGCAGGAATTCTGCCTGTTCTTTTACTTCAGTGTTGATCTGTTCAATCTTCTCGGTCAGCAGATGGTATTTTTTCAGTACGTCTTGTGTCTGATCCATCAGGGCAACGGCTTTCTTCCAGAAGTTCACGTTGGGTTCCACATAGCCCCTGACGATGGGATCGGGGGGACCACCGCCACCACACTCGGCTCCAAATGGCTGTTTGGCATATAGGATGGCATCATGTTTCAGTTCTGCCCATGAGGCTAATGCCGTGTTCAGTGTCTTGCGGTCCCATTCGTCGGTCATCATGAAGTAAGGGGCGTTCTGCGGCTTTTCCGTCACCGTCTTCAACGCCTCCATCCACTGTACGGCACTGTTTTCCGTCCAGTCGATGGCGTTCATGCGTTCTTTCATACGTTGCAGGGTGGGCTTGTACTGGTTCCATCGGCCAGGTTCGTTCAGTTCATCGAGCAGGATCTTCTCGGCAGGCGTGCATCCCATGGCAGCCAATACGTCGAGGCCCTTGGGCACGTCGCGCTTGGTTTCCTCCGAATCGTAGTCCACCATCTCCTGCAGCACCTCGGCATCAGGTTGATAGCGCTGCGGCATCAGGTTAATCTTATATTCACCCGAATAGTTGAACTTGGGCTTGATGCGTGTCTGCTGCTCTGCAACCTGTTCCACCTGCTGTCGTACCTTCTGCATCTGCTCTTGGTCGACCAGCAGTTTTTCTATGCTGAGGCCGGCGTTCCTGACGATATTCACCACCTGCGGGATGCTCACATTGTCGGGCTGCCCCATCAGGAAGGTCATCGGCTCGGCAATATTGTTATAGAGTCTCATGGCCTGCTGGTCCTTGGCCAGCCAGTCGGCCAGCATCACGGCACGCTGCATTTGCTGAGTATTGTCCGTACGGAAAGGCACGGTCTGCAGCCACATCATCATACGGAAATAGCGTTCCAACTGATGGCTTCTGGTGTAATGGCCACGGGGTTTGAACAGGCTATAGGCAAATATTGCCTCCTTGTATCCGAGGAACTCCGACATGGCATCTTTGCTGTCCATCACATTCTTGACCTCCTGCTGCGCCTGACTGCTGCCAATGGCGACGGTCTTTCCACTCAGGTTGAGGGCCACACCAAAATAATCGGCCAGCCACTGTGACTCCTGGTTGCCTTGAAGGGCCCGGAAATGCTCGTAGCCTTTCTGGCAGAAGGCATTGACGACCGAGTCGAGTGTGCTCGTCTCCAGTTCGCGCAGCATGCAGTCGAAGTAGAGGTGATAGAGTTGCAGGAAGAGGTCGGTGGTGACGAAACTCGGGAACTCATGGTAGTCGTTCTGCTCATAGACATGGAACAGTTGCAGATGTCTTGCGGGCACGATGGCGAAGCCGTTCTCTCCCAGTTTGTCCCACAGCACCTGGTCAACGTCGTTTATCAGGCCGGGGTTCACCACGTTAGCCATATTGACCCTTGCTCCGTTTTCGGGCTTGAAGTTCTTGGCCTGCAGTTCGGCCTCGCGCTCTTTGATGCGGTCGATGAAGGCCTGCTGCTCCTTGGTGTAGGCAATGGCCTCGCTTTTGATACAACTGTAGTATTCCTGGCGGTACGTCAGGTTGGTGTCCGTCTCTTCCTTCCATTCGAAGTAGGTCTCACTGCCGTCGAAAGCCCACATCAGCGAGTCATACCATGTCGTGGTCTGGTAGATGCCGCGGATGTAGGAATCCTCGAAGGGATAGCCCTTCTGTGCGAGGAACACATTCTCCAGGATGCGGAGGTCGCTCAACGGCAGCAGTGAGATGTCCATGTCGAGGTCTAAACTGTCAAGCAGGCTCTCCACGTTGAGTCTGGACACCGGCAGTGCCTGCTCCTTGGTGGCGTTCTGGCCACATGCCACGAATAGGGTGGCTAAAACAAAAAAAGCAATTCTTTTCATCATAGGCATGTTATTGGTATATTTGTCTAATACGTTTAATTCGTGGTTGAGAAGCAGTCCATGGCATGCTTTTCGTCGGTATCTTTAACGATAAAGCGTTCGAACGTCATGCCGAAGTCGTTCCAGCGGTAGTCTACAACGCCATACCTCCCCATTCCATCTGTTTCCAAGGTCCTGACACAGCCGTCCACGAAACGGAAGTCTATCAGTGTGGCACCCAGTCGGGAGCCCAGCCATAATGGTCTTACCTTCTTGCGTCCATCTGGCACCAGACGTCCGGATGCCGAGCGTTCATCCACCAGTTTGAAAATAAAGATACGGCGGCCTAAATCCCGATGGAATCGCGTTTTTTTGATAACACCCACCAGTGCATCCTCCTGTCCGTCGCCATCCACGTCGCCGGTGCAGAAGCGATAGACGGGGTATGGCAGTTTCCATTCGTTCAGCCAATACACACTGTCATTAAGTGAAGAGTGAAGAGTGAAGTGTGGAGAATCTTTTTCAGTCGCTACGCTTTGTGAAGGCGTCCCTTTGAGCCGGGCGGCTGCTGCTACAACGAATACTATGCACAATAACAATGCGCATATCGGTAATGCGGAAGCAAATTCTTCATTCGTCATTCTTCACTCTTCACACTTCACTCTTCACTCTTCACTTTAAGAGATTTCTGATCTCGGCCTCTACGTCGTCCATTTGCGACGAGCGTTTATAGAGGGCATTGCTGCGGTCAATGAGGAAGAACTCAGGCAGCGACTGCACGTTATAGCGCACGGCCGACTGTCCCGATGGGTCGTAGACGCATATCCACGGCAGCGCGTCGGTCTGCTGCTTCCAGAAATGCTCGTTGTCGTCCATGCCCACCTGATAGATCTCCAGTCCCTGGGCGTGGTATTTGTTATAGAGTTCGCGCAGACTGAGGATGCGGGCGGCCGACTCCTTCATGCCGAAGACATGGAAGTCGAGCAGCACCACCTTTCCTGTCAATTCGGTTAGCGTGTGGATGCGGCCGGTAACGTCGGGCAGTTCCAGTTCCAGCAGCCCGCTGGTCACTATCTTCTGCGCTGTCTCGGCGACCCTCATCTCAAGGGCAGCGGCCTGCCGCTGGTCTTTCATGCCTTTGATGGCGGTGTTGTGCAGGTGCTTGGCACGGTCGCTCTCGGGATAGTAGGTGTCCCAACTGGTGGCTACGGCAGCAAAGACGCGCACATCCTTCGGATCCTGGCGGTCAAACAGGTTATAGCCGCCCAGGGTCTGGAACAGGGCATAGTAGGCATAGATAGACCCTGGTGCCTGGAAGATATAGTCCAGGGTGACTTCCCGTTTATAGTTGTCCACCAGGCGTTGCAGCGAGTCGGCTATCTGGCTGCTGCTCAGGTCGAGATTACGTTCCAGGGCGATGGCCTGCTGCTGCAAGGCCTGCTGCTTCAGGGCCAGTTGGCGTATTTTCTCACTGTTCTCCGACCCCTCCACCTCATAGCGCTGTGCCATGTTGGGATAGTGGGCACGGATGGTCACCGTCTCGGTGGAGTCGATGCCGAAATAGATAATCTGGTTGCCGATGTTCAGGCAGTAGAGGTCGGGGGTCTGCGGGGCCTCTGCCTCGAAGCGGAACGTGCCGTCCTCATCCAGCCGTACCGAGTCTATCAGCACGGCACCGCCCAGCGCATTGTTAAACAGGCAGAGGGTCTTGTCCTTTGCGCCCTCCACGCTGCCCTCCACGGTGAATGTTGGTTTCTTCTCGCTGCACCCGGCCAGAGTCAGCACAGCGAGAACAAAAATGATGAATCTGTTCATAGTCATTTCGTCGCAATTTTGCCTGCAAAGTTACGAATATCAGATGGAAAAACCAAATTATCACCCCTCGAAATCATAAAAAAGAGTAAAATATGCGCGTATCGTGCACGCAATTGTAAAATAATGAGTACCTTTGCGCGATTTTTTATTTTTATTAGATGTTTTAACAAGATGAACGTAATTACAAAAACCCTTCAACTGGCTGATGGAAGAACCATCACCATTGAAACCGGGAAAGTGGCAAAACAGACCGACGGAAGCGTTGTTCTGCGCATGAACAACACCGTGCTTCTCGCCACCGTTTGTGCCGCAAAAGATGCAGTTCCCGGAACAGATTTCATGCCTTTGCAGGTAGACTATCGTGAGCAGTACAGTGCTGCCGGCCGTTTCCCTGGTGGATTCACCAAGCGCGAAGGCAAAGCCTCTGACAACGAAATCCTGACCAGTCGCCTGGTGGACCGTGTGCTCCGGCCGCTGTTCCCCAGTAACTATCACGCAGAAGTCTTCGTCAACGTGATGCTGCTTTCGGCAGACGGCGTTGACCAGCCCGATGCCCTGGCCGGCTTTGCAGCCTCGGCTGCCCTGGCCTGCTCGGATATTCCCTTCGAGTGTCCTATCTCTGAGGTTCGCGTGGCCCGTGTCAACGGCGAGTATGTCATCGACCCCACCTTCGAGCAGATGAAGCATGCCGACATGGACATCATGGTTGGTGCCTCTGCCGAGAACATCATGATGGTGGAAGGTGAGATGAAGGAGGTCAGCGAGCAGGACCTGCTCGGTGCACTGAAGGCCGCCATGGATGCCATCAAGCCCATGTGCGAGTTGCAGACCGCTTTGAGCAAGGAACTGGGCAAGGACGTGAAGCGTGAATACGACCATGAGGTCAACGACGAGGCTCTTCGCGCACGCATGAATAAAGAGTTGTATCAGCCTGCCTACGACATCACCAAGCAGGCCCTGGAGAAGCAGCAGCGTGCCGAGGCATTCGAGAAACTCCTCGAGGACTTCAAGGAGAAATTCTTCGAAGAGAGGAAAGCCGCCCAGGAGGCCGCTGCTCTCGACGGTTCCCCCGTCGAGATCTCCGACGACGAGTACAGCGCCATGATGGACCGCTACTACCACGACGTGGAGCGCGACGCCATGCGCCGCTGCATCCTCGACGAGGGCATCCGTCTCGATGGCCGTAAGACCACCGACATACGCCCCATCTGGTGCGAGGTGTCGCCCCTGCCCATGCCTCACGGCAGTGCTATCTTCACCCGTGGCGAGACGCAGTCGCTGAGCACCTGTACTCTCGGCACCAAACTCGACGAGAAACTCGTTGACGACGTGCTGGAGCGCGGTTACATGCGCTTCCTTCTGCACTATAACTTCCCCCCATTCTGCACGGGTGAGGCCAAGGCCCAGCGCGGCGTAGGCCGTCGTGAGATTGGCCACGGCCACCTGGCCTGGCGCGGTCTGAAAGGCCAGATTCCCGAGGACTTCCCCTACACCGTTCGTCTGGTCAGCCAGATCCTGGAGTCTAACGGCTCTTCGTCTATGGCTACCGTCTGTGCCGGTACCCTCGCCCTGATGGACGCTGGCGTGCCCATGAAGAAGCCCGTCTCGGGTATTGCCATGGGTCTGATCAAGAACCCCGGCGAAGACAAGTACGCTGTGTTGAGCGACATCCTCGGCGACGAGGACCACTTGGGCGATATGGACTTCAAGACCACCGGTACACGCGACGGTTTGACCGCCACCCAGATGGATATCAAGTGCGACGGCCTGTCGTTCGACATCCTGGAGAAG
>JAFSYY010000065.1 GCA_017455845.1 Prevotella sp. | reverse complement strand
CCTTTGCACCTGCAAAGGAGTTGTTTGACGTAATGAGTGCAGAACGTAGAAACCAGAACGGTTGCCAAATCATTACCTCGATTTTGGGAAACCTCCGTAAAACACGTTAAAATCGGGAGGTTATGAGGTTTTTCCAAAAAAAATTCGTAACTTTGCAAAGAATATTCAAAACAACAAAGAAAAAACAAGGTTTTATGATTAAAACGGCCGTTATCATGGCAGCGGGCATGGGAACCCGCTTTGGCAGCATGACCGAAGAACGCCCGAAAGGTTTTATAGAGGCAGGCGGCAAGGCAATGGTGGTACGCTCCATAGAGACGCTTATCAGTTGCGGCATAGAGCGCATCATTATTGGCACGGGCTATCTGCGTGAAGCATACGAAGCACTGGCCAAGGACTACCCCCAGATAGAATGCTGCTTCAGTCCGCGCTATGCCGAGACCAACAGCATGTACACACTGTATAACTGCAGGTCTCTCATCCCTCCTTCCTCATCCTTCCTCATCCTCGAAAGCGACCTGGTGTTCGAACGGCGGGCCATCACTGCGCTAATGGAATGTCCGCATCCCGACGTGATGCTCATCACACCCGTCACCAAGTTCCAGGACCAGTATTACGTGGAGAGCGATGCCGACGGCATCCTGACCAACTGTTCTGTGAACAAGGACGACCTGCATGCCAAAGGCGAACTGGTGGGCATCCATAAGATCTCGGCCGCCTTCTACCAGAAGATGTGCGCCGACTATGCACAAAAGGTCGGACAGCAGCCTAAACTGGGTTATGAGTACGAGTTACTCCACATGTCGCAGCACGTCCAGCCCATGTACGTGCTCTGCGAGGAGGGCCTGAAATGGTATGAGATTGACGATATAGACGACTTGAACTACGCCGAGGAGCACATCATTCCGTGGCTGTAATTAAAATATAGCGAAATCACGTTATAGCGAAATCACGTTATTACGACATAACATAAAATAAGAGGAAAAAATGACAATAAAGAGAAACATCTTACTGAATCCAGGCCCTGCCACCACTACCGACAGCGTAAAGATGGCGCAGGTAGTGCCAGACATCTGTCCCCGTGAGAAAGAGTTTGCAGGCATGATGAAACAACTGCGCAGCGACCTGCTGCGCGTGGCTCATGCGCCTGCCGAGAAATACACGTCGGTGCTGTTCTGCGGCTCAGGCACCATCAATATCGACATCTGCCTGAACTCACTGCTGCCCGAAGGCAAGAAGGTGCTGGTGGTCAACAACGGGGCCTACAGCAGCCGCGCCGTGGAAATATGCGAATACTACGGACTGCCGCATATTGACCTGAAGTCATCGGTCTTCGAACAGCCCGACCTGGATGCCGTTAAGAAGGCCCTTGACGAGAACCCCGACGTGGCCATGGTCTACACCACCCACCATGAGACGGGCACCGGCGTGCTCAACCCCATCCGCGAGATTGGCGCAATGGCCCACGGCCACGGTGCCATCTTCGTGGTCGACACCACATCGTCGCTGGGCATGATTCCCTTCGACATGGAGCAGGACAACGTGGACTTCTGCATGGCATCGGCACAGAAAGGACTCATGGCCATGACGGGCCTGTCGTTTATCATAGGCAACGAGGCAGAGATACGCAAGAGCAAGGACTATCCCAAGCGGTCGTACTACTGCAACCTCTACCTGCAGTACGACTTCTTCGAACGTACCGGCGAGATGCATTTCACCCCGCCCGTGCAGACCATCTACGCCACGATGCAGGCCTTGAAAGAATATTTCGAAGTGGGTGAGAAAGAAAAATTCGCCCGTCACCGCCGCGTCATAGACGCCATACACCAAGGACTGGCCGACATGGGTCTGCGCGAGGTCATTCGCCGCGACATACAGTCGGGACTCGTGGCCAGCGTGCTCTATCCCGACGATGAGAACTGGGACTTCGAGCGTGTGCACGACTACTGCTACGACCACGGCTTCACCATCTACCCCGGTAAGATCTCCACCACCAACACCTTCCGGCTCTGTGCCCTCGGCACCATCGACCAGCCCGACATCGAGGCGTTCTTCAAGGTGCTGAGAGCGGCCTTTACTGCCAACGGCATCCAGATACCTGCAAAGTATCTGGATAAATGACTTGGTATTGAGTCCACGTTAAAAAGTCACCCGCCGGAGAAAGAAAATAGTCTACTCAGCATACGGCAAACTGACATGATTTCGCCGCTAACTCGGTTGGTTTCATTCCTTTTGGAACGCTACGCGTCTTACCAAAAACAAATAAAAACAAATAAAACAAATAAAAACATTTTTCTATCTTCGCACCTCCGTACCCCGGAACTCAATGCTAAGAAAGTCGGTTTTTATTTGTTTTTTTGTTTTTATTTGTTTTTTGAAAGACCGCTTGCGGTTAGAAAACCGACCTAGTTAGCGGCGTATTTAGGCTCGTTTTAGACGAGCAGTAACGTGAAGTGCATCGTGCTTATGCCCGTGTCTGCCCCTCGCCTTCAATAAGCCACTTATAGGTCGTTATCTCTTCCAGGGCCATAGGACCTCGCGGACCGAGTTTCTGTGTGCTGATGCCTATCTCGGCACCAAGGCCGAACTGTGCCCCGTCGGTAAACGAGGTGGGAGCGTTCCAATAGACGCAGGCGGCATCGACATGAGCCTGGAAGCGACGGGCGGCGGCTTCATCAGCAGTGATGATGGCCTCGCTATGGCCACTGCCGTAACGGTCGATATGAGAGAGAGCCTCCTCAAGCGAGCCAACGGTCTTCACGGCCAACTTATAGTCCATGAACTCAGTACCAAAACTGTCGGCAGTGGCATGTTTCAAGAGATGAGAGGTGAGATATGAGAGGTGAGAGGATAGTGCTGCGTAGGAGGGCTCGTCGCAGTAGAGGGTGACGGGAGGATTGTGCTGCAGCAGCGGGGTAACAAGGTGGGGCAGGTCGGCAAGACGGCTCTCGTGGATTAGCAGGCAGTCCAAGGCGTTGCACACGCTGACACGGCGGGTCTTGGCGTTGTTGACGATGGCCTTGCCCATCTCCAGGTCGCCGTCCTTGTCAAAATAAGTGTTCACCACGCCGGCACCCGTCTCGATGACAGGGATGCGGGCCGTGTCGCGCACGAAGTCGATAAGCCGGCGGCCGCCACGCGGTATGCACAAGTCTATATAGCCCACGGCATTCAGCATCTCGCCGGTGGCCTCATGGGTGGCTGGCAGCAGGGCGACAGCATCTTTAAGTGAAGAGTGAAGAGTGCGCTCGGCGACGTTAGGAGACGCTTGTTCCGAAGGTCTCAAGAAGAGTGAAGAATATTTTTCCAGGACTTCGTGAATCAGCGCCACCTCCTCGCGGTTGCTGCTGTCGGCATCCTTTCCACCCTTCAGCACGCAGGCGTTACCGCTCTTGAAGCAGAGCGAGAAGACGTCGAACGTCACATTGGGACGGGCCTCGTAGATCATACCTATGACACCGAAGGGCACGGAGACGCGACAAAGGCGCAGGCCGTTGGGCAGCGTCTTCTGCTTGGTGACATGTCCTAAGGGCGACGGCAGCGTGGCCACATTGCGCATGTCGGCGGCAATAGCCTCCAGGCGGCTGTCGGTCAGTTGCAGACGGTCGTACAGCGGATTGTCCGGCGACATCTTGGCCAGGTCCTCGGCATTGGCATTCAAGATCCTCTCTTTGTTGGCCACGATGGCATTGGCCACGGCCAGCAGTATCTCATTACGTTGTTGGTCTGTGAGCAGTGCCAGGCTCTTGCTGGCCCGCTTCACCTTTTCAAATATTTCCTTCATCCTGTCTATTCGGTAACAATTTTTTACTTTTCACTTTCCACTTCTCACTTCTCACCTCTCACCTCTCACTTAAAAAGCGTATGCGGCGTCTCCGCTGGTCTTTCAATAAGGTCCACAAGGATATTCTCGCGCTCGCCATTGGCAATGACGACGCTGATGCCAGCCTGCTGCACCTTCTGTGCCGTGGTATATTTCGAGTGCATGCCGCCACGGCCGAAAGCGCTCTTCTCCTCTTTGATATACTGCGAGAGGTCGGTGCCGGGCTCCACCCTCGGGATGATACGCGACGAAGGGTCGTCGGGATGTCCGTCATAGATGCCGTCGATATTCGACAGCAGTATCAGCGTGTCGGCCTGCATCATCTGCGCAATGAGGCCGCTGAGTTCGTCGTTATCGGTGAACATCAACTCAGTGACGCTGACGGTGTCGTTCTCGTTGACGATAGGCAGCACGTCGTTCTCGAGCATCACCATCATGCAGGCCCTCTGGTTCTGATACTGCTCACCGGGCTGGAAGTTCTCCTTCATGGTCAGCACCTGCCCCACATGGATGCCAAACTCTCGGAAGAGGTCGTAGTAAAGGCCAACAAGTTTCACCTGTCCTACGGCAGAAAACAACTGTCGCTGCTCTACGGAGTCGAGCGAGTGGTCAACGGTCAACTCCCGCCGTCCGCAGGCCACGGCACCCGACGAGACGAGTATCACCTCTATATCCTGTCGGCGCAGCCATGCTATCTGGTCTACGAGTGCCGACATGCGTGTGACGTCGAGTTTTCCGTCCTTGCGCGTCAGCACGTTGGAACCAACCTTGATGACTAATCTTTTCTTCATATTTCGGTCTTTTCTCAGAGAAATCTTTCAATTTGGTGCAAAATTACAAATAAAAATTGTAATTTTGCACGCTCAATAGTAAAAATGTTGTAAAACAACCACTTTTTGTAAGATGTTTGTAGTCATGATGACGCTGTTTGCCATTGTCGTTGTGGGTTATGCGGCAGGCAAGATGGGATATATGGGCGGCGACTTCGACAAGAAGTTGTCTAGTCTGGTTATCAACTGGACCTGCCCCGCGCTGATACTTTCTTCATCGATGACGGGAGAACTGCCCGACCGCCGGTTCATCCTGCCGCTGCTGGGCATCAGCACCCTGACCTATATCGTGCTGACAGCCTTAGCCTTCTGGCTGCCCCGCTTTTTGACGAGGCGCAAGGAGGACGAAGGCATCGTGGGCTTTGCACTGATGTTTGGCAACGTTGGGTTCATGGGCTATCCCGTGGTGGCCAGCATCTTTGGCCACGAGGCCATCTTCTATGCCGCCGTGCTCAATGTCGTCAACACGTTTACCGTGTTCACCGTAGGCACAATACTCATAGCAGGGAAAAGCGGGGGAGCATCGCTGACAGACAGCACCGACAGCCCCGTCATGGGCCGGCGGTTCCAGAAGAAAGTGCTCTACAGCAGCCCTATGCTGGCAGCCTATCTCACCATGCTCATCGTGGCTCTCGAGATTGATAATATCCCAGAGGTTATCAGCAGTCCACTGGCCATGATTGGCAACATCACCGTGCCGGCAGCCCTGCTCATCGTAGGGTCGAGCATGTCGCAGTTGTCACTGCGAGCCTTGCTGGGCAACACCACCGTCTATGCCACCACCGTGCTACGCCTGGCCATCATCCCCCTGGCCGTCCATCTGCTGTGCACCCTGCTGGGCTTCGCCCCCTTCGTTGTGGGCATCAACACCGTGGTCATTGCCATGCCCGTGGCCACCTACGGCACCATCCTCTGCCTGAAATACGGACGCGACACCACGCTGATTGCCGAGGTGACATTCATCACCACCGTACTTTCCATGCTGAGCATCCCACTACTGGTCATGGTGCTCAATCAGCACTAAAAAAGAAAAAACAAAAAAAACCAAACAAAACCATTAAAAGACATGGTTTTGTTTGGTTTTTTATTATAACAGACGTTGCCGTTTAGTCGTCGAGCACAGTCTCCTCAGCAAAGTCGAGCACGTTCTTGCGGTTGGCCTGCATGCGCTCGTACTCCTCCTTGGAGCCGACGATAATCTTCTCGAACTCGCGCAGACCGGTACCGGCAGGAATGAGGTGACCGCAGATAACGTTCTCCTTCATGCCCTCTAGATAGTCCTGCTTGCCGCGGATGGCAGCCTCGTTGAGCACCTTCGTGGTCTCCTGGAACGATGCGGCCGACATGAACGACTTGGTCTGCAGGGCAGCACGGGTGATACCCTGGAGGATCTGCGTCGACGTGGCGGGCACGGCATCGCGCACCTGCACCAGTTTCAGGTCACGACGCTTCAGCGAGGTGTTCTCGTCGCGCAGACGACGGGCAGTGACAATCTGTCCGGCCTTGAGGTTCTCGGAGTCACCGGCATCGGTGACCACCTTCTTACCCCAGATACGGTCGTTCTCCTCGGTGAAGTCGAGTTTATCGACAACCTCCTGCTCGAGGAACGACGAGTCGCCCGGATCGTTGATCTGCACCTTACGCATCATCTGGCGCACGATAATCTCGAAGTGCTTGTCGT
>JAFSYY010000064.1 GCA_017455845.1 Prevotella sp. | reverse complement strand
GGGTCTTACCATCCTGACTGTGCCTCTTCTGGCAATGGCGTTCGGAGCCAAGCCCTCCACAGGCCTGATGCTGCCAGTGCTCTGTTTCGCTGACTTGACAGGTGTCAGCTATTATCGCCGTCAGGCAGAATGGAACTATATCCTGCGCTTGCTTCCCATGGCCATTGCAGGATTCTTCCTTGCCATCTGGGTTGACCATCTGATTCCTGCTACAGAGTTCAAACATCTGATGGGAGCCTGTCTTGCCTTGGTTCTGGTAGTGATGCTTTGGAGTCAATGGCGGGGGAAAGAGAACTTGCTGATAGACAAATGGTGGTACAGCCCTCTGTTCGGTCTGTTGGGTGGCTTTACGACGATGATTGGCAATGCCGCAGGGCCTGTAATGGCCATTTATCTGCTCTCCACCCGGATGCCTAAGCTGGCCTTCGTGGGAACCAATGCGTGGTTCTTCCTTTGTGTGAACTACCTGAAATTGCCCTTGCAGATATTCGTCTGGCACAACATCAACCTCACGACTCTGGCCATCGATGCCTGTGCCATCCCGTTTGTCCTCGTTGGCGCTTATCTGGGAATCCGTCTGGTTAAATTCCTGCCAGAAAGGGAATTCCGTATTTTCACAACTGTTGTAACAATCATCAGCGTCCTCGTGATGTTGCTAACATAGAAAACATTGATAAAGTAAGATGATACAGAATTACAAGAAGATAAAGTATCTGGAGCCATGACATTACGGGAATTGATATTGTCGGTTGATGCGGAGGAGTATTCCGGCTTTCCTGTCTTTCAGGAACTACTTAAGGTGAAGCCTGAATATGGCTCCAGCAGAAGGATTGAAGTGAAGTTGCGTAATGGAAACATCGCTGTTTCCAATGTCCATGTCGGTTCTTTGGGTGACATTGTGGCTTATCCCATCGAAGTGGATTCTGAACTTCAGATTTCAAAAGTCCAGCTACTCGATGCCATTCTCAAAGAGATTTCTGCCCACGGCTTCAGTGAGTCGGAAGAAGCAGACTTTTGGAATGATATGACGAACCTACAGAAAGCAAAGATTATCAGATGACGCTCCCTATATATGATTGACCCTTCGCCCATCGGAGATACCTTGTAACGGGGCGAGATTTTGCAGAAGGCTCGTCCCGCGAGGCTGCGACCAGCGACGGGAGCAGCCGACGGACTGTGAGGGAGAAGTATGCCCGACACCGCTACCACTCAGATAACAGTGCCGGGCTGATGTTTCATAGTGCAGATTTTATTTCTTCAGGAACTCGTAACCGAAGCGGCAACGTAGGCACTGGTGCTTGTTGCAATACTCCCGCTGGAGTTGGATTAGTGCCTGTGAATCCCCTGCGGTCGTGGACTTGACACCCAACTGCTCCCAATACTTGGTGATGTCGTTCTTCTCCGTCTTGCATTGCTCGATGAAGTCGAAAGCGCGGTCGCAATAGTCCTCCCTCTGCTTGGCTCGTCCATAGGCAAACAGCGTCGGCACAATGGCATTGATGACTATGAGGTTCAGCCGCTCGTCGGTCAGTTCACGCTCACTCTTTTTGATGATTTGCCCAAACTGGTTGTGCATCTGCCAGTAAGGTGTTGCCGAAACTCTCAGCAAGTCGTGAATCTCCTTGACCGACTTACAGCCAAGCATCGTCTGTAGCGAAGTCTTTCGCTGATAGAATATATTTGCCAGCCAACTCAGCGCGACGGGTAGCGAAGCCATGCGACCGCTGCCCATCGGCTTCCACAGCCTCCCATCGACGGGCAGGAGCGAATATTTGTGCGACAGATAGAGATATTCATTGCGCAACTTGGCGAAGTAGCCTTCCATCATAGCGTCGTGCTGGAACTTTTCGGGGATGATTTCTAAATCCAGCAAACCAGCCTGCCCCAAGAAAACTGCCTCCAACTGAAACAAGTCGTCGGCGTGGTTGTCGAGAATCTGCAGAGATACCGACTTCGCCCAACGTTCCATCAGGTCGCCATTTACGCCCATCCCGAAAGTCCTTGCAACGGTCACGAAATAGGCAGCGTCCCAACTTCCGCACTCTCTCACCCTGCGTTCCACCTCGCTCATTTGCCACTCCATCCGCTCCGTCTGCAAGGCACTCTGCCAAGCCCTGATGGTCAGCGAGGAGCAGTTTTCGCTGGCGTACCGATGGCACAGCGTCTGCCCCTCGTCGCCCGTCAGCACCTTGTATCGCTCTACCACTCCCTGCGGCACCTCCATCTGCATCACCTCGACCCTTTGCCCCTGCGAGGTCACAATCTCCGTGTCAGCCGTTCCCGTCACGACGAGCACCACATTGTCATAGCCTTTCTTCTTGTCCATCCCCTTCACGTACCAGTCGGATGCCTTGTCGGTCACTACGACATTGCCCACCCACAGCGTCCCGTCAATCTTCACCTTGGCATTGAAGAAGTCGGGCGCACCGCTGTTCTGGTTGTGCAGTCCTGGGTCTATCACCTGCACTTCCCTGCTGTCCATGGTCTGCCGGTTCTCGTCAGCCGTCAGCCTGTGCTTCCAGCAGTACTGCAACAGGTTTACGTCGTTCTCACTCACTAAATTCAAATTGATGGTCTTACACATAATGATATGATTTTAAATGTTACACGATTCGTTGAAAAAGGCCTCCCTATCCTCACGAACCGAGAGGCCGCCTAACAATATGTACTTGATAAGTGCGACAGAATGTTTAAAAGCCATACATCACAGCGTCGTACACCTCGCAGGGCATTCCAAACTCAGGCGTACTGGAGAAATGCGGCTGTTGGCAAGTGTCCCAGTCAACGCTGCATCCCCGTGGAAAGGTTGCTGCCATAAATCCGTCAATCAGTTCGATTTCGAGGTCACTAAGCCCCGTCGGGTCATCGTTGGCAATGTAAGGTACTGCATAAGCAGGAATTTGATACGTGTCGCAATGTTCCATTTTTGCTATCTGTTTGAGGGTTTAACTTTTTCCCTTTTGTTTGGAGCCTTTGCTCCTTGCTGTCAGGGATTTGATTTTACGATGCCCTCAAAAGGTAGCCGTATCACGCATGACAATCGGAAGGTTACGTTGACAACTGCCTGAAATACGCTCATCATGCAATAATGAGGAAGATTTCAGCCTGTTGGCAATGAATACCGAGGCCATCCGGGAGCGGCTTCATACCTTTGCATCGGAAAATCCATCCCCGACAGCAAGGAGCGGCTGGCAAAATCATCGAAGAACCTTGCGGAGCAACCTCGCAAAGCCTCTGTCAGCAGTCAGCGGATTTCTGTCACAGGCAGATCATCGACCGTATGGGAGTGCTGCCCGTGCGAAAATCCCGCCGACTGGCTGACAATGGCTCGATAGCCCTCACTTCCGCTCGTCCCTGAGTGGAAGTCGAAAGCGGTGTCAGTAGTGACGTCTGCAAACCTGCTGACATGACTACCGACACGGCTTTCGGGGAACAATATTCTTTCCAGAGATAAAAGGGCAAAGAATAGAGCGACCATCGGAGATACCTCTGTCCCTTGCAGTGTCTGCGGCTCGTCCGCTGACTCTGAAATCAACTTGGCGATTTGGCCTCACTTGGACGGAATCTTTGCCCACTGCCAGCAAGACGTAAGCCGTCAGTCAGTGCCGACTGATCAGTTGTCCGTGCAATACTTGTACTGCACAGACAGCGTAAGGAGTGCGCTGACCGACAGCTCACGGCAGCGGCAGTGGGTTGTGGTTCCGTCCCCCTCGTTCTCCCAAGCCCAGCCTATTCTCCCAAACCGAGAAGAGCAAGCGATACTTCGCCCATCGGAGATACCTCTTAGCGGGCGAGGCTGAACGGCTCGACCCGAAGGATGCGACCCATAGGGAGCATCCGCCCGACAAACGTAAATCCCACCTGACACCCAATAGGATGCCAGGCAGGGAAATAACGGAATTATAGCTTCCCACTTTCTACATAGCTGTAGTACCGGCCATCACAAACTATCACATGGTCGCTAAAGTGGATTCTCATCAGCTGACAAGCCAGCTTGATGCTCTTCGTCAGTTCATCATCAGCCCTGCTGGGGTGAATGCAGCCGCTGGGGTGGTTGTGTACTGCGCTGATAATCGTGGCATTCGAGAGCACCGCCTCTTTCATGATGATACGGATGTCAACGGCAGTTTCCGTAATACCGCCTTGACTGATACGGACAGGCTTGATGAGTTTGTAGTTCTGATTGCAGAGCAGCACCCAAAACTCTTCTGTCTTGAGGTCTTGCATCTTCGGCAGCATATACTTGTAGATAGACGTTGCCGTGCAGAGGTCGGGAGCCATCGGGCATCCTGCCATCTGTCTGCGCTTGCCCAACTCCATCGCTGCCATCAACTTGCAGATAGTGTGAGAGCCTACCCCATCCACCTGGTTCAGTTCAAAGAACTC
>JAFSYY010000063.1 GCA_017455845.1 Prevotella sp. | reverse complement strand
CTTAGGAGTTAGAAGTCGTTAGTTTCGACTTCTGGAAGAGTTCTGGAGCGACAGGTCTATCGACTTTTAACTCCTAAGCGGCCATAGGCCGCGATAACTCCTTCTAACTCCTTTTAACTCCTCAACTTGAGAAAGTTGAATTAATTATTGAACGGGGGAGCGCGAAGTGTCGGGATGCCGCAGACGGGCAGCGGGACATCATCTTGCTGTCGGGCCATGCGGGTTTTACTAATCTTATTAAGACAGACTACCACCATCGCGGCGGCTGCCACAAACGTCAGCATCACAAACTGACAGAGCACACACTGGTGCATAACGGTTGGCAGTTCTGCCAGATGACCGTGACAATGGTGCTGCACACATTCGCTGCAGTAGTCTTTTGTATAACCAGCCAATGGATGAACGTGAAGCGACGACAACAGCAGCATTGGCACAAACACTGCCAATAGCACCCACGAAGTTGTATGTCTCTTTGTTTTTGCGTTCACGGCTGCAAAGGTACGAATAAGCGAGCGAAACACCAAAAAAATTAGCACTCTTTAAAGATTGAGGGGAGGGCCCGACGGAGAACCGGCGGGGTGGCAGGGGGAGAAAGGAGACCCGACGGAAAACCGTCGGGAGTGGTGGCAGGGGGAGAAAGGATTCTATTTGTAGTCGTAGAGACGGACGTGCAGTATTTTCCATTCGCCGCAGGCGATGCGGACGTGACGGCCCTGGTGGTCTTGGTCGCCATTCAGTCGGCGCAGGTAGTGCATCTGTCCCTGGTTATCAATGCTCACCTCGTCGACACTGGCAATGCCCTTGCGGGGGCCGTTGAAGGGGGGAGAGGGAGGGCCCGACGGAGAACCGCCGGGAGTGGTGGCAGGTTGAGAGGGGAGAGTGCCTGCGGCCACGAAGCCGTCTTCGCCCAGCACCTGCTGTTGTATTCCCGAGCCTTGCCCGCCTTCCTGTAGTCTTTCGTGCGCCTTCTCGTATGCCGAGGCAAAGGCGATGACAACACCCGTACCGGCCAGCAGATACTCGTTGTCGGTAAGTTTCATGAGGACGGCGCCGCCCTCGGGCCATGTAGAGCCATCGGTGGCACGAGCATCCCAAGGCAGGGTATAGTAGTGGCGACAGGTGATGACCATGTCGTCACTCTCGATGACACGCTCTTTGTCGTCCTGGTCGAAAAGCAATCCCCATGTTATTTGACTATTTGACCATTTACAATTGGACAATTGCCGCAGCAGGGCGTAGGCTTTCGTGACGCTCTCTGTCTCGCGGGGCGATGCCTGGTCGATGGCGAAGGGCGAGAAGCCGATGGCATCATGCTCACCGAAGGCATAGAGCGCACGGGCCCCGCTGTTCTCGCAGCAACGGCTCTCGGGTATGAAGAGTCGGTTGTTTGGCAGTGCGTACTGGTCGGCCCAGCCCTTGAAGCCAGTGTCGTAGATATCGGGGGCCAGACAGAGCAGTTGCGGCGCACCACAGTGCCAGAGGTCTATGAGATGTGCCAGCGGCCCTGCCGACGGATATTGCCCGGGCTTTCGTCCTCGGCTGTTCATCGCCGCATTGACGTAGAGAGGCATCTGCGTGTAGCGGCGGGCTGTCTCGCACAGCCGGCCTACATACTTGGCATAGTAGTAGGCCATGAAAATCTCGTCGGTATAGATGTCGTCGCCGAAGACGGAGGTCCACGAGGGGTGAGAGTTGAAAGATGAGAGATGAGAGTTGAGAGATGAGAGTTGAGAGTTGAGGCGCTGCTGCAGCCAGGGGTGCAGCGTCTTTTTATTCTGTTGCAGATAACTGATGAGTTCCTGAGGTACACCTTTCTTATATATATGATCTGCCAGAGGAGAGTGGTCGCGGGCATCTTCCAGCATTCCTATCTCGTTCTCCACCTGTATCATCGTCACCACGTCGCTGCCCGTCTGACAGACATGCTTCACCAGAGCCTCGAAAGCCCTGTTGTCGGCCTGGAACACATCCTCGGAGAAGGGGCTGGCTATCTCCAACGGTTTGCCCTGCTGTGTCCTGACCCGCGGGAAACGTCTGGTGTCCTGCTTGAACCACAACGGCGCATAGCACGACATGGAGTTTTTCCACGCGCCGAACCAGAGGAACACCACCTTCAACTGCTGCTGGCGTGCCTGCTCGATAGTTCGGTCGATGAGGGTGAAGTCGAACTGGCCTTCCTCCGGCTCAAGGAACTCCCAGTAGGCCGGCACCAGCACGGTGTTCAGGCCCAGTGCCTTCATGCGCGGCATCACCTCGTCGATGTCGTCCACACTCGTAGCCGCGGAGTTGCTCAGTTCACCGCCCAGGATCCTCTCCCCCGTCTCCGGGCCAAGTTCGTCTGCTTGCAGCCTCTGTGTCCACCCCGCCAAGGTGAGCACCATGATCGTTATGATAACATTCAAGTTCATAGTTCGGAGTTCATAGTTGAGAGTTCATAGTTCATAGTTATGGTTGGAGAGGAATCCACATCCAGAAGAGAGAGCCTTTGCCCTTGCCCTCCGAAACGACGCCGATGTCGCCATGGCAGGCATCGGCGAAAGCCTTACAGATGGAGAGTCCAAGACCTGTGCCCTGGATAAAGTCGTTGACCTTGAAGAAACGCTCGAAGATCTTGTCCTGGGCCTCTGCAGAGACACCCTCGCCGGTATCCTCACAATAGATGTAGAGGCCCGACGGAGAAGCGGCGGGAGTGGTGGCGGAACCCGACGGAGAAGCGGCGGGAGTAGTGGCGGAAGCCGACGGAGAAGCGGCGGGAGCGGGTGCGAGGCGGTAGCCCACCTTGATATAGCCGTGACGGGTGTACTTCACGGCATTGGTGACGAAATTGGTGATGACCTGCGACAGGCGGTCGGCATCGACCTTGACCTGCATGGTGGCGTAAGGATTGTCGACGATGAACTGCACGTCAGGCTCCTGCACCCTGGGGCGCAGTGAGTCGCACCACTCATTGAACGTCTTTGAGAAGTCCACATCCACAGGCTTGATGCTCACCTCTCCCGCCTCGAGCGAGGAAGCGGTGAGAATATCGTTCATCAGGCGCAGCAGCATGTCGCAATTGTTTTTGATGATTTGCACTATTTCCTGCTTCTCCTCCGACGATGTCAGCGTGGCGAGCACCTCCGAGAACCCCACGATGGCGTTGATGGGTGTGCGTATCTCGTGGGTCATATTAGCCAGGAAGAGAGCCTTCATCTGTCCAGACTCCCGTGCCCGCTGTTCTTCCTTGCGCAACATATCCTGCTTGCGCATCAGGTCGCTGATATTCCGCCATACGCCGAAGGCACCCAGCAGCCGTCCGTGCTTATCATATTCCGGTATGCAGTTTATCTGCACCCACTGTATTTCTGTACTGCTCTGTGTCACCATGGGATACATCTGTCCCACATATACCACTGGCTTGCTGAGTGCCTGGGCAGGATTGGCCAGCGACTTTACGAACTCGTCGTCCTGGTTGACGAAGATTTTCTGCATCTGCTTCAGGCTGAAGGAGCGCACGACGGTGTTCAGGCCGCTGTAAAACTCCAGCATGTCGCGGTCGAGGCTGATGCGCCATGTCTGCATGTTGGACGCCTGGAGCATGTAGCGCAACTCGGCTTCGTAGGTCTTGATGGCCGCACTGACCTTCTGCATCTTAACATCGTTTTTCTTGACGTTGAGATACATCTCGCGCTCCTCGGTCACATCGTTGGCCGACACTGAGATATACATCAACTTCCCATGTTCGTCGTAGATGGGATGTACGCCAATCTCCAGATAGACGTGCATATTTTTTTCCGGCACGATGCTGAGGAAGCAAGCCCAGTGTTCCTGCGGATGCTGGCGGTCGAGCACCTCGTTGAAGGGTGCCACGTCAAAGAGGTTGACGTTGGAATAGTAGGCATCGCCCTCGTCGCTGTCGAAGTTGCAAATCTGGCGCATGATGCGGTTGGCATCAATGAGCCAGCCGTCAGGGGTGTAGAACGACAGGCCTATGATAGAGTTTTCGAAGATGGTTCTGTATCTCTCCGACAACTGCTCCACCTCGCGTTCCTTTTTCTTTGCCTCGGTCTCATCAGACAGCGTGGCGATGATATTCACAGGGCGGCCGTCGGCATATTCGGCAATGGCGTGGATATACATGTCGTGCCAGTCAGGTTCGCCCTTACCCGTATAGTTATAATCCCATCGGTAGCGCCATTCCGCCTCCTTGTCGATGCCGTTGCTCAGTCGGTCTACGAAGGTTTGAAAGCGCTGCCGGTCATCGGGATGTACGTATGTCAAGCACACCTCAATGCCTACATTATTTCCGAAGATGGCTTTTCCATACAGGTCGAACACGCGGTTCTTCTGTAAGTCGAGACACATCACGTGGTTGCCACTGATGTCAAGAGCCATCATCATGGCTTGCTGTTCGTTAAACATAGACTTTATTTCATAGTTCATAATTCATAATTCATAGTTCATTAACTATTAACACTTCTCACCTCTCACTTCTCACCTCTCACTTCTCACCTCTCACTTCTCACCTCTCACTTCTCACCTCTCACTTCTCACCTCTCACCTCTCACTTCTCACGCCCCTATTCTCTTCTCTATCACCGAAGCCGTGCAAGGTATTGACACCCAGATGCTGGTGCCCTTTCCGTAGTCAGACTGTATGTCGATGGTACCATTCATTTGCCGTGTCAGCAGTTGCACGATAGGCATATCAAGTCCCGAGCCTATCATCTCGCCCTTCGCATTGCGGGAGAAGTGCTCGAAGACATGAGCCAGGTCTTCTGCCGAGAAGCCTGTTCCGGTATTCTCGATATTGATGGTCAGTTCACCACGGCGGTACTCATAGCCTGCAGTGATGGAGCCGTGGGTTGTAGACTGGCAGGAGAGGGTGCACAGACGCTGGATAATCATAGCGACATGTTTCATGTCAATATCTACAACCAGGCTGTTGTAAGGCTGGTTGACTACAGGCATCACACCGGGTTTGGTGGTTTTCAGTCCCATCTGGCACTGGCTTTCGAAGAACAGTGCGAAGTCCACCTCCTCTCTTTTATATTCTTCCATATTAGCCTCCAGTCGCGAGATGTAGAGAATATCGTTGATGAGCAGCAGCAGTTCATTGGTGCTCTGCTTGATTTGTTCGACAAAATATTGTTCGTCGTCCTCGTCGTGCTTGTCGGTGAACAGTCCGGCATAGCCAATGATATTGTTCAGCGGCGTGCGGATCTCGTAACTCATATTGGTCAGGAAAGCCTGCTTGAGCAACTCCGTCTCCTGTGCCTTCTTTGTTTCCACTGCCAACCGCTGCTCTGTTTCCAAGGTGTCGGTGATGTCGCGGTACATGCCGAAATAGCGCTCCACGCGGCCCTCGGCATCGAGCATGGGCACCATATTGAACAGCAGCCATATCTGCCGTCCTTTCTTGTCGCGTATCTCTGTCTCTATGGCCTGCACGATGCCGTGCTTGGTCTGGTGGTCCATCCTGTTCAGCACGCTGTTCACGGTACGGCGGAAGCGTGGCGTGGCAATGCGGATGCAGCGCAGTTGCGACAAGCGCAACTTACTGTGGGCCTCCCTATTGACAATCTCGAAGGTATAGTCACGGGGATAGTAGTTCACCATCTGCACATGACTGACACCCAGCGCGTAGTCGATATTTGCAACATACTGCCTGATGCTCTCGGCTCCTTGCTGCAGCCTCCGTACTCCCTCCTGCAGCCTGTGATACGACTCCACCATCTCCGAGATGTCACGACCGGCCATATAGATGCCTTCCAGTTCACCGTTCTTGTTGCGTATAGGGTTGATGGTCGACTCATAGTACATCTTGCCCTTCAGCCCAAACTCATCCTGGCGATAGACGTCTTTGTCAAGGCCATTGAAGTTGACAATGCTGCTGGTGCGCGAGTTCTCCATCCCTTTCAGCGAAATCTGGTCGAAGAAGGGATTATACTGCAGGTGGAAATTGCCATTGAGCACCTGCTCACGGTTTTTCACATTAAAGGTTTTGCATGCCCTCTCATTGATGTCGGCCAGCACGCCGTTCTTGTCGTAGTACAGCATGTCGAGTATCGAGGAGTTGAAGATGGTGTGATAGCGCATCAGCAACTGGTGTATCTTCTCCTCTCTGCGGAACGTTTCCGTCACATCGTGCTGGATGCCCATCAGCGAGGTGGGTCGTCCGTTCTCATCACGGCTGACCACAGAGACCGCCACTTCATAGTGCCGGCAGTCTTCTTCCCTCTCTGCCCTGCTGCGCATGTCTATCTTTGCGTTTTCCTGTTTACGGTCGCAGATATCGTATATGATACCGCTCATACGCTCGATGTCGTCGCGATGAAACTGCTGGCAAAACTCGGCGGGGTTGTACTTACGCTCATAGTCGCCAGTCTCTGAGAGGTAGCAGTATTGGCGCGTGTCAGGATAGAAGAACCACAGGCGCAGCCTTCCTGTCTTCAGTATCAGGGCCAGGCGTGCTTTCTGGTTGTTTTCCATATTTTCCGTATGCATCATTTTATTGAGGGTTAAAGGCTGTCTTAATCATCTATCCTGTAGCCGTAGGGTGCTATCTCCACCTGCTGTCCATTGACATCCACGGTAGCGCTTTCGGGGCTGTTGTTGACTGCCACGGTTACCACTTTACCCATATAGGTGCGCGAGAAGACAAGGACATGGTCGTCGGCATGCAGCAGTTTGTAGTCGCCATAGAGCAGGGGCATGCTGGTGCGGCGCAGGTGTATGAGTTGTTCCGTCTGGCCGCGCAGCCACTGTTCGTTCTCTGAAAGGCCGTCGAAGCGCATCATGCGGCGGTTGTCGGGGTCGTTGGCACCGCACTGGCCATATTCGTCGCCCTGATAGATGCAAGGCACGCCAGGGATGGTGAAGTTGATGACTTCCAGGAGCAGGGCCTTCTTGAAGGCTATGCTTTCGCGCAGCGGGTCGCCGTCGGCCGTAACACCTACGGTGCGGTTCCAGCCCGCATCCTTGGCATCTTCGTCCCAACTCACGGCTCCGCCAGCCAGCGAGATGAAGCGGGTCTTGTCGTGGTTGCCGGAGATATTACCCATGGTATGGTGGGCACCGTAACTGGCAAGCGACTCGTCGATGGTCTTGGCCAGGAGGGTCATCGGCACATCGCCCTTGCCCAGCACGTCGATGGCGGTGTGATAGACATTGAAGTCGAACTGGGCATCAAGCATGCCCGTCTTCACGTAGGAGCCTATCAGTTGATTGTCGCCATAGGTCTCGCCAATCATCCAGAGCGGGCGGTCGGGGAAGCGGCTCTTCATCTTGCGGGTGAACATGCGCCAGTAGTTCAAGGGGATGTGCTTGCAGGCATCGTGGCGGTAGCCGTCGAAGTCGTAGTTCTCTATCCAGTAGAGGGCGGTGTCGGTCATGGCCTGGCACACCTCCTCGCGCTCCAGGTCGAGCGTGGGGATATGTTTGTCGAACCAGGTGGTGAGGCGTGCCTCGTCCCACAGTTCGAAGTTACGGCGGCCGTCAGGCAGTATGCTGTCGGTAATCCAGTCGGGGTGTGCCTTCAGCGTGGGCGAGTTGATATGCATGTGGTTGGCCACATAGTCGAGTATCACGTTGATATTGTGCTCATGGGCAGTGGCGAGCAATGTCTTGAGTTCGGCATCGGTGCCCATGCGGTCGTCAATCTTAGTGTTGTAGATAGGCCAGTAGCCGTGGTAGCCGGAGAATCTGGTGTCGGGATTGCTGTACTGCCCCCATGCGTCGGTAGGGTTCTGGGTGATGGGCGAGATCCAGAGCGTGCTGACGCCCAGGCTGTCGAAGAAACCCTCTTGTATCTTTTCTGTGATACCCTTGAGGTCACCGCCTTGATAGTCCACACGGGCATCCACGTCGGAGCGGTTGAGCGGAGCATCATTGTCGTGGTTACCGTTAAAGAAGCGGTCCACCAACACACTGTAGAGCACCTGCGTATGGGGGTCGTGGCGTGTGAGTGCCTCAGCGGCGAGCACCGGCTTGCCATTGTCCAGCGGCACGAGGATGTCGTTGAAGAGCACCTTTCCGTCGGAAGCAAAGACGCGCAGATAACTGCGGCCCTGCAACAGGGGGATGTCTTTCAGGGCGAGAGCATACGTCCCGTCCTCGCGTGCTGTCACAGCGTCGTCAGGAAGCAAGCGGTTCTGGAGGAAGCAGCGGAAATGGAGGGGCTTGGTTTCCTCAGCGGGAAAACCGCTGAGCACGGAACTGCCGCCACTGCTGAGCACGGAACTGCCGCCACCGCTGAGCACGGAACTGCCGCCACCGCTGAGCACGGAACTGCCGCCACCGCTGAGCACAGAGAGGATGAGGTTGCCGTCGGAGATGCCAAGCGTTGTGAGCCCCTGTGCCACAGGCAGGTTTGGAAGGACAGGGATGCAGACATCGTCTACGGTCAAGACCCCCACCCTGCCTGCTGCGCCGTAGAGGGTGAGCACGCTGTCGGTCACCGTAAGGCTGTCGTAGCCGTCGGTCACCTGCACGGAGCCGATGGCTGTCAGGTCCACGCTGGGCAGGTAATCGGTCAGCCATACAACCGTGGTGTCGCCTGTTTCCCTAATCGGGATAATCGGTTCTCCTGAAGCCACACGGCTCATTTCCGCATGGTCGTTGCAGCCGCAAAGCAGCACTGCTGATATAAGGTAAAAGGCAAGTTGTTTCATAGATTGTCAGTCTTTAATTATTTATTTTTTATCTTCATTCTTATTTGTTGGCTACAAAAGTACGAATAATCCTGCACACTTCCTCATTTATTGAGTATTTTTAAGAAAAAAGATGGAGGCTGTTTCAACGTTTTTATGTAATTTTGCACCCGAAATGTAAAGTCGGTTGTTTGGAAACAGAATACAAAATTGAAGATATGAGAATATTATTGTTGGGCAGCGGCGGCCGCGAGCACGCCCTGGCGTGGAAGATGGCTCAGAGCGAGCAGGTGGAGAAACTGTATGTGGCACCCGGCAATGCAGGGACGGGGCGCATCGTCTTACGGGCGGGCGGCACCGGCGACTGCTCGGATGCCGGCCGTCCTGTTTTTGCCGAGAACGTCAGCATGAAGGCCGACGACTTCGAGGCTGTGAAGCAGTTTGTGGCAGACAAAGGCATCGACATGGTGGTGGTAGGCCCGGAGGACCCGCTGGTAAAAGGCATCTACGACAACCTGAAGGCTGATGCCCGGACGAAGGACGTGCCTGTCATAGGCCCGTCGAAGGCCGGTGCGGTGCTGGAAGGCTCTAAAGACTTTGCCAAGGGCTTCATGCAGCGCCATCATATTCCCACAGCCCGCTATGCCACCTTCACCGGCAACAGCGTGGAGGAGGGCTTGGCTTTCCTGGAAACACTGAACCCGCCCTACGTGCTGAAGGCCGACGGCCTGTGTGCGGGCAAGGGCGTGCTGATAGTGCCCACGCTGGAAGAGGCAAAGCAGGAACTGAGAGAGATGCTGGGCGTGGCCTCCCCCACCCTCTCCGAGGAAAAGGATGTGGCGAAGCCCATGTTTGGCGAAGCCTCCAGCCGCGTGGTCATCGAGGAGTATCTGAGCGGCATAGAGTGCTCGGTGTTTGTGCTGACCGACGGCGAGCACTATAAGATTCTGCCCGAGGCCAAGGACTATAAGCGCATTGGCGAGGGCGACACTGGCCTGAACACCGGCGGCATGGGCAGCGTGAGCCCTGTACCGTTTGCCACGAAAGAGTGGATGCAGAAGGTGGAAGACCGCATCATACGTCCCACCGTTGAAGGCCTGAAGGAGGAAGGTATCGACTATAAGGGCTTTATCTTCTTCGGACTGATCAATGTGGAGGGCGAGCCCATGGTGATTGAATACAACTGCCGGATGGGTGACCCCGAGACCGAGACGGTGATGCTCAGGCTGAAGAGCGACTTGGTAGACCTGCTTCAAGGTGTGGCCGAGGGCAACCTTGACAAGCGAAGCATCGTGTTCGACGAGCGTGCTGCCGTCTGCGTGATGCTGGTCAGCGGCGGCTATCCCCAGGCATACAAGAAAGGCTATGCCATTGAAATGAGCCATGAGAATGGTGGAACGAGAAATGAGGACGGCGACACCATCGTGTTTCATGCCGGCACGGCAGTGAATGAAAAGGGCGAGGTGGTGACCAGCGGCGGCCGCGTCATGGCTGTCTCCTCCTACGGCAAGGACAAGGAAGAGGCGCTTCAGAGGTCGTTTGCCGGGGCTCAGACGATAGTGTTCAAGGACAAGTATTTCCGTCGCGACATCGGCAAGGACCTGTGAAACGCTTACAGAATAGGATTGCGGAGAGTGGGATGACACTGACGGTGGCAGGTGTCTATGCCCTTGTCGTCTGGATGATAGCCGGCCTGGCTACCCGTTTGTGGTGGCCGCAACTGGCTTGTCTGGCCGCCTCTTGCTATCTGCTTATCGAGATAAGCAACAGCAACGCGCTCATCCGTATTCGCAGCCGCATGGTGACCACCACGTTTATCTTCCTGTCGACCATGTTTGTCAGCGGCTTTGCCTCGCTGACGGGAGGTATCGTGCAGTTGTGCTTCGTCACAGCCGTACTGCTGCTCTTCAACACCTACCAGGACAACCAGGCGGCGGGAAAGGTGTTCTATGCCTTTTTATGCTTAGGCCTGAGCAGCCTGTTCTTTGTACATATACTGTATCTCGTGCCGGTGGTCTGGATCCTGATGGCCACGCAGTTGCAGTCCTTCAGCGGCCGCACACTGGCGGCCTCCCTCATCGGACTCCTCACCCCCTATTGGTTCATCACGCTGTGGTTTATCTATCAGCAGGACTTCTCGCTTCTCGCCTCCCATCTCTCAGCACTGGCCTCCATAACGGTGGACTACTCGATGGTCACAATGGAGCAGGTGCTGGTCTATGCCTTCCTGCTGATATTGTCGGTGGCGGGCATCGTCCATTTCTGGAACAACAGTTTCGAGGATAAGATCCGCATCCGACTGCTCTATGGCTTCTTTACGGCCTTCACGCTGCTCATACTGGCACTGCTGGCCCTGCAGCCCTGCCATTTCGACCCGCTGATACGCCTGGCCTTTGTCTGTGCCAGTCCGCTGGTGGCCCACTTCCTGACGCTCACCTCCACGCGTATCACCAACATTGCTTTCTTTGTCATCATGGTGATATGCATCACCATCACCGCCGTTAACCTATGGATGCTTTCATAGAAATCCTGGCCAGTTACGGCTACTGGGGCATGTTTCTGGCCGCCTTTCTGGCGGGCAGCGTGTTTCCGTTCTCCAGCGAGACGGTGATGGTGGTGCTGCTGGGGTCGGGGCTCGACGGCTGGCAACTGGTGGTCTATGGCTCCATAGGCAACACGCTGGGGTCGGTGTTCAACTATTTCGTAGGGCGCATGGGCAAGACCGAATGGATTGAGAAATACCTGCGCATCAAGAAAAAGAACATGGACCGTGCCCGGCGGTTCATGGCAGGCCGCGGTGCGTGGATGGGCTTTTTCGCTTTTCTGCCCATCATCGGCAGTGCCATCACCGTCACCCTTGGCTTCATGCGTGCCAATATACCCATCTCGTTTCTGAGCATCGCCATAGGCAAATTCCTGCGCTACTGGCTGCTGGTCTATGGCGCCAATTCTCTTTTTGGCTGACTCGTCTATTCGTATCTCTACCCAGTCATACGGCAGACTGACCGAGTTCGCGGCGCATTTAGGTTTGTTTCAGATGACTGAGCCGGAGTATCGAAACTGTATACAACTCGTATTCCCGCCGTATACAACTTGTATTCGGCCGGAATACAGTTTGTATACAGCCGGAATACATTTTGTATACAGCCGGAATACAACTTGTATTCGGCCGGAATACAAAATTCAAACAAAAACTGACCGAGTTAGCGGCGCATTTAGGTTCGTTTTAGATGACTGAGCAGTTATATCTATTCTCTTTTTTGTTAATTAATGTAGAGCGGCAGCAAATTCTTCACTCTTCACTCTTCACTTTTCACTTAAATTTACTACCTTTGCACTCTGAAAGAGTTTTAACGTTAAAATAAACCTGTAAAAATGAAACAATTCCGTCTCGTGGACAATGTCCTTGGGTGGCTGACCTTCTTTGTGGCCGCCTTCGTATATTGTTCAACCATCGAGCCTACAGCCTCGTTCTGGGACTGCCCTGAGTTTATCACCACCGGCTATCGTCTGGAAGTAGGACACCCGCCCGGCGCACCGTTCTTCATGCTGACGGCCAACCTCTTCTCACAGTTTACCAGCGACCCCACGCAGGTGGCCCGCATGGTGAACATGATGAGTGCGTTGCTGTCGGCCACGTGTATCCTGTTCCTCTTCTGGAGCATCACGCACCTGGTGCGCCGCCTGCTGCTCAATGAGGCAGAAACGACTGCGGCAGCCGCTCGGCGCTCTGCGACGCTTTCACAAAGCGTAGCGACTGAAAGAAATTCTTCACTCTTCACTCTTCACTCGTCACTCTGGAAACTCATTGCCATCGAGGCCAGCGGACTGGTGGGTGCGCTGATCTACACGTTCAGCGACACGTTCTGGTACTCGGCCGTGGAGGGCGAGGTGTATGCCTATTCGTCGGCCTTCACCGCCGTGGTGTTCTGGCTCATACTGAAATGGGAAGACCATGCCGACGAGCCTCACTCGGACCGCTGGCTGGTGCTGATCATGTATATGACGGGCCTCTCCATCGGCGTACACCTGCTCAACCTGCTGTGCCTGCCTGCCATCGTGCTGGTATATTACTACAAGCGATTCCCCAATGCCAACCTGAAGGGCAGCATCGTGGCTCTGCTTATCTCCTTCGTGCTGCTGGCCGCCGTGCTCTATGGCGTGGTGCCCGGCATCATCACCGTGGGCGGATGGTTTGAACTGTTCTTCGTCAACACCCTCGGCATGTCGTTCAACACGGGAGAATATATCTACCTGTTCCTGCTGGTGGCCCTGGTGATATGGGCTATCTACGAGACGCAGATGGCCAAGGAGACCAAGGGCAGTTGGGTTCGTCAGAACGCGGCCTTCCTCGTGGCCATCGCCATGTTGGGCATCCCGTTCTACGGCTATGGCTGGAGTGCTTTCTTCATCGGCGTGATTGTGCTGGGCCTCCTGGCTGCCATCCTCTTTGCGCCGGGCATGAAGAGGCAACTCATCTCGCCCCGCATCAAGAACACCACGCTGCTGTGCCTGCTGATGCTGATGATTGGCTATTCCACCTACGCCGTCATCGTCATCCGCTCGGCGGCCAACCCGCCCATGGACCAGAACTCGCCCGAGGACATCTTCACCCTGGGCAACTACCTGAGCCGCGACCAGTATGGCTACCGCCCGCTGATGTGGGGCCAGGCCTACAGTTCGGAGTATAAGATCGACAAGCAGGGCCACGTGGAGATGGACGAGGGTGCACCCGTCTACCAGCGCCGTGAGAAGAAAACGGCCGACGAGCCCGACACCTACTTCGTGGTGAGCACGAAGGACAAGCCCGTCTATGCGCAGAACATGCTGTTCCCGCGTATGTACAGCAACAACAGCCGCCACATACAGGACTACAACAGTTGGATAGGCGGCGTCAAAGGACATAAGGAGCCGTCGAACTACCGCGAGGGCAGTTTCGTCACCATGCCCACACAATGGGAGAACCTCCAGTTCTTCTTCGTCTACCAGTGCAACTGGATGTACTGGCGCTACTTCCTCTGGAACTTTGCCGGCCGCCAGAACGACATCCAGGGCCACGGCGAACTGGAACACGGCAACTGGCTCTCGGGCTTCTCGTTCATCGACAATGCCCGTCTGGGCGACCAGTCGCTGCTGCCCGACGACCTGAAGAACAACAAGGGTCATAACGTGTTCTTCTGTCTGCCGCTGCTGCTGGGACTCCTCGGCATCTTCTGGCAGATGATGATGCGCGGACAGAAAGGCGTGAAGCAGTTCTGGGTGGTGTTCTTCCTCTTCATCATGACCGGCCTGGCCATCGTGGTCTACCTGAACCAGACGCCCGAGCAGCCCCGTGAGCGCGACTATGCCTACGCCGGCTCGTTCTATGCCTACGCCATCTGGTGCGGCATGGGCGTGGCTGCCATCATCGACATGCTGGCAAGGGTGAAGGGAATAGTGAAAAACCAGAAATTTGCAGCAGCCATGGCTACCGTCGTAGGACTGGTCTGCTTGATAGTGCCCATTCAGATGGCTTCGCAGACCTGGGACGACCACGACCGCTCGGGCCGCTACACCTGCCGTGACTTCGGCCAGAACTACCTGATGTCGCTGCAGGAGGAGGGCAACCCCATCATCTTCACCAATGGCGACAACGACACCTTCCCCCTGTGGTACAACCAAGACACCGAGGGCGTGCGCACCGATGCCCGCGTGTGCAACCTGTCGTACCTGCAGACCGACTGGTATATCGACCAGATGATACGTCCGGCCTACGACTCACCCTCGCTGCCTATCACCTGGAGCCGACTGGAATACTGCTCCGGCACTAATGAATATGTACGCGTGGACAACAAGATCCGCAAGGCCATAGAACTGCTGCAGCGGGAGTTCCCGCAGGAGACCACGCAACTCTTCGGCGACAATCCGTTTGAACTGAAGAATGTGCTGGACTACTGGGTGCGCGACCATCGCGATGGCGAACTGAAGCAGCGCCAGAGAGAGGCTATCGAGTTTGCTTTCATGAAGATGCCCGAGGTGCTCAACGACCCCTACTACAGTCTGGAAGAGAACCTCTGCGTCATACCTACCGACACCGTCTATATGACCATCGACAAGGAGGCCGTCAAGAAGAGCGGCATGCTGATACAGGGCGACTCCATACCCGACCGCATGACCATCTCACTGGCCGGACTCGGCGGACTGGACAAGAGCAAACTGATGATGCTCGAGATGCTGGCCAACGCCAACTGGACAAGGCCCATCTACGTGGCATATACCGTGGGGCAGGAGAACTACATGAACCTGGGCGACAACTTCGTGCAGGAGGGCCTTACCAACCGCATAACGCCGTTCACCACCAATATCAACGAAGACCCGCTGCCCGGCATGACCAACTTCGACACGGAGAAGACCTATCACAACGTCATGGACAGGTTTAAGTTCGGAGGCATCAGCGAGCCGGGCGTATATATCGATGAGACGGTGATGCGCATGTGCTACACACACCGCCGCCTGATGGTGAAACTGGCCATGAACCTGGCCATGGAGGGCGACAGCGTGAGGGCTGCCGAGGTGCTCGACCGTGCCGAGAAGGAACTGCCGCAGTGCAACGTGCCCCACGACTTCCAGAGTTACTCCATCGAGATGGCCCAGACCTACGCCGCCCTTGGCAATGATGCCAAGGCCCGCGAAATCTGCGACCTGCTGTGGAAGAAGTCCGACCAGTATATGACCTACTACAACTCGCTGGAACGGGGCAAGTTCAAGGGTTCGGAGTCCAACTGCCAACTCCACATGTTCTATGTGATGCGCCGCCTCATCAATATCGCCGACATGTTTGACACAAGCCTGGCCGACAAGTATGAGCAGCAGTTGTCCGCTCAACTGGATAAATACATGAGCAAGGGCGGGCAGATACCGCAGCGCTAAACAATTATTAATTGTGAATTGTTAATTGTGAATTAATGTTCATTGAGCAGCCTGCCATCTATCTGCGTTGGCTCTACCCCAAGGCACTTTGGAGAATGGACCGTCGCGAACATGCAGTCTATCTGACGTTCGACGACGGCCCCATCCCCGAGGCTACGCCTTTTATCCTCGACACATTGCGTCAGGAGGGAGTCAAGGCCACCTTCTTCATGGTGGGCGACAACGTGCGCAAATATCCGGAACTCTTCCAGCGCATCCTGGACGAAGGCCATCAGGTGGGCAACCATACGCACAACCATCTTGGCGGCCTGCGCCACAGCATCAAGGAATACAGTTACAATGTGGAGAAAGCCAATGCCTATATCCATTCCCGACTGATGCGGCCGCCCCACGGCTGGATGCGCCTCAGCCAGTATGTATGGCTGTCGCGAAAGTTCAAGATTGTGATGTGGGACCTAGTGACACGCGACTATTCCAAATGGATGACGGCCGAGGACGTGGTGAACAACGTGAAACGCTATGCCCGCAACGGTTCCATCATCACCTTCCACGACTCCCTGAAGTCTATTGACAAACTGAAGACAGCCCTGCCCGAGAGCATCCACTGGCTCAAGGCGCAAGGCTATGCGTTCAAGACCTTCGACTATTAAATACCAAACACACGGCTGACGGTCTCGGTGGTGCGGCGAGCCAGTTCGTCCTCGCTGATGCCATAGGCCAGGGCCATGCGCTGCAGCACATAGCGCACGTAGGAGGGCTCGTTCCTTTGGCCGCGCATAGGCACAGGTGCCATATACGGGGCGTCGGTCTCCAGGACGATACGGTCGAGGGGCACCACGGCAGGCAGCACCTCGGGCAGATGGCTCTTCTTAAACGTCAGCACACCACCGACACCCAGCACGAAGCGGTCGAACTGCAACAGTTCGGCCGCTTCGTGTTCATTACCGGTAAAGCAATGGAACACGCCACCAGGCAGTTCCTTCGCGTACCTTTTTATAATATGCATCATCTCGTTCTGCGCCTTGCGGCAGTGAATCATCAGCGGCAACTGCGCCTCCACGGCCCACTGCACCTGGGCCTCAAAAGCCTCCAACTGCTCTCGCTCATACTCCCGGCTCCAGTAGAAGTCGAGGCCTACCTCGCCGATGGCGATGACTTGAGGGGTGAGGAGTGAGGGGTGAGAAGTGAGGGGTGAGGGGTGAGGGGTGAGAGGTGAGATGAGAGATTTGATGAGTGAGAGTTGCTCGCGCCAGTCGGCACGCACCTCCTCGGGGTGCAGGCCTATCATGGGATAGAGGTAGCCGGAGTAGTGCTGACAAAGGGTGAGGATGCGCTGCGACGACGGCAGGTCGATGGCTGGCAGGAATATAGCCCCTACCCCAGCCTCGCGGGCCCGCCCTATCACAGCCTCCCTGTCGGCATCAAACTCTTCGCCGTCCAGATGACAATGGGTGTCTATGTAATGCATAATTCATAATGCATAATGCATAATTCATAATTATTTGTTGCGATGCAACAACTCATCCATATAGGCGCGAAGGGGCTCCTTGCGGTCGGAGGCCACGCTGACCTGTTCAAGCAGTTGCTTGCCCTGCTCGAAGTAATGGTTGATCTTTGCCTCGCAGAGTTGACGGATGCCTATCTCGTCGTAGAGGCGCGTCACGGCTGCCACCTTCTCAGTGCGGTCGAAGGTCTTGGCACCGATCCAGCGCATCAGTTCCTCGCGCTGCGCGGCATCGGCACGGTTCACCGCATTGATGAGCATATAGGTCTTCTTGTTCGAGGTGATGTCGCCGCCGATGGCCTTGCCGAAGACCAACGGGTCGCCGTAGACATCGAGCAGGTCGTCCTGCAACTGGAAGGCCAGGCCAATCTTCTCGCCAAACTCATAGAGCAGGTCGGCATCTGCCTTCGACGCATCGCCCAGGATGGCACCGATCTTCAGCGCACAGGCCAGCAGCACGCTGGTCTTCAGGCGTATCATCTCGATATACTCTTCCTCGGTCACGTCGTTGCGCGTCTCGAAGTCCATGTCGTACTGCTGCCCCTCGCCAATCTCCAGTGCCGTCTCGGTGAAGAGGCTCAGCACCTGCGGCAGATGGTCATCATCACACTGTGCCACGCGCTGATAGGCCAGCACCAGCATCGAGTCGCCCGAGAGGATGGCCGTGTTGGCATCCCATTTCTTGTGCACGGTCTGGTGCCCGCGGCGCACATCGGCATTATCCATCAGGTCATCGTGCAGCAGCGTGTAGTTATGATAGGTCTCCAGGCCCAGTGCCGGCATCAGGATGTCCTCGGGATGATCCTTGAAGAGGTTGTAGCCCAGCAGCATCAGCACGGGCCGCATGCGCTTGCCGCCCAGCGAGAGCACATATCTCACCGGCTCGTAGAGCGATGCCGGCCGTCGTTCATACGGGAGGGAGTCCAGCCCCTCGTTCACGATTCTCAGGATTTCGTCAGATGTTGTCATATCTTGTTTTTATTATGAATGATGCATTATGAATTATGAACTAAATCCTAAAGACCACCGGTATGCACACCTTCGTGCGACAGGGCTGATCGTTCTGTATGCCTGGCGTCCAGCGGGGCATCATACGCAGCACGCGCAGCACCTCGCGGTCGCACAGCGGATGGAGCGACTTGGTCAACTTCACGTCGGTTACCGACCCGTCTTTGTTCACAATAAACTCAGCCACCACCTTACCCTGGATCTTCCTCTCCTGTACGGCAGGCGGATATTTCAGGTTGCGCTGCAGGAACTTCATCATCTCCACGGCACCGCCGGGAAACTGCGGCAGGTCCTCCACCACACGGAAACTCACCACGTCGTCGTCCTGCGGCTCGGGCGGTGCCAGCGGCTCCTCTTCCTCGAGGGCACTCATGTCGCCGGTCATATCGCTCTCCACGGGCTCATCGTCCGGCAGCACCTCCTCCTGCGGCTCCTCCTCGGCCACCACCAGCCGCTTGGCGGGTTCCGGCTCCACCTTTGGCGCCAGGGCCAGTTCGTTCTCCGGGCGCAGCAGCGACGACAGTTCCTCGTCCATGGAAAACATCTCAAGGAGTTCGGGGTCGTCGAGCGGGTCGTCGGGCGGAAACGGCAGTTCCAGTGCCACCACCAGACAGGCCACGGCGACCACCAGTCCCAGCAGGAAGCGCCACAGGCGCCCATGTTCCAAGTCTGCTTTCCGGCTCTTTTTTATCTCCATAATGCGGTGCGGCGCATGCCTTGCCCCTCCTATTCGGGGTTATATCCGAAGTTATCCAGTTCTTTCTTCGACGAGCGCCAGTCCTTGTCCACCTTGACGAAGACCTCGAGGAAGATATGCTTGTCGAAGAACTTCTCCAACGACTTCCGGGCCTCGGTAGACACTTTCTTCAGTGCCACGCCCTGATGACCGATGATGATGCCCTTCTGCGAGTCGCGCTCCACATAGATCACGGCATTGATATGAATCTGGCGCTCGTCCTCCTTGAAGCGCTCCACGACGACTTCTACGGAATAGGGTATCTCCTTGTCGTAATACAGAAGGATTTTTTCGCGGATGATTTCCGAGACAAAGAAACGGGCGGGCTTGTCGGTCAACTGATCCTTGTCGAAGAAGGCAGGACTCTCGGGCAGCAGTTCCTTGATGCGCTTCAACAGCATGTCCACTCCAAACTTGTTTTTCGCCGAGAGAGGCAGTATCTCCGCATTGGGCAAAAGGGCATGCCATTTCTCCACGATGAGTGCCAGTTTCATCTGACTACTCCCCTCGCCCTGTGATTTCGTCTGGCTGCTCCCCTCGCCCTTTGGATTGGGGTCGGGCGCGAGGCAGTCTATCTTGTTGATGAGCAGCAGCACGGGGATGGTCATCTTCTGCACCTTCTCCAGGAACTCCATGTTCTTCTCGGGATTCTCCACCACGTCGGTGACATAGAGCAGCACGTCGGCATCGGCCAGTGCCGACTCCGAGAAGGCGAGCATCGACTCCTGCAACTTGTAATTGGGCTTGAGCACGCCGGGCGTGTCGGAGAAGACGATCTGCATGTCGTCGGTGTTGACGATACCCATGATACGATGGCGCGTGGTCTGTGCCTTGAATGTGGCGATGGAGATACGCTCCCCCACGAGTTGGTTCATCAGCGTAGACTTCCCCACGTTGGGATTACCCACTATATTCACGAATCCTGCCTTATGTTTCATCATTTATTCCTTTTACATCTTATGTTTCATCATTTATTCCTTTTACATCTATTGAACAGAATGCAAAAATACATCCTTTTTCTCACACTCGCAACTTTTTCAGCAACATTTTTGCCGTCAGCGGGCTAAAAATCATAAATACAAGTTTCGCAAGTGCACAACTTGCAGTAGTTGAGTCATGCCAGCCCCATCTGGCGGGCCTTCTCCATGAGCAGCAGCATCAGCGGCTCGCGCTCGTTCTCCACGATGCCGTCGAGCACGGCATCCTTCAGGTACTGCTTCAGCGTGCCCACCTCGCGTGAGGGCTTCAGGTGGAACAGTTCCATGATCTCGTTGCCGTCGATGACGGGCTGCAGCAGCCGCTTGTAGTCTTTCTCCTTCAGGTCGGCCAGTTTCTCGCGCACCATGCGGAAGTTCTCGAGGAAGATTTTCTTCTTCACCTCGTTCTTCGACGTGATGTCGGCCTCGCAGAGCGTCATCAGGTCGTCGATGTCATCGCCGGCATCGTTGAGCAGGCGGCGCACGGCGCTGTCGGTCACCTCGCTGTCGGCGATGGCCTGTGGCCGCATGTGCAGGTCAACGAGTTTCTGCACGTATTTCATCTCCACTCCCATGGGCAGTTTCAGCCTTCGGAAGATGTCGGCCACCATCTTCGCACCCACGTAGTTATGGTTGTGGAACGTCCAGCCCACGGCGGGGTCCCACCGCTTCGTTCTCGTCTTCCCGATGTCGTGGAGCAGGGCGGCCCACCTTAAATAGAGTGAAGAACTCTTCACTCTTAACTCTTCATTCTTAACCACGTTCTCCAGCACCTCCAGCGTATGGTAGAAGTTGTTCTTATGGGCCCGTCCGTTCTTCTGTTCCACGATGTCGAGAGCCGACAGTTCGGGCAGGATGATATTAAGCAGGCCGCTGCGTTGCAGATCTACGAATCCCTTGCTGGGATGCGGCGACATGATGATCTTGTTGAGTTCCACCTCGATGCGCTCGCCACTGACAATCTTGATGCGCTGGGCCATGCGCTCCAGGCCCTCGAAGGTCTCGTCCTCTATCTGGAAGTTCAGTTGTGTGGCAAAGCGTATGCAGCGCATCATGCGCAGCGGGTCATCGCTGAAGGTGATGTCGGGGTCGAGGGGTGTGGCAATGATGCCGTCCTCCAGGTCGGCCAGTCCGTTGAACGGGTCTACGAGTTCGCCGAAGCGGCTCTTGTTCAGGCAGATGGCCATGGCGTTGATGGTGAAGTCGCGTCGGTTCTGGTCGTCCTCCAACGTGCCGTCCTCCACGATAGGCTTGCGCGAGTCGTGGCTGTAACTCTCACGCCGCGCACCGACGAACTCCACTTCTATAAATGAGGAATGAGGAATGAGAAATGAGGAATGTAAATGTTCAAATGAAGAAATGCCGTCAGCAGCGTCATTTATACATTTCTCATTTTCATTTCTCATTTCTAATTTCTCATTCCTCATTTGAACCTTCACCTGCGCCGTGCCGAAGTTCTTGAATACCGAGAGGTGGGCCTTGCGGCCAAGCATGCGCTTCAGTTCCTTCGCCACCACGATGCCCACACTGACCGCGACTTCCCCCTCTCCAGTGGGAGAGGGGGTCAGGGGGTGAGGCTTTCCCACTACCACCACATCGATGTCGTTACTTGGCCGTTCGAGGAAAATGTCGCGCACATAGCCGCCCACGACATAACATTCCAGGCCGAGGCGGTCGGCTGCCTCACTGATCTGATGGAATATCTCTTGGTCTAATATTTCTGCCAGTTCTTCGTCTGAATATAGCTTCATTTTGGTGTCCTTTTTACTGTGGTCGCTCAAAAAGTGGGCACAAAATTACAAAATAATCAGCAGGGAATGCAAAGAATTAAAAAAAATTAGTAACTTTGCCACTGAAATATTCAAAATTTAAAGAATCACGCACATGACTAAGAAACACTTGACACTGCTTGCAGGGTTAATATTGACCGCCCTGAGCGCAACAGCCAGCAACGACTTTGACATGGCCCCGCTAAAACTGGAAGTGCCAGAGATGAAGCCCGAACTGGTAGAAATAAGCACACGGCCCGAACTCGACACCTACGGCACGACCGCCGGACTGGACTTTGACTTCTTCAAGTCGAAGACCGCCCCCGACGTGAAACCGTTCCAAGTGATGGACGACCTGACCTTCGTCGGTGTTCCCCTGTTCATTGCCGGCTGGGCCGTGAAGGGCGACAAGGCCATGTTCCGCGTCAACAACAAGGAAGCGAAAGAGAACACACAGCTGCTGACGAACTTCAAGACGGGCATTGACGACTACACGCAGTTCTTCGGACCTGCCGTCACCGTCGGCCTGAAGCTGGCGGGCTACGAGGGTCGCAGCGACTGGCCGCGACTGATGGCCAGTGCCGCCATGTCATACGGCATCATGGCCGCCTTCGTCAACGGCATCAAGTACACGGCCAAGGAGATGCGCCCCGACGGTTCGACGGCCAACTCGTGGCCCTCGGGCCACACG
>JAFSYY010000062.1 GCA_017455845.1 Prevotella sp. | reverse complement strand
CTGAAGGTCACCGGCAAAAGAAAAAGCACTTACGATTTTCTCGTAAGTGCTTGATTTTCAGCGGTGGACCAGGTAGGGCTTGAACCTACGACCTCCAGATTATGAGTCTGTTGCTCTGACCAACTGAGCTACAAGTCCGATATGCTGTGATGGAGCATGTCTTTGTAAAATCGTGTGCAAAGGTACAAGATATTCTTGAAATAACCAAATTTTTTCTGTAAAAAGACGTAAAATCGTTTCTTTTTCGTAACTTTGCAGCCCAATGAAAACGATTTTCTTTCCTGACGAGTATGTTGTTGATGGCAGTTACGCTGCTACCATCGGCTTTTTCGACGGTGTTCACCAAGGGCACCGCTACCTGATGGAGCGTTTGAAAAGCGAGGCACAGCGGCGTGGACTGCAGTCGATGGTCATCACCTTCGACCATCATCCCCGGCAGGTCGTTCAGGACGGCTGGCAGCCGGAGTTGCTGACAACGCTGTCTGAGAAGACGGCCCTGATAGGACTGTCGGGCATCGACATACTGGTAGTGCTGCGCTTCGACCGGCAGATGGCATCCCTTTCAGCCCGTGACTTCATGCAGCAGATGCACGACCGGCTGCGGGTGGCATGCCTGCTGACAGGCTATGACAACCGCTTTGGCCATGACCGCACGGAGTGCTTCGACGACTACCGGCACTATGGTCAGGAACTGGGCATGGCAGTCATCGGGATAGAGGAGCATGTGAGAGTCGGAGACTGCAAGGATGAAACAAACGAGGGCGTGCCGGCCGTTAGCAGTTCATACATTCGGAGGCTGTTGAAAGAGGGCAAGGTGGAAGCCGCAGGCCAGTGTCTGGGGCACCCCTATAGTCTGACGGGCCATGTGGTGCATGGCGAGCAGATAGGGCGCACCTTAGGATTCCCCACGGCCAACCTACAGCCCGACGGTTGCAAGTTGATACCTGCTGACGGTGTCTATGCCGTCGTCGTCGATATAGAACCCCCTTCCCCGGTCAAAGAGAGTGAACAGGAGGTTAGGAAGGGTGTGATGAACATAGGTCCGCGTCCTACTTTCGACGGGAGAGTACGCACCTTGGAAGTAAACATCATCGATGGCACTGGCAATTATTACGGTAAAACGATGACCGTCCACTTTATTGCCCGCCTGCGTGACGAGCGCCACTTTCCATCGGCCGAGGCCTTGGCAGCACAGATAAAGAAGGACAAGCAACAGGCGGAAGAATTGTTTTCGAGGTACGAGGTACGAGGTGCGAGGTGCGAGGTGCGAGGTACGAGGTACGAGGTGCGAGGTGCGAGGTACGAGGTGCGAGGTACGAGGTGCGAGAATAGAAAAAATTGTGAATTGTGAACTATGAATTATGAATTGTGAATTATGAATTGTGAACTAAAGAAGCCTTTTACGGCAGTAGCATACGTGATCATATTCCTCTGCATCCAGACGGTAGTGATGAACATTGTATTATTAGGCGAGCGGCTGTTGCTTGACAGAGACGTCGCCCAACCAGATGCCATCGGCATGATTATCACCATGGTGACATTCACCTTACTGACTATCGGTCTCTTTGCTTGGCGCAAGTGGACACCCCTGTCCCGGCGTTTCATCCTGTCGCGCCCCTGGGCCGTGCTTTTCTGGGCCTTTATAGCCTCTATAGGAGCCATTATCCCCTCGGTTTACTTGCAGGAACTGCTGCCTGAATGGTCAGACAGTATTCAGCAAGATATAGAGCAGACGGCGCAGATGATGTTTGAGATGATGAACGTCAGGGGCGGCTATGCCGTGATATGCCTGCTGGCCCCCATTGCCGAAGAGATGGTGTTTCGCGGTGCCGCGCTCCGCACCCTTCTGGCATGGAAGCCCGAGCACCGTTGGCTGATGATTACGCTGTCTGCGCTGCTCTTTGCCCTTGCCCATCTCAATCCAGCCCAGTTTATCCATCCGCTCCTAATAGGCTTACTGCTGGGTTGGATGTACGAGCGCACGCGAAGCATCGTGCCCGGCATCATCTACCACTGGTCGAACAATACCGTTGCCTATCTGCTGGCTCGCATCTATCAGGATCCCGACGTCACCGTCACCCAGGTTTTCGGTTCGTTGCCCCATGTGCTGATGGCGGTAGGGTTCTCTTTGCTTATTTTCCTGCCCGCCCTCTACCAGTTGCATCTTAGAATGAAACAAGGAGTTGAGGAGTAATTAGAGAACTATGAACTAAAAAAAAGCCACCTCTCATCGGGTGGCTTTTTGCTTTCGAAGTTTTCACAACTTCCAGAAAGTGTTGTCTTAATCCTAAAAATGAATGTTTAATATATAGAGAAAGCATAGAAATGTATCATTCCAGATAGCCTGTAGGCTTGTAGAGAGAGTCGCGCTTGAGCGAGTCCTCGGCCTGGTCGTATGCGATGGCGGCCTCATCGTTTGCCGGCTCACACTTCAGAGCATAGTCAGACTCATCGGCCCATGTCTTTTCATCCTTGAACGACTGGTTGAGGGCGGTGCTCAGCGTCAGCAGGATGGCCACCACTGCGGCGGCACGCATTAATGGCCGCAGATGCTCTGCCATGCTGATGGTGCGGGCTTTCACCTGCGGGCGGTCGTCGACCATCTGCAGGATGCGTGCATCGAAGTCATCGCCCAGCGCCTCGTCAGGCTGCAACGCTGCGAACAGTTCGCGGTAGGGGCGCAGGTCTTCCGGCAGTTCCTCTTCGCCCTGCTCGAAGAACGCCTTCAGTATCTGCTCCTCTTTCAAGGTCGTCTCGTCCTCGAAATAGCGGTCCAGCAATTGTTCGATGTACTTATAGTCCATATTTTTCTATTTTAAAATATTCCTGTTTAATAGTCTGGCGGGCACGGAAGATATTGATCTTCACCTGCTGTTCGGTGATGCCCATCACGGCGGCAATCTCCTTGTAGGCCTTTCCCTCCACGTCGCGCAACTGCATGCAGGTGCGCTGTTTCTCGGGCAGTCTGTCCATGAGCATTCTGACGCGCTCCACCTTGTCTCTCTGTACGGCCTGCTCTTCAGGTGTCCTGACGGTTGAATAGTGAATGTCGGCCGTTGAATGTTCTTCTATCGACACATTCTTATTCTCCATCCTTTTCAGGTGGTCGAGAGCCAGATTCCTGCAGATGGTCATACAGAAGGCCTCCATCGACTCTATCTGCTCCCACTGCTCTCGTCTGTTCCAGACTTTCATCATGGTCTCCTGCACCACGTCCTCGGCATCGTCTTTGTTGAGAGTGATGCGAAGTGCCAGGCGGAAGAGTTCGTTCTTCAGCGGCAACACATCGGTGCAAAAACTGATTTTTTTCATCCTCTCTGTATGTTAAGACGACTGAGTTGATGCAAAGTTACAAAAAAAACGGGAAAAAAAGTCATTATTCCAAAATAATTGTGTAATTTTGCTCTCAAAATACCTCAAGAGATATAGAATATGAAAAAACTAGCAACCTGTTTTGGTGCTGCCCTGCTGGCAGCCTCGGTGAGTCTCAGTGCTCAGAAACCCATGACAGCCCCTGCCGGCGGCAAGGCTATCAGTGACGAACTTATAGGCATTTTCTTCGAGGACATCTCGTCGAGTGCCGACGGCGGCCTCTTCGCCGAACTGGTGCAGAACGGCTCGTTCGAGTTCAATGCCAACGAGCAGGACGGCTGGGGACCTGCCACGGCGTGGAAGGTCATCCGCCCGGGCCATTCGCTGGGCTACATCCAGCCGCTCATCAATGCCAACATCGACCAAAGTTTCACTTCGTCCTACAACAGCAACACCGTCATGCGCCTGCGCACGGAGCGTGTGAAAGAATATAAGGACTACAAGGGCTGGAAGGGCTTCGGCCTGCAGAACGACGGCTTCGGCGGCATCGTAGTGAAGGCTGGCGAGAAGTATGACTTCTCCGTGCGCCTTGGCAATACTAAAGAAGCCAAGCAGGTACGCGTGGCACTGGTAGAGCCGCAGGGCTGGAACAAGGATCCTAAACTGCTGGCCGACGTGGTCATCGATATTCCTGCTCCTGCAAACGGCAAAGCAATAGAATGGAAAGCATACTCGGTCACGCTGACACCCACTGCCGACTGCAAGAAGGCCGCCCTGCAACTGCTGGTGCTCACCGAGGGCGATGTCTATATAGACGACGTGTCGCTCATGCCGCAGGACACCTACAAGGGTCACGGCCTGCGCAAGGATCTGGCCCAGGCACTGGCCGACCTGCATCCGAAGTTCATGCGCTTCCCCGGCGGCTGTGTGGTGCATGGCGGCGGCGACGGTTTCTGGAACACCTACCGCTGGAAGAACACCATCGGCCCGCGCGATCAGCGCGTGCAGCAGAAGAACACGTGGGGCTACCACCAGAGCATGGGCCTGGGCTACTATGAGTATTTCCAGTTCTGCGAAGACCTCGGCATGGCTCCCCTGCCCATCCTGCCCTGCGGCGTCAGTTGTCAGGGCACCAACGGCGGCTGGGGCATGTGGCCGGAGCAGGCTCAGGACGTAGCGCCCATGGACCAGATGGACGAGTGGGTGCAGGATGCCCTCGACCTCATTGAGTGGGCCAATGGCGACCCCGCCACCAGCAAGTGGGCTAAGATGCGTGCCGACCAGGGCCACCCGAAGCCTTTCGGTCTGAAGTACCTCGGTCTGGGTAACGAGGAGAAGATCTCGCCCGAGTTCAGCGAGCGTTTCCGCTATATATATAAGAAGGTACGCGAGGCCCATCCCGAGATTACCATCGTGGGCACGGCCGGTCCCGGCTCCCACCCCGACAATCCCGACTTTGAGAACGGCTGGAAACTGGCCGACGAACTGGGCATGCCCATCATCGACGAGCACTACTACGAGAAGAACGACTACTTTCTGAAGAGCCGCCAGTACGACCAGTATCCCCGCGACCGCAAGACGAAGGTCTATCTGGGCGAGTATGCCGCCAAGGACAAGAAACTCATCGACGCCCTGGCCGAGGGCCTGTACCTGCTCCATGTGGAGCGCAACGGCGACGTGGTGTGCATGACCTCCTACGCTCCGCTCTTCGCCAAGAAGGATGCCACCAACTGGAACCCCGACCTTATCTACTTCGACAACGAGCGCCCCTACCTCACCTGCTCGTACTATGTGCAGCAGATGTTCGGACAGAGTGCCGGCCAGTACTACTACGGCGACTGCGTGAAGTTCGAGGGCGATGCTCCCGATGTCATCCAGCCCCAGGAGGACGTGCACTACGGCCAGTCGGTGGTGCTCAACGTGAAGACGCGCAAACTCTATGTGAAGATCTGCAACGCCTCGGCCGATGCGAAGAAAGCCCATGTCAACCTCTCGCGCTTCGGTTTGAAGAAACAGGCCGTGAAGACCGTGCTGAGTGGTTTACCCACTCAGGAAAACAACTACGACCAGCAGCCCATCGCCCCGCAGAAGGAGACCGTCAAGGCCCAGAAGAAGTTCACCCTCGACGTGGCTCCCTACTCGTTCACCATGCTGGAGTACAGCCTCTGATGTCAGTATCAAAGCATCCTGAGAAGGCCTTCCTTTAAACCATCAGACAGTGAGTACACAGCGAGCAAATTTCGGAACGAGACTGGGCATCATCCTGGCCACGGCAGGTTCGGCCGTTGGCTTGGGCAATGTGTGGCGCTTCCCCTATATGGCAGGGCAGAACGGCGGTGCAGCCTTCCTGCTTATCTACGTTGCATGCGTCCTCATGCTTGGCATACCCTGCATGCTCAATGAGTTTATCATTGGGCGCAGGGCACAGGCCAATGCCGCGAGGGCCTATTCCGCGCTAGCCAACGGCACGCCATGGAGGTTCATCGGCTATTTCGGCGTGTTCACAGGCTTTATGATCATGGGCTATTACGTGGTGGTGTCGGGCTGGTGTCTGCAGTATATCTATGCCTCCGTAGCCGGTCACCTGACAGGCGATGCCGACTATGCGAAGAATTATTTCGACACTTTCTCCACCCACCCCTGGAAGCCCGTGGTCTGGCTGCTGGTGTTCATACTGATGAGCCATTTTATCATCACACGGGGTGTGGAGAAAGGCATCGAAAAGGGTTCGAAGTTAATGATGCCCCTGCTCTTTGTCCTATTGGTGGTCATCGCCGTGGCCTCCTGTCTGCTGTCAGGCGCTGGCAAGGGCATCGCTTTCCTGCTGAACCCGGACTTCTCGAAAGTAGACAGCAACACGCTGCTCGGCGCACTGGGCCAGGCCTTCTATTCACTCAGCCTCGGCATGGGCTGCCTCTGCACCTATGCCAGTTATTTCAAGAGAGACGTCCATCTCACCAAGTCGGCCGTACAGATTGTGAGCATCGACACCCTCATTGCCATCCTGGCCGGCCTGATGATCTTCCCGGCGTTCTTTGCCATCCATCCCAATGCCGACCAGTTGATGGCCAACCCCGACCTGGCCAGCCAGTATTGCGGCCCCGGCCTGGTGTTCATCACCCTGCCCAGCGTGTTCCAGCAGGCTTTTGCGGGCGTGCCCCTCCTGGGCGAGGCCATCGCCCTGCTCTTCTATGCCCTGCTGTCGCTGGCAGCCCTCACCTCGCTCATGTCGCTGCATGAGGTCAACACCGCCTTCTTCCACGAAGAGTTTAACATCTCGCGCCGCCGTGGGGCCGCTATCGTCACGGTGCTGTGCGCACTGATAGGCGTGTTCTGCTCGCTGTCGTTCGGCGACAGCCGCGAGTGGCTGGTGTTCGGCGGCACCTCACTGTTCAACTGGTTCGACTTCCTCACCGGCCAGGTGTTCCTGCCGCTGGGCGGCCTGCTCACCTGCCTGTTCCTGGGCTGGTATGTGCCCAAGCATATCGTGAAAGACGAGTTTACCAATGGCGGCACGCTGCGTGGCCGATTCTTCGGCACCTACCTGTTTGTCGTGCGCTATGTGTGTCCTGTCGGCATCCTGCTCATCTTCCTGCATCAGTTTGGAGTGGTTTGATAATCATTAACGATTGAATATTGAGGATTGGTGACCTGCTATATGTCAACCGCCACGACCGCCGCATCCTGCTGGTAATCCTAACCGTGGCAGCCGTGGCGCTGGGAGGCTTTTTCTTCGCCGGCGACTACGATGAAACGGCATCGCCCAAGGAAAGCGGCTTATCGGGAATTGCCAGAACAGGCGAGACTGCAGAGACACCGGGAACAGCCGAGACTGCAGAGATATCGGGAACAGCCGAGACTGCAGAGATATCGGGAACAGCCGGAGCAGGCGGATGCCGCGGCTTTTCCGAGACCACCAGCAGCACTCCATCATCATCCTCCTCCCGCCCCATAGAACGCTTCCCCTTCGACCCAAACACCGCCGACAGCATGCAGTTGCTACGCCTGGGGCTGCAGCCATGGCAGGTGCACAACATCTATAAATACAGGGCGGCGGGCGGCGTTTACAGTAAGAAGACCGACTTTGCCCGTCTCTATGGTCTCACGGCAAAGCAGTATCAGGAACTGGAGCCCTATATCCGCATCTCGGCCGACTACCAGCCTGCCGCACGCCTCTTTGCCACAGACGACAAGCCCGTGATGCGCGACACCCTTCGTTTTCCGGTGAAGATACGCGACAACGAGACCATAGACCTCAATGCCAACGACACGTCGGTCTACCGTAAGGTGCCGGGTATAGGCAGTTACTTTGCACGACGCATTGCCGACTACGGCCAGCGGCTGGGCGGCTATGTGAGCACAGACCAACTGGACGAGATCGACGGCTTTCCCCAGGAGGCCAAGCGGTTCTTTGCGTTGACAGGCACAAAAGTAAGACCATTAAACATCAACAGCCTGTCGCTCAACGAACTCAGGCGACATCCTTATCTCAACTATTATCAGGCACGGGCCATCGTAGACTATCGCCGGCAGCACGGGCCATTGAAGTCCTTGCGGGAGTTAGCACTCCTTCCCGACTTTTCCGACGAGGCCATTCAGCGTCTGGAGCCCTACGTTTGCTATGAATAGAAGTCAGTCACCCCACCCCACTGATAACCGCTTTAGCGTAACTGATTAGCAAGTCAAAGCAAGGCGAGGGCACGGTTTTCTGCCGCCTCCATCTGTTCGCGTTCTCCCGGTCCTTTGTCGTTCTGTCCGCAGAGGTGCAGTATGCCGTGAATAATAACGCGGTGCAGTTCCTCGTCGTAGTCCTTATGGAAGAGTTCGGCATTAGAGCGAACGGTGTCGAGCGAGATGACCAGGTCGCCGTTGAGCGTGTCGTCTTCGCAATAGTCGAAGGTGATAATATCGGTGTAATAGTCGTGACCCAGGTATTCGCGGTTCACCTCAAGGATATGCTCGTCGTTGCAGAAGAGGTAGCCCACCTCGCCCACCTTCTTCTGATAAGCGGCGGCCACCCTGCGGATCCATGCCGTAGTGTCGCGGCGTTTGATATTGGGAAAACGAACCCCCTCAGCACTATAACTAATCATAAGGCATTTTTCATTTCTTCATTTCTCATTCCTCATTCCTCATTTCTCATTTCGGCAGAAACGCACTCACATCGACTCCGAAGTGCTGTAGTTCGCGCACCATGCTCGATGAAACCGACGAATACTGCGGTTCGCTGTATAGCAGGATGGTCTCTACCTCGCCGCTGGTCAGCAGGCGGTTGATGTCGGCCTGCTCACGCTCATACTCAAAATCCTTGACAGAGCGCACGCCCTTGACGATGAAGCGGGCACCTACCTCGCGGGCGAAGTCAACCGCCAACCCATAATAGGCCTTCACCTCTATGCGCGGCTCGTCTTTATACAGGGTCTCAATGGCGTGTATTCGCTCATTGGCCGGAGGCAGTCCGGGCTTCGACACATGGTCGCCCACCACGCCGATGACGAGTCGGTCGAACAGCGGCAGCGCGCGCCTTACGACGCTTTGGTGACCAGTGGTAAAGGGATTGAAACTACCTACAAAAATACCGGTAAGCCTACCCACGCCCTCCCCAAGGGAGGGATGTTTGGTTACCGGTTCGTTTATTTGTTGCTTATTCATACCTTATCATCTATTTAAACATCCCTCCCTTTGGGAGGGCTTGGGTGGGCTTTTCTTTCACCCAAACAGGTCCGGCTGCATGATATTCCCGCTGTACGGATTGCGCCCGAAGTGGCGGTAGGCCAGTTCGGTGGCCATGCGTCCGCGTGGTGTGCGCTTGATGAAGCCCTCCATGATGAGGAACGGCTCGTAGACCTCTTCCACGGTGCCGCCGTCCTCGCCGATGGCGGTGGCTATGGTGGTGATGCCCACGGGCCCGCCCTTGAACTTGTCGATGATGGTGAGCAGTATCTTGTTGTCTATCTCGTCCAGTCCATACTTGTCGATATTCAAGGCCGTGAGTGCAACCTGCGAGATCTTCGTGTCGATGGCACCGTTGCCTCTCACCTGTGCAAAGTCACGCACACGGCGCAGCAGGGCGTTGGCAATACGTGGCGTGCCACGGCTGCGGCCTGCAATCTCCATGGCGGCATCCTCGGTGATGGGCACGCCCAGGATTGTGGCAGAGCGTTCTATAATAGTGCTGAGCGTCTCCGGGTCGTAGTATTCCAAGTGCATGTTGATGCCGAAGCGTGCACGCAGCGGTGCCGTCAGCAGTCCGCTACGGGTGGTGGCTCCAACGAGGGTGAAGGGGTTGAGGTCTATCTGTATGGAGCGTGCCGACGGCCCTTTGTCTATCATGATATCAATGCGATAGTCCTCCATGGCACTGTAGAGATACTCCTCTACCACTGGCGACAGTCGGTGTATCTCGTCAATAAACAGCACGTCGCGCGGCTCCAGCGAGGTGAGTATGCCTGCCAGGTCGCCGGGTTTGTCGAGCACCGGTCCGCTGGTAATCTTGAATCCCACGCCCAGTTCGTTGGCAATGATATTGCTCAGCGTGGTCTTTCCCAGTCCTGGCGGCCCGTGCAGCAGGGTATGGTCGAGAGGTTCGCCGCGGTATTTAGCCGCCTCGACAAACACTTGCAGGTTCTCCACAATCTTCTGCTGTCCGCTGAAGTCGCCAAAGTGCAATGGGCGCAGGGCATTCTCAAAATCTTTCTCGCCGCCGCCGGCAAAGCGCTCTTCGCGTATGTCAAAGTCTTCGTTCATCATTTCTAGCGTGCAAAAATACACAAAAAAGCCGAAAGCGCAAAACTTTCTGTTTGTTTTTTCTGGCTGATAAGAAATTATTTAAGTTTCCCGCCTCGATTATCGATTTTCAATTTTCAATTTTGAGTCCACTTGAAATAGTCCACTATCGCGAGAGAGCAAGCCGCATGGCACTCCCCTCCCCTCCAAGGGGAGGGTCAGGGGTGGGGTCTGTACTTTCCTGTCGCTGAACAAGTTAGTCACCCCACCCCTACCCCTCCCCTACATGGGAGGGGAGTGCCATGCGGCTTGTTTGCAGGCAGTAGCAGGAACTTTTTAAAGTAGACTCAATTTTCAATTTACTTAGGCACGGTTTTTATTTGTTTTTTTGGTTTTTATTGGTTTTTTGTAGGACCGCTTGCGGTTAGAAAACCTACCGACTTGTATTCCTGCCGAATACAAGTTGTATTCCGGCTGTATACAAAAAGTATTCTGGCCGAATACAAACTGTATTCAGGCTGAATACAACTTGTATACAGCCGGAATACGACTAGTATACAGTTTTGGTACTCCGGCGAGTTCGCTGGAAAACATGTCAGTTTGCCGTATATCTGACTAGAGTAGAAGGTGAGAAACTTTAGTGAATAATCTATAAATAATGTGGAATTATTGCGGCATTGTCGGCAAAAAAGCGTAACTTTGCAAGTCACAGACAAAAAGATGAACAAGAAAACACTACAAAGACAAATGAAACGATACCTTTTGTTAGCCGCAACAGTGCTGCTTGCAGGGGGCTTGACAGCCCAGCCTACAGACAGACAACAGTCTACAGATAGTCTACAGACAGCAGACTACAGACTGCAAGCCAATAAGAAACTGTCGCCCGGGCTGCAGCATCTGCTATCCTCCTTCCTCCCTCATTCTTCCTCCTTCCTCCATCGTCCCTCCTCCCCAGCCCATTCTCCCTCATCCCTCCTCCTTTCTCCTTCCTCCAGCATCGATATGCTGGTGAAGTTTGTAGACGAGGCCGACGAGACTGCACTGGCCGAGTCCTACGGGCTGACGGTGAAGGCACGCATCGGTCGCGTGCTGGTGGTCAGCGTGCCCATGGGGAAGATCCAGGCCTTGGCCGACGATGCACAGGTGGTGCGCGTGGAGGCCGAGCGTGCAGGGCGGCCCATGCTCGACCTGCTGCCGTCGCAGATAGGTGCCGACAAGGCATGGAGCGGCACTGACAACGAGTTGCCCCAGGCCTTTACCGGCAAGGATGTCGTAGTGGGCGTGGTAGACTGTGGCTTCGACTATATCCATCCTTTCTTCCGCGATGGCGACGGGAAGACCCGCGTAACATGGGCTGCCGACTATCTCACCGGCAAGAAATACACCACGACGGCGGCCATCACCACTGTCATGCACAGCAGCGATGCCGCCACGATGTTTCACGGCACCCATGTGGCCGGCATTGCAGCCGGTTCGCGCATCGAGGATGCCGACTGGGACCAGCCCACGGCCTATCAGGGCATAGCCTGCGAGGCCGACATTGCCGAGGGTTGCATCAACTCGGAGATTACCGACGAGGGACTCTCGTCGGCCACGTCCATACAGGCTTTCAACGACATCTTCAACTATGCCGAGGAGCAGGGCAAGCCCTGCGTCATCAACTACAGCCTGGGCAATGCCATGAGTTTCACCGACAAGCGGCAGTTGGAGGAAGAGGCCATCAGGACGCTGCTGGAGAAGCCCGGCCGTGCCATCGTGGTGGCAGCGGGCAATGCCGGCGGCACGTCGCGCCTGGCCCATAAGGATGCCACGACGTCCGAGGGCGGCTGTGGCGTGTGCTTCAACGAGTACGAGCAGTATGGCACCTATTTCGGCGTGGAGGTGAAGGTGAAGAGCGGACAGACGCTGCGCCTGCGACATACCGATAGCAGTTACCAGACGGTGAAAGCCGAAACCGCTGTCACCACAGAGGATCTGGCTATCACCGAGACATTTATGATGGGAAGTAAGCGGTTGACAGTCTATTCTCAAGGCCAGACTACTGACGGCTACTATTCCTTCTACATTACCACAGGTGTCAATGTCACCTTCCCCACCACCGACCGCATCCTGATAACCATCCAGGGCGAGGGCGAGGCGTGGATCTATGCCGACCCCCTGTGCGCTGAACTGGAGAACGTGGCAACAATAGCCAACCACTCGCTGGCACAGGACGGCTACAGCATGGCCTGGCCCGCCACCATGGACGATGTCATCAGCGTGGGAAACATTGCCCACCGCTTCCAGATCCTCACCATGGCCAATAAATATGCGGCGATGGGCGGCGAAGTAAAGCCGACCGACCTCACCGACCTGGAGAGCACCAATGGCGAGGGCTACCTGGCCCGCTCGTCGTCGGTAGGCCCCACGCTGGCTGGAGGCATGAAGCCCGATGTGTGTGCACCCGGCGTGAATATCGTGTCGGCACAGAATTTCTTCATCGACGACGACACCTACTACAGCCTGGCTGGCTGGGACATTGGTGCCGTAGATACCGACTATGAGACCTGGGGCGGGCTGTCGGGCTACTTCCACATCATGGCACAGACAGGCACATCGATGGCGGCACCGGCTGTCACGGGAGCCATCGCCCTGTGGCTGCAGGCCGACCCCACGCTGACTGTCGGGCGCATCAAGGAGATACTGGCAATGACCTGCCGCCAGCCCGACGATGCCCTGGAATATCCCAACAACCAGTATGGCCACGGCGAGATAGACATCTATAAGGGCCTGTGCCATATCCTGGGCGTCAACAAGATAGAGGGCGTGAGCATGGTGCAGCCGCAGGGTGTGCGCTTCAGCCTGAACGGGGGCGTGGTGACTGCCAGTTTTGCAGAGGATGAGCCAACCGGACGGCAGCCGGAACTGCGGGTCTATAGCACCGACGGCCGCCTGCTGATGACCGGCCAGGGCACCAGCATCAATGTCTCCGGCCTACCTCATGGGGTCTATGCCGTGCAACTGAACACGGGCAACAAGGCCACGACGGGCTCGACGCTGATTAGAGTTGAGGGTTGAGAGTTGAGAGTTGAGAGACTTTAGTTGAGATTATGAATTGTGAATTATGAATTATTAATTATATTTTATGGCAAAGAAAGCATTATTGATGATTCTCGATGGATGGGGAATCGGTCAGCACGGCAAAGGCGACGTGATCTATAATACGCCTACACCTTATCTGGATTATTTGACAGCCGTTTCGGCCCACTCACAACTGCAAGCCTCGGGCGAGGATGTTGGTCTGCCCGACGGACAGATGGGTAACTCGGAGGTCGGTCACCTGAACATCGGTGCCGGACGCATCGTCTATCAGGACCTGGTAAAGATCAACCGCGCCTGCAAGGACGGCTCCATCGTGGAGAACCCGCAGGTGAAGGCGGCCTATACATACGCCAAGGAAAAAGGCAAGAAACTGCACCTCATGGGCCTCTGCTCAGACGGTGGCGTGCACTCCAGCCTGAACCATCTCTTTAAGTTAATCGAGGTGGGCAAGCACTACGGGCTGAAGAACCAGACCTTTGTGCACTGCTTCATGGACGGTCGCGACACCGACCCGAAGAGCGGCAAGGGCTTCATTGAGCAGGTGACTGACGTCTGCGCCAAGAACGACGCCGCCATCGCCAGCATCGTGGGCCGCTTCTACGCCATGGACCGCGACAAGCGCTGGGAGCGCGTGAAGGAAGGCTACGACCTTTTGGTCAACGGCACCGGCAAACAGGCCACCGATATGGTCGTGGCCATGCAGGAGAGTTACGACGAGGGCGTCACCGACGAGTTTATCAAGCCTATCCACAACGCGAGCGTAAAGGGCTGCATCGAGGAGGGCGACGTGGTGATCTTCATCAACTTCCGCAACGACCGCGCCAAGGAACTCACCATAGCCCTCACACAGCAGGATATGCCCGAGCAAGGCATGAAGACCATCCCCGGCCTGCAGTACTACTGCATGACACCGTATGATGCCAACTTCAAGGGCGTGCACATCCTCTTCCCCAAGGAGAACGTGGAGAACACCCTGGGCGAATACCTCTCGCAGCAAGGCAAGAAGCAACTGCACACTGCCGAGACGGAGAAGTATGCCCACGTGACCTTCTTCTTCAACGGCGGTCGCGAGGCTCCATACCAGAACGAGGACCGCATCCTCGTGGCTTCGCCCAAGGTGGCCACCTACGACCTGAAGCCCGAGATGAGCGCCTACGAGGTGAAGGATAAACTCGTTGCTGCCATCGGCACACAGCAGTACGACTTCATCGTGGTGAACTTCGCCAACGGCGACATGGTAGGCCATACCGGTGTCTATAACGCCATTGCCAAGGCTGTGCATGCCGTGGACAACTGCGTGCGCGAGGTCATCGAGACGGCCAAGAAGAACGACTACGAGGCTATCATCATTGCCGACCACGGCAATGCCGACAATGCCATCAACGCCGACGGCACGCCCAATACCGCCCACTCGCTCAACCCCGTACCGTTTATCTATGTCACCGACAACAACTCCGCAACGGTGAAGGACGGCCGACTGGCCGACGTGGCACCCTCTATCCTGCATATCATGGGGCTGGAGCAGCCTAAGGATATGACGGGCGAATGTCTGATCATGGATTAAGGAGAAAGGAGGAAGGAGAAAGGAGGATAGAAAAAGAAAAGAACCATGAAACGATTATTTTTCTTTGTATGTACCATGCTCTTGGCATTTTCCGTAAATGCCAAGAGTTTGGTATTGGTGCTGGCAGACGACACACAGGTGTATTATCTGCTGGACGCGTCGAAATTCCCAGTGATGACCTTTGGCGAGAACACGGTGAAGGTCAATACCGACCAGTACACCTTCGGCGACATCAGCCGCTTCTTTATCAGCGACACTGACGACCCGGCAGGCGTGGGTGAACTGAAAGCCATCGGCAAGGCCGCTGACGGCGAGACACTCTTTGTACGCACTACCAAACAGGTGACGGTCTGCCAGGCCGACGGCAAACGCGTGCAGGCAGACACCACCGTGAAGGACGGCATCACCGCCCTGTCGCTGGCATCGCTGCCAAAGGGCACCTATATAGTGAGCATGGGGCATACATCATTTAAAATTCTCAGAAGATGAAAAAGACTGGCCTCGTATCTACGCACCCTCGCACCCTCGCCGCATTGCTCATGGCACTCATGATGACGGCAGGTGTCTATGCCCAGCAGACGCTGTGGTTTCACAACACCGACCGCTTCGCAGCCCATCAGCGCATAGACCTGACGCAGTTCGACTCGCTGGTGTTCAAGTCATCCTTCCTCTTTGCATACTATAAAAAAGAGGCAGGTAAGACCAACGACTACGCACAGTATGCCTATAACACCAAGAGATACGACTACTACACCTTCCAGGACCCAGGCCGCATCATCTACAAGCCCAACGAGTTCAAGACCATGGACTTCAGCAACAGCAGCAGCCGCTGGTGCTTCGAGCGGAGCAGGGAGAGCGAACATTTCATCGTGTTCTGGGAGCCAGGCTTCGGACTCGACCCGAAGAAGAGCGACAACCCGCTCGACGTAGACCTGATGCTACAGCGTGCCGAGCACCTCTTCGACTTCTATGCCAACACGCTGGGCTTCGTCGTTCCCGGACAGTCGAAGTCTACCGACAAATACAAGATAGAGATCTTCGTGTTCTACCAGACGGAATGGCTCGCCACCGGCTCCGGCTATGATGACATGATAGGGGCGCTGTGGTGCAACCCCTGGGCACTGCAGGCCGCTGGCGGACATACCATTGCCCACGAGATAGGCCACTCGTTCCAGTATCTGGTGGCGTGCGACCTGGGACAGACCCACGGCTGGCGCTATGGCTTCGGCAGCGATGCCAGCGGCGGCTGCGCCTGGTGGGAGTCGTGCGCACAGTGGCAGGGCTTCAAGGTCTATCCCGAGCAGCAGTTTGCCAACGACTACTCCTGGCAGTACCTCGACTGCTGCAACAAGAACCTGCTGCATGAGGACTGGCGCTATGCCAACTACTTCATCCAGGACTACTGGTGCATGCTCCACGGCATGACGTTCATCGGACAGTTATGGCGCGAGTCAAAGAAGCCCGAGGATCCCGTAGAAGCCTACAAACGGCTGACGGGCGTGTCGCAGGAGCAGTTCAACGACGAGATCTTCAACTACGCCCAGCGCGTATGCACATGGGACATCGACGGCATCCGCGACCGCGGCCAGTCCTACATCGACAACCACACCGCCTGGGTAAAAGCCACCACTCCCGAGGTGTCAACCTCGGGCACCACCTGGCGCGTGGACTCCGCCCATTGCGTGGAAAACTACGGCTATAACATCATTCGCGTCAACACCCCTGTGGCCGGCACCACCGTCAAGGCCCACTTCAAAGGTCTGGCCGGCGAGAAAGGCTACAGGAGATACAACATCGCGCAGGCCGGCTGGCGCTATGGCTTCTGTGCCTACATAGGGACATCCGCAGACGGCGGCCTGCCCGCCGGCACCCGCGTCTATGGCGATGCCTACAGCGACAAGGAAGGCACGGCAGAGTTTACCGTGCCCGAGGGCACGCAGAAGGTGTGGTTCGTGGTGACCGGCGCACCGAAGACCCACTGGCGCCATGCCTGGGACGACAATGCGTCGAACGACGAGCAGTGGCCCTACGAGGTGGTGTTTGAGGGCACCGACAAATACGGTGAGTTCGGCGATTATCCCGCCGACTATGAGCGTGGCGACACCACGGTGGTCATCGACGTGGAACTGCCCTACGATGCCTACAACTACTCGTCAGTCAGCGTGTCATACGACATCGCCGCAGCCAGCCAGTCGCTGGGACTCTCTACCGCCCAACTGAAGGCCACAAAGTGTAACACCAGCGCCAACCCCGGCTTCATAGGCATCAACAGCAACAACACCACCGTGACGGCGACCACCACGACGAGCACCAGTTCGTCGACGGTCTTCGGCCATTGGTTCAATGCCTCGGGCAACGTGTGCAACTACGACGGCAACGCCCGCATCTATGCGGAGTTCACACCTGCCGACTTCAAGTGCAAGGTGGGACAGTTCCCGGGCCGCCTATCCAAGGGCAAGACCTATACCATTCGCCAGGGCATACGCTACAAGCCGCAGGGTGCCACCAAATACTACCGCTGCACCTATCAGGTCAATGTCAAGGTCATATAACCTCTGGAATTAAAGAATACAAGATTTATTATTTTGCGAAGCACTATGTCACAGGAGGATTTTCAGAAATGTATTGATGCCAACAGAGAAAGCATTGAGGAGATCAGGGAGCATGCCCACATGCTGCACGACAGCGTGAACCAACGCTACGACCTGAACCACCCCTATAGTTATCACCTCGATATGGTGGCCGACGCAGTGTTCAAGTACGGACACCTGGTCTGCCAGCGCGAGGACGACGTGCTGCCGCTCTTCTTCGGCGCCTTCTATCACGACAGCATAGAAGACGCACGCATGACGTATAACGACGTGAAGAAGGGAGCACGCCTCTTTATGAACGACGACCAGGCCTATATGGCCGCCGAGATGGTCTATGCGCTGACCAACGACAAAGGGCGCACCAGGGCCGAGCGCGCCGGCGAACACTATTATGCCGGCATACGCGAGACACCCTACGCACCCTTCCTGAAGTTGGCCGACCGCCTGGCCAATATCACCTATTCATGCTCGGGCACCGACGTGATGAACACACACATGAAACAGGTGTACAGTGAAGAGTTTCCCCATTTCATTGAGGCCATCAATGCCCATAGCGATGACCCGCGACAGCGCCTGCCACAGGAAATGATCGACGAGATACATCATCAATTGCAATGAACGTACAGATAGAAGAGTCGTGGAAGCAGCATCTGGCTCAGGAGTTTGAGAAGCCTTACTTCATAGGACTGACGGAAAAGGTGCGCCAGGAATATGGCGCAGGCACCTGCTACCCGCCGGGCCGACTGATATTCAATGCCTTCAACCTCTGCCCGTTCGACAAGGTGAAGGTGGTCATCATCGGACAAGACCCCTACCACGAGCCGGGACAGGCCCACGGCCTGAGTTTCTCGGTGCAGGACGGCGTGATGTTCCCGCCCTCGCTCCAGAACATCTTCAAGGAGATAGAGATGGACCTGGGCACGCCGGTGCCAGCGACGGGCGACCTCACCCGCTGGGCCGAGCAGGGCGTGCTGCTCCTTAATGCCACGCTCACCGTGCGTGCTCATCAGGCCAACAGCCACAGCATGCTGGGATGGCAGTCGTTTACCGACGCCGCCATCAAGGCTCTGGCCACGGAGCGCGACCACCTCGTCTACATGCTCTGGGGTGGCTTCGCCCGCTCCAAGGCGTATATGATCAACAAGCAGCGCAACCTCGTGCTCGAGTCCGTACATCCCTCGCCGCTGTCGGCCAACCGTGGCGGCTGGTTCGGCCAGCATCAGTTCTCACGCTGCAACGACTATCTGAAACAAAACGGACAAACGCCTATCAACTGGTGATTTTGGGGAAGGAGTTAGAAGGAGTTAGAAGGAGTTAGAGGGAGTCAGAAGTCAATAGATTGGCAAGACGAATAGATTGGCAAGACGAATAGATTGGCAAGACGAATAGATTGGCAAGACGAATAGATTGGCAAGACAAATAGAAAGAGAAAGAGAAAGATATACGCGAAACAATGGATAGGATTCCTCCAATATTGGATATTGACGGTGTGCTGATTTCGTCAGACCTGCTGACGGAAGAGTTCTGCTGCGACCTTGAGGTGTGTAAGGGTGCCTGCTGCATAGAAGGCGATGCAGGCGCACCGGTGACACTCGATGAAATCGGCGAAATAGAGAATATCCTTGATGAGGTGTGGGAAGACCTGTCGGCCTCGGCACAGGCGGTCATAGACAGGCAGGGCGTGGCTTATACCGATCAGGAGGGCGACCTGGTGACGAGCATCGTCAACGGGAAGAACTGTGTGTTTACCTGTTATGACAACCTGACGCTGCCCGACGGGAAAACCGCCCCACACTGCTGCCTCTGCGCCCTGGAAAAAGCCCACAGATCAAAATCCAACCTCTCACCCCTCACCCCTCACCTCTCACCCCTCACCCCTCACCTCTCACCCCTCACCTCTCACCCCTTCATAAAGCCCATCAGTTGTGCCTTGTACCCTATCCGCGAAAAGACCTTTTCCGACGGTACGGTGGCATTGAACTACCACCGCTGGGACATCTGCCAGTGCGGGCGCGAAAAAGGGAAGGCTCTTCACCTTCCCGTATATCAGTTTCTGAAGCAGCCCCTTGTACGACGCTTCGGCGAGGCATGGTATCAGGAACTATGCGACGCGGCCGAAGAACTACTCCATCGTTAATCAGACAGTCAGCCCCTCATGTTCCTGGGATGATGGTTGAGCACCTCTTGGCGCAGCGTCTGCATGGACAGGTGGGTATAGATCTCAGTGGTGCCGATGCTCTCGTGGCCCAGCAAGGCCTGGATGACACGGAGGTCGGCACCGCCTTCCAGCAGGGCGGTGGCAAACGAATGTCTCAACGTATGAGGAGAAATAGTTTTCTGGATGCCGGCCTCCAAGGCCTGTTCCTTTAGCATGATGAGAATCATGGTGCGCGTCAGATGGCCGCCGCGCCGGTTCAGAAAGACATAGTCCTCCTCGCCGGCCTTGATCTTCAGCGAGTTACGCCACGGCAGATAGTTGTCGACCTCTTTCAGTGCAAGGTCGGAAATAGGTACGAGGCGCTCCTTCGAACCCTTCCCCATGATGCGCAGGAAACGCTCTTCGGCATAGACCTGCGACCACTGCAGGCTAACCAGTTCCGACACTCGCAACCCGCAGGAGAAGAGCACCTCGATGATGGCCCTGTTGCGGTGGCCTTCAGGCTTCGACAGGTCAATGCTCGCCTTGAGTTGGTCCACCTCCTGCGGCGTCAGGTACTCCGGCAGATGCTCTCCAAGCACGGGCGACTCCAGCAGTTCGGTGGGGTCGTTGTCCATATATCCGTCCATCACCAGAAAACGATAGAACGAGCGCACACCGCTGAGTATGCGGCACTGCGAACGCGGCCCGATACCGATGTCGTGGAGCCCGGCAGCGAATGTCTGCAGGTCGGAGAGCACCACCTGCTCCGGCTGCTTGCCCTCGTTTTCCAGGAACACCAGCAGTTTGTCCAGGTCGCGGGCGTAGGCATCCATCGTGTTGGCCGACATGTTGCGCTGCAGGCGCAAGTAGCGCAGATAGTCCTTTTTCAGTTTCTTCGTTTGTTCGTCCATGCTTGCAAAAATAAGAAAAATAATTCACTCACCACGCATTTTTGTAGTTGAATAATGTTAAAAAACCGTGAATTGTTTCGGTTATTCAGAAAGTCTGTGTATATTTGCAGGTTGAAATACTGTTATCTATATTATTTATGACATTTACAGAACAAGCGAAGAAGATTTTCCAACAGGCTATACGCGACTATCACCTGACCGACAATGTTGACACACCAGTCAACAATCCGTATAACAGGGACTCCATAGAGTATAAACTATACCTGAAATGCTGGATTGACACCGTGCAGTGGCATCTGGAAGACCTGATTCGCGACCCGCACATCGATCCTGTCGATGCCTTGGTACTGAAAAGGCGCATCGATCACTCCAACCAAGACCGCACAGACCTGGTGGAAGAGATTGACACTTACTTCCGCCAGCAGTACAGCGATGTCAAGGCAGCAGCCGACGCCCGTCTGAACACGGAGAGTCCGGCATGGGCCGTCGACCGTCTGTCGATACTCGAACTGAAGATATGGCACATGGAAGAGCAGACCAAGAGGCCAGAGGCCAGCGAGGAGCACAAAGCCCGCTGCCAGGCAAAACTCGACGTGCTGCTGGAGCAGCGCATCGACCTGTCGACCGCCATCGACCAGTTGATGGACGACTATCAGGCCGGACGCAAGGTGATGAAGGTGTACCGCCAGATGAAGATGTATAACGACCCCAGCACAAACCCAGTGCTCTATAAGAAGTGAAGAAGCATATATTGGTCATCAGATTTTCTGCCCTGGGCGATGTGGCCATGACAGTGCCTGTGGTATGGGCAGTGGCTCATCAGTATCCGGAGGTGAGGATAACGGTGCTGAGCCGTGCCTTCGCCCGCCCGTTCTTTGAAAATCTGGCACCGAATGTGAACTTCATGGAGGCCGACCTGAAAGGCGAATACCGCGGCGTGAAGGGCCTTAACGCACTCTACCGCCGGCTCACGGCGAAGCAGTTTACACATGTGGCCGACCTCCACTCGGTGTTGCGCTCCAACTACCTGCGCATGCGCTTCAACATTGGTCGTTTCAAGGTGGCACATATCGACAAGCACCGCAAGATGCGCCATGCACTTGTAGACCACAAGAAAAAGGTGCTCAGACAGTTGCCTACCTCGTTTGAGAACTACGCCGAAGTGTTCGCAAAACTGGGATTCCCCATCACTCTGAATAATAAGACAACAGATGGAACGCAGACAACGACTACGGGCTTCCGCTCCATCTTCCCGCCAGAGGGAGGCAACCTGGAGGAGATAAAGGAGTGCTTGATACGAGGTGCGAGGTGCGAGGTACGGGATACGAGGAGCGAGGTACGAGGTGCGAGGAGCGAGGTACGGGGAAGCGAGAAATGGATAGGCATTGCCCCCTTTGCCGCCCACCGAGGCAAGATATACCCCAAGGAGCAGATGCATGAGGTGGTAAGGCTGCTTACAGAACAGTTTCCCGACAGCCGCATCTTCCTCTTCGGACGCGGTAAGGACGAGGACATCACCTTCCCGCAGTGGGTCAGCGAGATGCCGCATTGTGTCTTCGTATCGAAACAACTGGCAACCATGCGGCAGGAACTCATACTGATGAGCCATCTCGACGTGATGCTTTCCATGGACTCGGCCAACATGCACCTGGCATCGCTCGTGGGTGTGCCCGTGGTATCTGTCTGGGGAGCCACACACCCCATGGCCGGATTCATGGGCTGGAACCAGAAGGCAGACAATGCCGTACAACAAGATCTTGCCTGCCGCCCGTGCAGCATCTACGGCCAGAAGCCTTGTCTATACGGTGACTTCCGCTGCATGACCGGCATCCAGTCAGAGACAATAGTCAAGAAAATAGCAGAAAACCTAAAACTATGAACTGTGAACTATGCGCTCGGCTCTGCCGCTTTGCTCTGCAAAGAACTATGAACTATGAACTGTGCGCTCGGCTCTGCCGCTTCGCTCGTCGAAGAACTATGAACTAAATATTAACCCCTTTAAAACAAAAAGATTATGAAAAAGTATGTATGTGATGTCTGCGGTTACGTCTATGACCCCGCAGCAGGTGACCCCGACAGCGGCATTGCCCCCGGCACTGCCTTCGAAGACATTCCCGAAGACTGGGTGTGCCCCATCTGCGGAGTAGGCAAAAGCGATTTCTCGGAAGAATGAAAATACTGAGTATCAGACACTTCCTAACTTTTTCGGCTTTTCCTTTGTCGTTTCAGAAATAGAACTTCTTCTCCACCTTCAAGGCCGCTGACGCCCACCTGCGCTTCGTGCTGCTCACCGGCATCACGAAGTTCTCGCAGGTGTCGATGTTCAGCGGTGTGAACCAGCCCGACGACATCTCCATCGATGCCCGCTTCGAGGCTCTCTGTGGCATCACCGAGGCAGAACTCTACACGGTCTTCGCAGAGCCTATCGCAGAGTTGGCCAAATCATGGGGATGCGGCGTAGATGCAATGAAGACGGAACTGGTTCACCTCCGGCACGCCCTCGTTCCTCATGCGCCTGCTCTCGAAGTGCAGCGAGGACGTGATGCGGTACACCGGACGCTACTACGACCGCAGAACTTTTATCGACTACAAGGCCGACACGGCGATGCCCCTGCCCATGATCTTCCAGAGCGGTTACTTCACCATCAAGGCCGTGAACCGCCGCTTCAACACCTACCTGCTTGACTTCCCCAACCGCGAGGTGCGCGAGGGGATGGCCACGCTGCTCCTCAGCAACTATGTGCAGCCGAAGGAGGATGCCAAGTCGTGGGTGGTGGAGATGGTCGCCGCCTTGGAGGGCGCCGACCTCGACGAGGTGCGCCGCCAGTTCACGATAGGAGCCTCGTTCAGCAGTAAGACCGGCACGGTGGAGGAATGGAAGGCTCTTGATTCTGACAACTGATCACCATACTTACACATACATTCGAGCATAGCGGGTATCAGTTATGGAGTTATTTACAGAGCAAAAAGTGGATCATGAACTGTAAACGACTGATATTTGCCCTCTTGTCCTGTCTGCTCATGCTGTCGTGTACCGACGTGAGGCGCCGCCAGATGGAGCAGATCATCATCGAGGCCGACTCGATGAACCGCCACTATGTGCCCATAGCCAGCGACTCGCTGCTCACCATCGCCTGCGACTTCTACGACCGCCACGGCACGCCCAACGAGCGCATGAAGGCCCACTACCTCCTCGGCTGCGCCTACCGCGACATGGGCGAGGCACCCCATGCCGTTGACTGCTATCTTCAGGCCGCTGCCTGTGCCGACACCACGTCACAGGACTGCGACTATCTCACGCTTGGCTGCATATATTCACAGATGGGCGACGTCTACTATCGCCAGTTGCTCCTTACTGATGCAATACAGGCAAGACTACAGGCTACCCATTATGCTTTCATGGCCAATGATACTATTAATGGGCTATATGATTACATGATAACAGCAGGGGCTTACCTGCTACAGAACAAAAGCGATAGTGCAGAACTTATTCTAAACAATTCCATAAAGTCGTATGAGAAGTTCGGGAAAAAGGAAGAGGCTTTAGAGACGTCATTAATGATGATGTATATATTATGCAATCAACCAGAGCGCAAAAACGAACTCAAGAGGTTGATTGACAGTTACGAGGCGAAGAGCAACTATTTTGATAAGTATCATGAATTGGCTCCCGCAAAGCGCATGTTCTATTATTATAAAGGCAGGTACTTCGAAATAGAGAATCAACTGGATTCAGCAGAGTATTATTATCGGAAGATCTATAGACCCAATATGTCTTTCCAGCAAATAGTACCTGCCTATCGGGGACTACTAAGTGTATTCAGAAGATTAAGTAATGCCGATTCTATAGCAAAATATGCTCAACTATATTGTGAGACTAACGACTCTTCTGTTGTTGTCAATAATCTGAACCTGACAGCACGTCTCGCTGCTTCTTATCGCTACAACACTATTCAGAGAAAGGCCTTGGAAAATGAGCAGGAGGCTAACAAGACTCACAACACCCTTGTTGTTGTTGTTGCGGTTATCGTTCTGTTTACAGTCATAACACTCTTTTATTGGCTTCGGTATAAAAAGCGAAAAGAGGAAGAACTGAATCAAATGAAATCAAAATATATTGAGTCTGTAGATGTTTATAACCACAATTTGGAAACTCTTCGCATTATAGATGAAACACGTAAGGCTACAATTTCAGAATTGCAACATCAACTCATTAGTATAGAAGAAGATTTGAGAAGTGAAAATTCCCAACTAAAGGAGTCTATTGCCATTCTACGTCAACAGGCTAACATACAACATGATGTAGAACACATGCAACAGTATTTTAATACGCCTATCATTCAGCGAGTACGTAGCATGATTGATAGTCCTTTGACTAAACTTGAAAATACCGAAAAGGATGAGTTGTTAATTACGACAAGCAAGTTTTTCCCAGTTCTTATCAAAGACCTACAGCAGGCAAATGTCAGTCTGCTGGGCATACAAGTCTGCATTTTAGTCATTATTCAAGTAAATCCTGGATCGATTGCCAACATGTTGGGCATATCAAAACAGCAAGTCACAAATACCAAAATCATGATAGGAGGCCTTTTGTTTGGTGACTATTCAGCCCGTTCACTCTATAAAAACCTAATGACGCGATACAGCACTTTTTTAGGATGAATATCTGATTCAATCCATTCTTAGGCATAGAAATGCTCAAAAGTGTATTTCTATGTAAAAAACTGACGATTATCATAAGTGACTGTAAGCAAACCGCTTAGAGGCCGTTTTTACGTTTGTTTGCATTCGGAAGTGTATTCTCATGTACTTTTACGTCATTTATTATTTGCAGATTTCTTCTTTTCATTCTAATTTTGCGGTTAATTATTTCAACATTTTAT
>JAFSYY010000010.1 GCA_017455845.1 Prevotella sp. | reverse complement strand
TTTGTTATTCATTGTTAAATATTGTTTTTAGAATATTAATTGGGGCTTTTGACATACAAATGTAAAGAATGAAATTTGAGAGTGTAAATAATATGTAAGTGATTATGTACAAAAAATAAAAAGGAAAGTTCCTTAGAACCTTCCCTATTATAGTGCCTTGCGGAGAGTGAGGGATTCAAACCCCCGATACCCATAAGGGTATACCGGATTTCGAGTCCAGCGCGATCGATCACTCTGCCAACTCTCCTTCGCTGATTTGCGGCTGCAAAGTTAAGCATAAAAATTGAGAAATGAGAAATGAGAAATGAGAAATTATTCTTCTGTCTTCCATATTTAACATTATTTATGAGTTGTCGGCGGCATTTCTCATTCCACATTTCTCATTTTTCGTTTAAAAGTTGTAACTTTGCACCCGATTTTAGTTTTAATTTATAACACAATGACTACAAAGAATCTTAGCAAGGTGCTCGTACTAGGTTCGGGCGCTCTAAAAATCGGACAAGCAGGCGAGTTTGACTATTCAGGATCACAAGCATTGAAAGCCCTGCGTGAAGAAGGCATCAAGAGTGTGTTGGTAAACCCCAACATCGCTACCATCCAGACATCGGAAGGTATTGCCGACCAAGTGTATTTCCAGCCGGTCAATACACATTTTGTTACCGAGATTATCAAGAAAGAGCGTCCCGACGGCATCCTGCTGGCTTTCGGTGGTCAGACAGCCTTGAACTGCGGTACGGAACTGTATCTTAACGGTACGCTGAAAGAATATGGTGTGCAGGTGCTTGGCACCAGCGTCGAGGCTATCATGGACACAGAGGACCGCGACCGTTTTGTTAAGAAACTCAACGAGATCAGCCTGAAGACCCCTGTGAGCCATGCCGTGGAAAACATGGATGATGCGCTGAAGGCAGCCCATGAGATAGGCTTCCCCATTATGATCCGCTCGGCCTACGCACTTGGTGGACTGGGCTCGGGTATCTGTCCTGACGAGAAGGCTTTCAAGGAGTTGGCTGAGAGTGCCTTCACCTTTGCGCCTCAGATTCTGGTGGAAGAGAGTCTGAAGGGCTGGAAGGAGATAGAGTTCGAGTGTATTCGCGATGCCAATGACCGCTGTTTCACAGTGGCCTCGATGGAGAACTTCGACCCCCTGGGCATCCATACGGGTGAGTCTATCGTGGTGGCTCCCACTTGCTCGCTGAAAGAGGAGCAGGTGAAGATGCTCCAGGAGATTACCATCAAGTGTGTGCGTCATCTGGGTATCGTGGGCGAGTGTAACATCCAGTTTGCCTTTAATGCCGAGACCAACGACTACCGCATTATTGAGATTAATGCCCGCTTGAGCCGTTCGTCGGCATTGGCCTCAAAAGCAACGGGTTATCCTCTTGCCTTTGTTGCTGCGAAGATTGCCCTTGGCTACACCCTCGACCAGATTGGCGAAATGGGGACAACGTCTTCGGCGTATGTGGCTCCTTCGCTCGACTATATGATTTGTAAGATACCTCGCTGGGACCTCACGAAGTTTGCTGGCGTGAGCCGTCAGATTGGTTCGTCGATGAAGTCTGTGGGCGAGATCATGAGCATTGGCCGCTCTTTTGAGGAGATGATTCAGAAGGGCTTGCGCATGATAGGCCAGGGCATGCACGGCTTTGTGGGCAACGACCACACGAAGTTTGAAAACCTGGATGATGAACTGGCCAATCCTACGGACCTGCGTATCTTTGCCATCGCACAGGCCTTGGAAGAGGGTTACAGCATCGGGCGCATTGAGGAACTGACAAAGATTGATGTATGGTTCCTGGAGCGCCTGAAGCATATCGTAGACCTGAAACACGAACTCCAGAAATACAATAAGTTGGAAGACCTCTCCAATGAGTTGCTTCTTGAGGTGAAGCGCTGTGGCTTCTCTGATTTCCAGATAGCCCGCTTTGTGCTCAAGACGAAGTCCACCAACATGGAGAAAGAGAACCTTGAGGTGCGCAAGATCCGTAAGCAGCGTGGCATCATGCCTTCGGTGAAACGCATCCCCACCGTGGCTTCCGAGCATCCGGAACTCACCAACTATCTGTATTTCACCTACACCCACGTGCCTGCCTTTGGCGACAACTCTGGCGAGAAATATGCTGCCGCTCACGACATCAATTATTATAATAATGAGAAGTCTGTCGTGGTGCTCGGCTCTGGTGCTTATCGCATCGGTTCAAGCGTAGAGTTCGACTGGTGCTCGGTGAACGCCATCAACACTGCCCGCAAACTGGGCTATAAGTCTATCATGATAAACTACAACCCCGAGACCGTGTCGACCGACTATGACATGTGCGACCGTCTCTATTTCGACGAGTTGTCGCTGGAGCGTGTGCTCGACGTGATAGACCTGGAGCAGCCTCGCGGCGTGATTGTCTCGGTGGGTGGCCAGATACCTAACAACCTCGCCATGAAGTTGCACCGCCAGGGTGTGCCAGTGCTGGGTACCTCGCCAGTCGATATTGACCGTGCGGAAAACCGCGACAAGTTCTCGGCCATGCTCGACAAACTGGGTATCGACCAGCCCGCATGGCGTGCGCTGACCTCGTTCGACGATGTGAAGGAGTTTGTCGACAAGGTGGGCTATCCCGTCCTTGTGCGTCCTTCCTACGTGCTCTCTGGTGCAGCGATGAATGTGTGCTACGACGAGGAGGAACTGCATCGCTTCCTCAACATGGCCACCGAGGTGTCGAAGGAGTTCCCCGTAGTGGTGTCGAAGTTCATGACCGAGACCAAGGAGATAGAGTTTGATGCCGTTGCCGACAAGGGTGAGGTCATCGAGTATGCCATCTCCGAGCATGTGGAATATGCCGGTGTGCACTCTGGCGACGCCACGATGGTGTTCCCCGCGCAGCACATCTATTTCTCCACCATCCGTCAGATCAAGAAGATAGCCCATAAGATTGCCGCCGAACTTAACATCAGCGGTCCGTTTAATATCCAGTTCCTTGCCAAGAACCGTGAGGTGAAGGTTATCGAGTGCAACCTCCGTGCCAGCCGCTCGTTCCCCTTCGTCAGCAAGATTCTGAAGCGCAACTTCATTGAGACGGCCACAAAGATCATGCTCGACGCCCCCTATCAGCGCCCGGAGAAGAGCGAGTTTGACATCGACCGCATCGGTGTCAAGGCTTCTCAGTTCTCGTTTGCCCGCTTGCAGAACGCCGACCCGGTGCTGGGTGTCGATATGAGTTCCACGGGCGAGGTGGGCTGCTTGGGTGACGACCTCAACGAGGCTCTGCTCAACTCGCTCATCGCTACTGGCTACTCTATTCCCAAGGATGCCGTGCTGATTTCTTCGGGCGGCGCCAAGGGCAAGGTAAGTCTGCTTGAGCCCGCACAGCAGTTGGCAAAGAAAGGCTACACCATCTACGCCACTGCCGGCACTGCGAAGTTCTTCAACGACAATGGAGTAAAGGCTGTTGCCGTAGCCTGGCCCGACGAGGACTGTTCAACGGCCAGCGGTCAGTGTTCAATGAATGTCATGGACCTCATCTCGCAGCATAAGGTGGGATTGGTTATCAACGTGCCGAAGAACCACACCTCTCGCGAACTGACCAACGGCTATAGGATTCGTCGCGGTGCCATTGACCATAACATTCCCCTGATGACCAATGTACGCTTGGCAAAGGCCTTTATCGAGGCTTTCACTGCCATGAGTCTGGATGACATCAAGATTAAGTCTTGGCAGGAGTACAACAACTGATGAACGACGCAAAAATCATCAACGACCCGGTATTCGGGTTTATCAAGATACCACGCGGACTGCTTTACGACATCGTAAAGCATCCGCTTTTCCAAAGACTCAACCGCATCAACCAACTGGGGTTGGCGTCGGTGGTTTATCCCGGGGCACGCCACACCCGTTTCCAGCACTCGCTGGGAGCCTTCCACTTGATGAGCGAAGCCATACTGTCGCTGCAGCAGAAGGGACATTTTATCTTCGATTCGGAGGCCGAGGCTGTGGAGGCTGCCATCCTGATGCACGACATAGGGCACGGTCCTTTCTCGCATGTGCTTGAAGACACGCTCATCAGTGGCATCTCTCACGAGGACATCTCGCTGCTGATGATGGAACAGATCAACAGCGACCTGGGTAATAACCTGAACCTGGCCATCGCTATCTTCAAGGACGAGTACCCAAAGCGTTTTCTCCACCAACTAATCTCCAGTCAACTGGACATGGACCGGCTGGACTATTTGCGGCGCGACTCCTTTTTTACCGGGGTTACCGAGGGTAATATAGGGTCGGCACGAATCATCAAGATGCTCAACGTGGTAGATGATCGCTTGGTGGTTGAACAAAAAGGTATCTATTCCCTGGAAAACTATCTCACAACCAGAAGGTTAATGTATTGGCAGGTCTATCTGCACAAGACGGCCGTGGCCTACGAGAAAGTGCTGGTCAATATGCTTAACAGGGCGAAGTACCTGGCCCGTCACGGCCATCCTGTTTTCGCTTCGCCGGCCCTCGGTTATTTTATCAGCAACGACGTGGATGCCCGGTGGTTCAACAGCCATGAGGAAGCCCTGCAGATGTATGAGGAACTGGACGACAGCGACATCTGGAGTGCCATGAAGGCATGGAAGCATGCCGACGACAAGATACTCTCCACGCTGGCCACCGATATGCTCGACCGACGTATCTTCAAGGTCGAGGTGCATGAAGAACCTGTCAGCCAGGAATATATCGACGAACTACAGACCACTATTGCCAACAAAATGGGTATTGACAAGAGCGACGCCCACTACCTGATGAGCGTCAACCGCATACAGAAAGACATGTATTCCGTAGACGACGACTCAATAGATATTTTATACAAGGACGGCACGATAAAAGACATCTCCGAGGCCTCAGAGATACTTAATGTGGCACTACTTTCTAAAAAAATACGAAAATATTACCTTTGTTATCAGCGTTTTCAATAAAAATGATTATCTTTGCAACCTCAATAGGAAATTAAATCTAAATTATGGAGTTTACAGCCAAACAAATTGCCGAACTGATAGGCGGACGAATAGAGGGCAACGAAAATGCTGCCGTGCATACTTTTGCAAAGATAGAAGAGGGACAGCCAGGGGCCATATCTTTTCTGTCCAACCCTAAATATACCCATTTCCTCTACCAGACTACATCGACCATCGTGCTGGTGAACGATGACCTGCAACTGGAGCATGAAGTAAAGCCCACGCTCATCCGCGTCAAGAATGCCTACGAGGCCGTGGCCAAACTGCTGCAACTCTATGAGTCGATGAAGCCTAAGAAAACAGGCATTGACCCCTTGGCATCGGTATCGGCCAAGGCAACGGTGGGCAAGGATGTCTATATTGGTGCTTTCGCCGTTGTTGGCGACGGAGCCGTCATTGGTGACGGATGTCAGATATATCCTCACACCGTCATCGGCGACGGCGTGAAGATGGGTGCGAAATGTCTGATCTATCCCAACGTCACCATCTATCAGGGATGTCAACTGGGCAACAACGTTACCATACATGCCGGTTCGGTGATAGGTGCCGACGGCTTCGGCTTTGCTCCCAACCAGGAGGGTTACGACAAGATTCCGCAGATTGGCATCGTGATTATCGAAGACGACGTGGAGATTGGTGCCAACACCTGCATCGACCGCTCTACCATGGGACAGACGGTGATACGCAAGGGCGTAAAACTCGACAACCTGATACAGGTGGCCCACAACTGCGAGATAGGTGAGAACACGGTGATGTCGGCACAGGTGGGCATGGCCGGTTCCACGAAAATCGGTGCATGGTGTATGGTAGGTGGACAGGCCGGTTTCTCAGGCCATATCCACGTGGCCGACAAGACCTTTGTCGGTGCTCAATGCGGCGTGATTGGCGACACCAAAGGCAACGGCGAGCAACTCATAGGCTCGCCCGCCATGGATCCGAAAGTCTATTTTAAAGGCATGGCCATCCTTCGCCGTCTGCCCGATATGTACAAGGAACTGGGTGCCCTGCGCAAAGAATTAGAAGAATTAAAAGCAAAACAATAACGATATGAAACAAAAGACTCTGAAAGGCAGTTTCTCGCTTTGCGGAAAAGGCCTGCATACAGGACTGAGCCTCACGGTGACATTTAATCCCGCACCAGAGAATCACGGATATAAAATACAGCGCATCGACCTTGAAGGCATGCCTACAATAGATGCCATAGCCGAGAATGTGATTGACACGCAGCGTGGCACCGTACTGGGAAAAGGGGAGGTAAGGATATCTACCATAGAACACGGCCTGTCGGCTCTTTACGCCCTAGGGGTGGACAACTGCTTGATTCAGGTTAACGGGCCGGAGTTTCCTATCCTCGACGGCTCTGCCGTGCAGTTTGTGCAGAAGATTCAGGAGATAGGCATTGAAGAACAGAATGCTCCCAAGGACTGGTATGTCATCCGCAAGAAGATTGAGGTCAGAGACGATGAGTCGGGCTCGTGCATCACCATCCTGCCCGATGAGCAGTTCTCTCTCACAACGATGTGCTCGTTTGAGTCGAAATTCATCAACAGCCAGTTTGCCACCCTCGATGATATCGCCATGTATGCAAACGAGATAGCCCCTGCACGCACCTTTGTCTTTGTGAGAGATATTGAGCCGCTGCTGCAGGCCAACCTCATCAAGGGCGGCGACATGGACAATGCCATCGTCATCTACGAAAGACAGACCACCCAGGAGCGCCTTGACATGCTGGCCGACCTGCTCCATGTAGAGCACCGCGATGCTACCGAACTGGGCTACATACAGCACAAACCACTACAGTGGGAGAATGAATGTACACGCCACAAACTGCTTGATGTCATCGGCGACATGGCACTCATCGGTAAGCCTATCAAGGGACGTATCATTGCCACCCGTCCGGGACATACTATAAATAATAAGTTCGCGCGCGAGATTCGCAAGGAAATACGTAAGCACGAGATACAGGCACCTGCCTACGACCCCAACGAGGAACCCGTGATGGACGTGAACCGTATACGCGAACTGCTGCCTCACCGCTACCCCATGCAGTTGGTCGATAAGGTCATTGAGGTTGGCCCCACCAGTATTGTGGGTATAAAGAACATCACCGCCAACGAGCCCTTCTTCACAGGACACTTCCCTCAGGAGCCCGTCATGCCAGGCGTGCTGCAGATAGAGGCCATGGCCCAGGTGGGTGGACTGCTGGTGCTCAACTCTGTGGAGGAGCCCGAGCGCTGGAGCACATACTTCATGAAGATTGACGGTGTGAAGTTCCGCCAGAAGGTGGTACCGGGCGACACGCTGATATTCAAAGTGGAACTCCTGGCTCCCCTGCGCCACGGTATCTCCACCATGCACGGCTATGCCTTTGTGGGTGACAAGGTGGTCAGCGAGGCATCGTTTACCGCACAGATTGTCAAGAACAAGTAATTTATTATGTCGAGATAACGAGATAACGAAATATTGGAAACATGAATCAGATACATCCATTAGCCGTCGTCGATCCTCAGGCACAGTTGGGCGACAACAACATCATCGGCCCGTTTTGCGTCATTGATAAGAATGTGGTGATGGGCGACAACAACCATCTTCTGAACAGCGTTACCCTCCATACGGGCACCCGCATGGGCTCAGGCAACGAGATTTTCCCGGGTGCGAGCATCTCAACGAAGCCACAGGACTTGAAGTTCAAGGGCGAGGAAACCATCTGTGTGATTGGCGACAACAACAGTATCCGCGAGAATGTCACCATCAGCCGTGGCACGGCCAGCCGTGGCAAGACCGTGGTGGGCAATGGCAACCTGCTGATGGAAAACATGCATATAGCCCATGACTGCGTCATTGGCAACGGCTGTATCATCGGCAACTCTACGAAGTTTGCCGGCGAGGTAGAGGTTGACGACAACGCCATCATCTCGGCCGAGGTGCTGATACATCAGTTCAATAACATCGGTGGCTATGTGATGATCCAGGGTGGCAGCCGCACCAGTCAGGACATACCGCCATACGTCATTGCTGGTAAGGAGCCTATCCGCTATGCTGGTGTCAATCTTATCGGCTTGCGCCGTCGCGGCTTTAGCAACGAGACCATAGAAATCATTCACGATACCTACCGCATTATCTATGCACAGGGCATACTGAAAGACGGTATCGCAGAGGCACGCACTAAGTATCCTGACTCAAAGGAGGTTGATTATATCTGCTCCTTCATCGAAAACTCTAAACGAGGCATCATCAGGTAGTGCTGCGTTCATGAAGAGTGAAGATAGAAAAGTGAATAGTGAAGAAACTCATCGTCATAACAGGTCCTACGGCTGTCGGCAAAACGGATTTGTGTCTTGACTTGGCAACAAATTTCGACATTCCTATCATCAATGCCGACTCCAGACAGATATATCGCGAACTGAAAATAGGCACTGCCGCACCTACCGAAGAGCAACTTCGGAAGGTGCGGCATTACTTTGTAGGCACACTGGGTCTCAACGACTACTACAGTGCCTCCATCTACGAACAGGAGGTGATGCAACTGCTTGACACCCTGTTTAAGACCTCGGACTACGCCTTACTCTCAGGCGGCAGTATGATGTATATCGATGCCGTATGCAACGGCATTGACGACATACCGACCGTTGATGACCACACACGCGACACATTGAAACGGCGACTGGAAGAGGAAGGGCTGGAAAGCCTGTGTGAACAATTGCGACAATTGGATCCTGAGCACTATGAACAGGTGGACCTTAAGAACCCACGACGCGTGGTGCATGCCCTGGAGATATGCCTCATGACTGGCCGCACCTACACCTCATTCCGTAAGAACGAGCGGAAGGAACGGCCTTTCCACATCGTCAAGATAGGCCTGACACGCGATCGTGACATCATCTATGAGCGCATCAACAGCCGCGTAGACCAGATGATGGATTGCGGATTCCTGGACGAAGCCAAGGGACTCTACCACCTGCGTCATCTGAATGCACTCAACACGGTGGGCTACAAGGAACTCTTTGCCTATCTGGACGGCACGTGGCCGCTTGATGAAGCCGTGGAACGCATCAAAGGCAACACCCGGCGCTATGCCCGCAAACAACTGACCTGGTACAAGAAAGACCCGCTCATAACATGGTTCTCACCAGAGGACAAACAACAAATATTAGATCATATCACAGCACAGTGAACTGTGGACAATCAATAAAAGCATCAATGTAATGAAATACCTAAAACGACTATTATTCTTTATCACTGCTGTCCTTGTCACGATATTCTATTACCTATTGGCAGTAGATATCAACCTCTTCGGACTGTTCGGCAAGTCGCCAAGCATGAGCACTATCCTCAACACTCGCCCTGCACAAGCCTCAGAGATCTATAGTGCCGACAGCGTGATGATTGGCAAGTATTTCAGCGAAAACCGCACACCCGTGGAATACGACGACGTGAACCAGGTGTTCTGGAACGCACTCATCGACACCGAGGACGAACGCTTCTATCATCACTTCGGCGTTGATTTCCAGGCATTTGGCGCTGCGCTGAAAGACTACGTCGTACACCACGATGCACGTGGCGCGTCGACCATCACACAGCAGTTGGCCAAGAACCTCTTTCGCGTACGCACCGAATACTCCACCGGCGTGCTGGGTAATATCCCTGGCGTGAAGATGCTCATCATGAAAACGAAGGAATGGATTACTGCCGTCAAACTGGAAGCCAACTTCAGCAAGGAAGAAATACTGACCATGTATGCCAACACCGTGGACTTCGGCTCAAATTCTTTCGGCATCAAGACTGCCTGCAAGACATACTTCAATACAACACCGCAAAACCTGACCACAGACCAGGCTGCCGTGCTCGTCGGCATGCTCAAGGCCACCACCTACTACAACCCGCGGCTGCACCCTGATAACAGTCTCGGACGTCGCAACATTGTGTTGGGAAACATGATGCGGAGAGGACACCTTACGAAAGCACAGCATGACTCGCTTACCATCGTGCCCATTAACCTGGATTATAGTGTGGAGAATGCCTACGACGGTCAGGCACTCTATTTCCGCGAGGCCGTTAAGGACTATCTGAACGACTGGTGCCGCGAAAACGGCTACGACCTATATACCGATGGCCTGAAGATCTGCACTACCATAGACATGCGTATGCAGCACTATGCCGAACAGGCCGCATGGGACAACATGAAGCAGTTGCAGAAAAAATTCAACGACCACTGGGGCCGCACCAACCCCTGGCAGGACGAGCACTACCGCGAGATCCCCAACTTCATTGAGAACATTGCCAAGCGACTGCCTGTGTATAAACATCTGGACAAACGCTTCGACGGCAACCAGGACTCCATCAGTTATTACCTGAATATCCCGCATCCTGTCACCCTCTTTAGTTATGACGGTCCCTATCAGACGGAGATGAGCACCATGGACTCCATACGCTATATGGAACATTTCATGCACTGCGGCTTCGTGGCCATAGAACCAAACACCGGCTATGTAAAGGCATGGGTGGGCGACCTTGATTTCGATACATGGAAATACGACAAGGTGACGGCGCAGAGACAGCCGGGCTCCACCTTCAAACTCTTTGTCTACACCGAAGCCATGAACCAGGGCATGACTCCCTGTGACCACCGGCTCGACTCCTATTTCAGCATGAACGCATGGGATGGCATCAAGAAGAAAGAGGTGATTTGGGCGCCCACCAATGCCAACGGATACTTTACCAACCACCAATTGACGCTCAAGTCGGCCTTTGCCCAGAGTGTCAACTCCATAGCCGTGAAGGTGTCGCAGGAGGTTGGAATACCGCACATTGCCATGACCGCCCACCGCATGGGTATCAAGAGCAAACTGGAAGAGACACCGGCACTGGCCCTCGGTGCCAGCGATGTCAACCTGGAGGAACTGGTCAATGCCTATACCACGGTTGTCAACGACGGCAAGGCCCATGATGCCATTCTCGTCACCCGGATTTTCGACCGCGACGGCCACCTGATCTACGAGGCACCCACAGAGCAGAAAGAAGCCATCACCTACCGCACTGCCTTCCTGATGCAGCAGATGCTCATGGCCGGTATGCGCGAACCAGGAGGTACCAGCATGAACCTATGGCGCTATGTGCGCAACTTCAACGATACCGACTTCGGCGGTAAGACGGGCACCTCCAACAATCACTCCGACGCATGGTTTGTGGGTGTCTGTCCCAAGTTGGTATGTGGTGCCTGGGTAGGAGGCGAATACCGCGCCATACATTTCCGCACCGGACAACTGGGACAAGGAAGCCGCACCGCGCTACCCATCTGCGGACAGTTCCTTGAATCCGTCTTGGGTGACAAGCGCTTCGCACACTATCGCGGCAGGTTTGCACCGCCTCACGATGACAACATCCTCGATGCCATGTATCAGTGTGCATATACCTATTACGAGCCCAACGACAGCCTTGACATAGACGTTGACAGCCTAGGCATCCTTTCTTCTGAAACAGAGGACGAGGTCGTCGTTGACTCACTTAACTAATAACTGTGAACAAATTTCTTAGAACCATTTTTTGAATGACGAACTCTAACGAACGGCTTCGAACAGCATGGGACTTTGTGGAAAATACCGGCCGTAGCATTTTCCTGACAGGCAAGGCGGGAACGGGCAAGACAACATTCCTGAAAACCGTAATGGAGCGGTCGCGCAAGCGACCTGTCGTAGTGGCACCTACAGGTGTGGCTGCTATCAATGCTGGTGGTGTCACCATTCACTCGTTCTTCCAGTTGCCATTCTCGCCATTTGTCCCGGGAGCAAAGGTGGAGAGTAAGTTCGACTTCAGCAGGGAGAAGCGCAAAATCATCGCTTCGATAGATTTGCTGATTATTGATGAGATATCAATGGTACGTTCCGACCTGCTCGATGCCATCGATGCCGTGTTGCGACGCTTTCGCGAGCACAGTCTTCCTTTTGGCGGTGTACAAATGCTGATGATTGGCGACCTGGCACAACTCACCCCTGTAGTGACGCCGGAAGACGAGCGGATGCTGAAGCCATACTACGACACGCCCTACTTCTTCGGGTCGAAGGCTTTGCAGCAGATAGACTACGTGACCATTCAACTTGAACATGTCTATCGTCAACAGGATGAATCATTCATCAAAATTCTCAATGAGGTGAGAAACGGCCATCCCTCTGCCGAAGCACTCTCGCGGCTCAACAGCAGGGTCAATACAACCCCCAACCTTCCACATTCCCAACCCGCCATTCGTCTGACCACCCACAATAATCTTGCAAATTTCTACAACGAATCGGAACTCCAGAAACTGCCAGGCCGTTTGTTCCAGTATCGCGCTGAGATTAAAGGAACCTTTCCAGAATACTCCTATCCCACTGCCGAGACGCTGGTGCTGAAGCAAGGTGCACAGGTGATGTTTGTGAAGAATGATCCATCGGGCGAGCATAAATACTATAACGGACGTATTGGCCGTGTCACGGAGATTGGCGAGAAACGCCTCACGGTCTATTGTGATGGCGATGCCGAGGCCATCGAGGTAGAGCCGCTGGAATGGGAGAACGCCCGCTATACCCTTAATGAGAAAACCCGTGAGATAGAGTCTGAGGTGCAGGGAACCTTCAAGCAGTTGCCCCTGCGACTGGCGTGGGCCATTACTATCCACAAAAGTCAGGGGTTGACATTCGACCGTGCCATCATCGATGCCAACCAGAGTTTCGCGCCTGGTCAGGTGTATGTTGCCCTGAGCCGTTGCCGGACGCTCGAAGGTCTTGAACTTGCCTCGCCGTTGAATGCCCGCGCCATCATCAATGATGAGCGGGTGGATAGTTATATTGCCCGGCAGGAAAGCGAGGCAGAGCATAGCATCCAACAGTTGCCTACGCTCAAGCAGGAGTACGAGCGTTACCTGCTATTGCAACTCTTTGACTTTCGCTCTATCGTCAATCAGCAGGAGACGATGGTGCGCATCTTTGCCGAGTTCTTCTACCATAGCCATGCCCCTTTGAAGCAGATGCAGGATCAGGCACTTTTCAATCTGCAGCAGCATGTGATGGCCGTCGCTGTGAAATGGCAGCAGATGATTAATACCATGACCATTGAGGCTCTGCACGATGCCGACTTCCTTAACCGTGTAAAACGAAGTGCCGAATACTTTGCCAGTCAGTTGCGCGACATTCTCATCACGCCCATCGAACTCTCTGAAAAGGTGGAAACCAATAACAAACAGGCTGCCCGACGACTTGGCAATGCTCTTTCCGACCTTCGTCAGATGTGGCTTAGCCGCCGCTATCTGCTCATGAAAATAGCCGAAAAGGGTTATAGTGTCGATAACTATCTTCACGAAAAGCAGATGTCGACGCTAGACGCATTGGATGAGCAATCGCTGAAACCCAAACATGAAAGAAAGCCTAAAGCACCAAAGGAAGTGAAGCCTAAGACGTGGGAGGTGTCCTACAGCCTCTACCTTCAGGGGTTGAAGCCCGATCTCATTGCCCATGAACGTAATCTTTCCCTCAGTACTGTGGTCGGACATCTTGCCCGCTATGTTGAATCGGGAAAAATACCCTTCAGCGAACTCGTGTCTCCTGAGCATCAACAAACCATAGAGAACATTATCCGTAAGATTGGCACCAACAACGGCTCAACGCCCATCAAGAATCTCTGTCCGCCTGAGATAACTTACGACGAGATCCGTATGGTAATGGCCCGCATGCAATCAGAAGACCAAGGAAAGTAAACAGACCGTTCACCATGAGCAGTTCATAGCCGAAGCGATAGTTCCACAGATGCTGAGTAAGGGTGTCAAGGCCGTAGCATAGGGTGGGGGAGGCTATACAGATGAAGGGCACCAGACGGTCGTTAGGCTTGCGGCGAGTAAAGAGACCGAAGGAAAAGAGACCGAGCAATGGGCCGTAGGTATAACTGACAAGGGTGTAGATGGCATCAATGAGCGAGGTGGAGTTGGTATAACGGAAGAGTAGGATGAACAATACAAAGCAGACGCACACTAAGATGTGCGTCTGCTTGCGGAGTTGCTCATTGTCGGCCTGCCGGCGGATGTCCACGCAATAGCAGGTGGTCAGCGAGGTGAGGGCAGAGTCGGCACTCGAAAAAGAGGCTGCCATGATGCCGATGATAAAGAAATAGGAGGTGATGTTTGAAAGACTTTGGATATAGGCTGGTAGGAGTTCATCGCTGTTTGCAGGAATATGAGGAGTCAATGCCATGGTAAGCAGCACGCCTAATGACAGGAAAAGCAGGTTTGCCGGCAGGAAGGCAACACCGTAGGTACACATGTCTTTCTGTGCATCCTTCAGCGTCTTGCAGGTCAGGTTCTTCTGCATCATGTCCTGGTCAAGACCCGTCATCACGACAACGATGAATATCCCGCTGAGAAACTGTTTCCAGAAATTATGGGGCGAGAACCAGTCGTCGCACACGAAGATGCGGCTCATCGGGTTGTCGGCAATACGACTGACGGCTTCGCTTATTGTAAGATTCAACTGGCCGATGACAGAAAACACTATCATGATAAGGGCCGTGAACAGGCAGAGCGTCTGAAAGGTGTCGGTAAATACCAGTGTGCCGATGCCGCCCCGACGGGTGTAGAGCCAGATCAGAAGCACCATGCCTATGACATTGACTATAAACGGAATACCTGCCGCATCGAAGATAAACTGCTGCAATATCATGCAGATAACATAGAATTTCACGGCTGCACCTGTCATCTTCGAGATAAGGAAAAACCAGGCCCCCGTCTGATAAGAGCGATGTCCGAAACGTCTGCCCAGATAGGCATAGATGCTCGTCAAGTTTAACTTATAATAGAGGGGCAACAGCACAAAGGCCACCACAATATATCCAACAATAAATCCCAGACAGACCTGCAGATAGGTCATCTGTGAAGACAGCACCATGCCTGGCACAGAAACGAATGTCACGCCAGATATCGAGGCTCCTATCATGCCAAAGGCCACCATATACCATGGCGACCGGCGGTTGGCACGATAAAACATCTCATTGTCTGTCTTCTTGCCCGTCAGGTGACTGATAGCAAGAAGGACTGAGAAATAGGCGAGTATGGTGATTATATATAGCGTATTCTGTTATTTTGCTACCTTTTTCTCATCTTTTTCTGCTTCCTTTTCTTTGCGGTCGTCAATGTTGTCACCCTCGGTAGGCTTCATCTCTTCCTTAAAGTCGGTGATGTTGTTTTCAATGAGGATATTGTACCACTGAATGAGTTTCTTGATGTCGCTGCCATGAACGCGTTCACGGTCGAAGTTGGGAAGCACCTTGGCAAAGTATTCACGCAGTTCGTCGCCGCTGGCCTTCTTCGGGTCGATGGCCGACTTCTTCCCTCCTTCCAGGGTCTTGAGGCTGTCGAGCACATCCATCAGGGGAATGTCGTCGGTGTCGGTAAACATGGCGATGTCGGCCAGAGAGGTGATGCGGTCGGAGCCAAAGGCAGGCTGACGGCGGTGCGTGGCATCAAGGGCCTCGACAATGAGATTGTTCTTACCGCGAGAAACGAGTTTGAAAAGGCCGGGCTTTCCGGCGATGGCTAAAATGGTCTGTTGCATTTTTTCTTTGTTTTTTTATTTTTCTTTGTTTGGTTATTTCTTTCGGCCTAACGGTATATCGATATTACGATATATCGAAATTTGGGCCTATCAATTTTAATGTCTTGTCTATTTGCTGTCCAAGGTTGGTAGTGCCGTCGTTAACGATTTCGTAGTCGGCAAGCAGGCGCACCTTGTCCTGCGGCCATTGCCGCGAGAGCCATTCACGGGCTTTTGCGGCGGTGATGCCGTCGCGCTGCATGATGCGCTTTATGCGAATATCTTCAGGCGCCGTGACGACGATGGCACAGTCTACCAGACTGTCGAATCCCGACTCAAACAGTATGGCGCACTCCATCCACTGCATGCCGCTCTGTCTGAAGTCGGCTGCCACGGCGGGGTGTACGATGCTGTCTATGGCCTTGGCGTTAGTGTCGGACTGCAGAAGAAACTGTGCTACGGCAGCCTTGTTGAGCAAGCCTTCCGCGGTGTATGCCTCCATGCCGATGAGTGCTGTGAGTTGTCGGCGCAGGCTGAGGGAGTCGCGCATAAGTCGTTTGGCGGCTGCGTCGCAGTCGTAAATCTCAATGCCTCGCTGGTTGAGCAGACGGCATACATAACTCTTGCCGCTGCCAATGCCTCCTGTTATTGCAATCTTCATGGGTGCAGTTCTTCTATCAGGTAGTCTACTTGGGTGACTTCCAGTGTGGCCTTCATGATGCCTTCTGGCTTGCTTCGAAGGCTGATGGTGCATTTCGACGAAGAATTACGGCTGAAAGTGTTATAGTCGGCCGCTATCACGAAATCCTGGGGAGAGAGAGAACGGTAGTGCTTCATGCCCGTGACGATGCGTACCGGCACCTTGGAGGGGAACGTGCGCAACACTTTGCCGGCCGGCATGTTGATGCCTACAATGGGAACGCCTTGCACCGTCTCCTCTGTAAGGATATCGGTATAGAAGGTAAGTGTTACTTTCTCTGGCACCATCTTCACGCCAGTATGCTTTTGCAACATGGCGCTGGCAACAAGTGTGTCGTGGAAACTGGAGAAGTTTGCAGCCTCGGTATTTACATACTTGATACTGTCGAGCACCTTTTGTGAGGCATAGATGGTTACGCTGTCGGGGCTTATGATGGTATCTGCCACAAAGTACAACTTGTCTGGCGTGACGTTGCCGTGATACCTGACGGGTACTTTTTTCCTTTCACCATTATTATAATAGAACACCAGCCTCTCGGTTTTCATGCTTATAATCTTTGACGATGCAGGTAGGTGATGCTCTACGAGTCGCTGCAGGTCGTTAAGGGATACGGTGCCAGTGCCGCCTGTGCCGGCATATTTATGGAAGTCGATGTCTACGGGGGCAGAGGCATTGTCGTGGTTGAGGAAGATGCCCAGCAGGTTGAATCCCTTGTCATTGACCACCACGCGTACGCTGTCAGTGGATGGCGATGTGAGAACAGTGTTCTTCGGAATATTGACGTAGCGCACAGCAACTTTTACCTCATGCTCGTAGGTCTCGTTGAGCGTGAGCATCAACCAGAATACTCCTGCGAGAGCGAGGAAGGCAATAAAAATCAGAAATTCCCTGTTCGCTTTGCTGAGCAGGAAATGTCTGATGGTGCTGAAAAAATCAATAAGGCTAAAATTCACAGTTCACAATGCACAGTTCAGTTATTTCTGCATGGTTGTGCTGGCCATATCTTTGAACACGTAACCCTTGTCGACGGTGATGACCACATCGCGTGCAATCTTTACATCGACGGTATTCTTGGCCAGGTCGATGCTTTTTACAGTGCCATAGATGCCGCCGCCAGTAACCACTTGAGTACCTTCCTGCAGTTCGTTCTGGAACTTCTGGATTTCCTTGCGTTGCTTCTGTTGCGGGCGGATCATAAAGAAATACATGATGGCAAAGATAGCGCCAAACATGATGAGTGTCATCATCATGCCGTTGCCGCCATTGGGTCCTGCTGCTTGTAATACAAAATTAATCATAATCTCAGTTTGTTGTCTGTAGTGTTTAAATTATTATGTGTTATTGTTTTTTTCCATGTGTTTCATCAGCCGGCCGGTGTCTATCAGGTGGTGGGCAATGGCATCCAGCATGCCGTTGATATAGGCACCGCTGCGCGGGGTGGAATAGATCTTGGCCAGTTCTACAAACTCGTTGATGGTGACGCTGATGGGAATGCTGGGGAAGGTGAGCATCTCGGCAATGGCAATCTGCATGATGATGACATCCATGTAGGCCAGACGTGAGAAGTCCCAGTTGCGTGATGCCTCAGTCATCATGTGCTGATAGTCGTCGGCATTGAGAATGGTGGCACGAAACAGTTTACGGGCATAGTCGCGCTCTTCCTCCGAGTCGTATTCGGGCAGCAGTTCCTGCTTGTCGCCGTTTTTCTCGTCGAAGCGCTTGATGGTCTTCAGCACAAAGGTGTCTACCACCTCCTTGTCGTCGTTCCAGTAGAGGCTCTGCTCTTCCAGCAGTGCGTCGAGGTCGTCGTTTTCCTGTATCAGCGTACGGTAGATACGTCGCCACAGTTCACGGTCGGCAGCATAGTTGTCCTCGCTGTCTGCCAGATAGTCTTTGTACATCTGGCTCTGCTCTATCTGTTCGAAGAGTTTTCCTACGAACTCTGGATAGTCGGACCAGGTGCGTTTCTGCGTTTCCATAAAATCTGCCAGTTGGCGGTTGCTTTCCAGTTGCAGGGCGAAGCGGTTGTAGGCAAACTTCTGTGAAGGCTCCTCAGTGCCTTCTCGTTTAGCCTTGGCCTGCAGCACTTCCAGTCGGCGGCGTGCCTCTTTGGTGATGGCAACGATGAGTGCCAGCAAGTGGTTGTAGAGGTCGTAGGACTTGGAAAGACTGAAGAACAGTTCCTTCTCTGCCGTATCAATGTTCTTGTTGCCGTTTTGATAATAGGCGTAGGTTAACTGAACAATCTTGATTCTAATGATTTCTCTATTTATCATACATCATGATGTTTAAATCGGATGCAAATTTAGGCATTTTCCCGCTATTATACAAGAAAAACACATTTTTTTTGAAAAAAATCATGATTCGTAATTCATTATTCATAAAATTTTTGTACCTTTGCACCCGCTTTTTTCGTGTGATGGCGAATTAAGTCAAGTATTATTTATGTCAAACAACTTAATTTAGAGTAACACAAACGTTATGAGAGAAATTACAATCAATGGCCAGATGCGTGAGACTACTGGCAAGAAGGCTTCAAAGATGATTCGCAAAGAGGGCTTGGTGCCCTGTAACATCTATGGTGAGAAGAAGGATCAGAAGGGTCTGCCCGTAGCAGATGCTTTCGTGGTTCCGTTTGCCGAACTGCGTAAGGCTGTCTATACGCCTCATGTCTACGTGGTCAACATTGTTATCGGTGGCAAGGAGCGCAAGGCCGTCATCAAGGAACTGCAGTTCCATCCCACTACGGATGCCCTGCTGCATGCCGACTTCTTTGAGGTGAACGAGACAAAGGAGATTACCGTAGGTATTCCCGTACAACTGAACGGTCTGGCCCAGGGTGTGCGCGATGGTGGTAAACTGAATCTCTCTGTCCGTAAGATTGATGTCACCGCTACTTATAAGCAGATTCCTGAGATTCTGAACATCGATGTTACCAACCTTGGACTCGGCAAGGCTATCAAGGTGGGTGAGTTGAACTTTGAAGGTCTGAAACTGGCTACGCCTGCTCAGGTGGTGGTTTGCTCGGTCAAGGAGACTCGTGCTTCGAAGGCTGCTGCTGCCGCTGCTGAATAATTTCTAGGCGCACAGTTGCTTTTATTATAGCAATAAAAATGGACAAATATCTCATTGTTGGCTTGGGCAACGTAGGCACAGAATACGAACAGACCCGCCACAATACAGGTTTTATGGTGTTGGACGCTTTTGCTAAAGCGTCCAATATCGTTTTCAGTGACCGTCGCTACGGATTCCTCGCCGAGACATCAATAAAAGGGCGGAAGGTGTTTCTGCTGAAACCGTCCACCTTCATGAACCTCAGCGGCAATGCCGTGCGCTATTGGCTCAATCAGGAGAATATAGACCAGCAGCGGCTGTTGGTCATCTCCGACGATGTTGCCTTGCCCCTTGGTGCCTTCCGTCTGAAGGCCAGCGGCTCTAACGGCGGCCATAACGGTCTGGGGCACATCCAGCAGTTGATAGGCCAGAACTATGCCCGCCTGCGTATGGGTATTGGCAACGACTATCCGCAAGGCGGCCAGATAGACTGGGTGCTGGGTCGATATAGCGATGAAGAGTTGAAGACTTTGCAGCCAAGAATCGACATGGCCGTAGAGATGATACGCAGTTTCGTGCTCGCTGGCATCGACGTGACCATGAACCAGTATAATAAACTGGGGAAAAGCGCTGCGCTAGTGAAGAGTTAAGAGTGAAGAGTTAAGAGTTAAGAGTGAAGAATGAAGAGTGAAGAATGAAGAGTGAATAATTTGCTACCGCATGAATGAAGCACGTATAGATAAATGGCTTTGGGCAGCCCGCATATTCAAGACCCGTACCATTGCTGCCGATGCATGTAAAAATGGGCGCGTGTCGGTCAACGATGTCAACGTGAAACCGTCGAGAATGGTCAAGGAAGGCGATGTGATCAGTGTCAGGAAACCGCCCGTCACCTATTCGTTTCGTTTGCTCAAACCTATAGAGCAGAGGGTAGGGGCAAAGTTGCTTCCAGAGATTTACGAGAACGTTACGCCCGCAGATCAGTATGAACTGCTGGAGATGAACCGTATCAGCGGTTTTATTGACCGTGCTCGCGGCACTGGAAGACCCACCAAGAAAGAACGCCGTGCCATAGATGCATTTTTGGAATTAGACTAAATATAATAAGGAGAAACAGGGAGATGAAGAAAGGAATACATAATAGTGTTAAAGTGTTGTCCACTGCATTGCTGCTTGCAGCCATGACGGTGTCGTGTGTTGACGACAAGAATAATTATAGCGCTGGCTTTGAAGTCCTTGCCGTGAAAAGCAAGGTGCTCTATGCCAACAGTACCAGCGATTCACTCTACGTGCAGAGTCTCGGCCCATGGCAGATTTCCCCTCAGGCTGGGGCGGAATGGTGTGCCATTAAAGGCATGGAGGGTGTCGGTGGCACATACTATATGTTGGGAATACAGATTCAGAAGAACCAGACAGGGCATGAGCGTGTGGCCAGATTTGCCATCTACGATACCGAGCACTCCGAAGCCACCGTTAATTGGCAGTTAAGCCAGACGGCCACACGTGGCGACGGCTCCTTAGGTAATGCATCCTTGGTGAAGAGCATCGAGTCGAGCGACGGTTATATAGCCACCATAGAGTACGATCAGAACGATCGTCCGGTGAAGTATGCCTTGATGGATGCGGAAGACACGCAGGTGGATTATCTGACCATCTCCTACGATGAGCATGCCGGAACAATATCCGTCAACAATAAGGGCTCGATACTTACGGCCCAAACAGACAATAGTCTGCAACCCGTCTACATGCAGAATGTCACCGACACCATTGGCTATTCTTCTCAGCATTATCCCAATGGCATGCCCGTGTCGTATAACTATGCTTTCAATTTCATTGCCAAGGGCAGCCGTGGCATGCAGGCTTATTCATATCTGCTGGCCGGTGAAAGACATCCTAACGGGCAAAACCTCTCGCCCGACAGCCTGCACCTGGCCGACAGCCTCTGTTATGTTCGCCAGTGGAATAACGACCAGACGCGTGTCGTGGAAAAACTGAAACTGGAATACGGTGCTGACGACAACCGCTGTCAGTCTGTGGATGTCAACCAGTTGATTTTCGGATTTGCTGACTATAATCCTTTTGCTCTCCTGTCGCTCTATCGGTATACACGCAGTACCAGTATCATTACCGCAGCCAAATCCAATGATGGCAACATTGAGGTTGTTACTCAACTGAACAGCGACAAGAGCGTGAATACTATGACAGTGAAGCGAGGCAATAAAACCGTAACATATACCTTTAAGTATTAGAACAATGAATTCAAGGGATACCGAAGGCCTTCAGGCACTAGGGAAAAAGACAGAATACAGGGATGACTATGCCCCTGAGGTGCTGGAAACTTTTCAGAATAAACATCTGGAAAACGACTATTGGGTACAGTTCAACTGTCCCGAGTTTACGTCCCTGTGTCCCATCACGGGCCAGCCAGACTTCGCAGAGATAAAGATCATGTACATTCCCGGCGAGCGCATGGTAGAGTCTAAGAGCCTGAAACTTTATCTCTTCTCGTTCCGTAACCATGGTGATTTTCATGAGGACTGTGTGAACATCATCATGAAAGACCTGGTGCGTCTGATGGAGCCAAAGTATATAGAGGTAACAGGACTCTTTACCCCAAGGGGCGGCATCAGCATCTATCCATACGCCAACTACGGCCGGCCAGGTACTAAATACGAAACACTGGCGGAACAGCGTTTGGCTGCCCGCCAGTGTGTGTGATTTTTCATTTTTATTTTTTTATCGTTGCGTCCGAATAGTTATTTCAACTGCTCGGCAACAAACTGTGCGAGTTCCTCACCGCGCAGCCCTTTCCTCAGTATCTTTCCGTTCTGGTCAACCACAGCGGTAAATGGTATGGCCTGCACGCCGAAACTGCGGGCCACGGTCGACATGCCTCCCTGCAGGTCGCTCATCTGAGGCCACGAGAGTTCCAGTTCCTGTATGCATGCCGTCCATGCCTCCATGTTGTCGTCAAGCGAGATGCCAACAATGCCAAAGCCTTTGACCTGGTTGTCGGCCAGTATCTGTTTCATGACAGGCATCTCTTCCCTGCAAGGCTGGCACCACGAGGCCCAGAAGTCGAGCACGGTAATCTTGTTTGCTTTCACAAAGTCCATGATATTCACCTCATTGCCCTCGGGCGACTGCATCTTGAAGTCCTTGATGCGGTCGCCTTCTTCTGTTGAGAATGATGCTTCGAGCATCTTCTGAATATCCTTGATGGCCTGACGCTGCTGGTATTCGGCAGGGAGTTTGGCAATAGTAGCGTTCAGGTCGTCCTTCGTAAAGACATCGCTATAGGCCAGTTGTGTAAGCAGGAAATAGCCTAGTTCGTTGTCGGTGTTTTTCTTTGCCATGTCGGCAAAACTCTGTCCCATCTCTTTTTGCAGGGCTTCATATTGGGAATAGATGTCTTTCTTCTGTGCCTCCTCCAGAGTGTCGGCATAGAGTTTTGACACCAGCGACTCTGCTTTCTGCTGGAATTGCAGTTGCACGTTGTTGAGTTCTTGAAGGGCATCGTTGGCTTTGGTGCCCGACACCTCGGACTTGCCAGTGGCAGAGAGCAGCAGGTTGATGGTGCCCGGCTCACGGAAGAACATGGCAGAGGCCATTTTATTGGTAGAGATGACGGAGCATACGAACACGGAGTCCACCTCGCCCGCCCATTCAAACTTACCGTCCTTGATGATGATGGTATCAAGGGGAACGGGTGAGTCGTTCATCACTAGTAGCGTGTCGCCTTCGTCAAAACCTTCGGCTACGCCTTTCACTTTAAAACTGTTTGAACTGCATGCAGTCATTGTAAGGGCAGCAGTGGCCAGCCCCATGATGGTCTTTATTGTTTTCATATTTATTATGTTGTCATTATGTTATCTGTGCACTTCGGTCTAAAAACTATGAACTATGAATGATGAACTATGAACTACACCAAGTATTGGTCACTGATGCTTTCGTTCTCAATGACGCGGCGTATGGTCTCAGCAAACATCTCGGCCACACTGATCTGCTTCACCTTGGCGCAACGCTGTGTGTAGGGAATAGAGTCGGTAAAGACAATCTCGTTGAGGGCTGACTCCTGTACGCGGTCGCTGGCCGGTCCGCTCATCACACAGTGTGACGCACAGGCCCGGACGCTCTTTGCACCGGCTTCCATCATCAGGTCTGCGGCCTTGGTGATGGTGCCTGCCGTATCTACCATATCGTCGATAATGACCACGTTCTTGCCTTCCACCTCGCCGATAATCTGCATGGTGGCAACGACATTGGCGCGGGCACGTGTCTTGTTGCACAGCACCAGCGGGCAGCCCAGATACTTGGCGTAGGCGTTGGCACGCTTGGAACCGCCAACGTCGGGCGAAGCAATGACGAGGTCTTCCAGGTTGAGGCCCTGAAGATAAGGCAGCAGTACGCCCGAGGCATAGAGATGGTCGACGGGCACGTTGAAGAATCCCTGAATCTGGTCGGCATGTAGGTCCATCGTAATGACGCGGTTTACACCGGCCACGCTCAACAGGTCTGCCACCAGTTTGGCACCGATGCTGACACGCGGCTTGTCCTTACGATCCTGACGTGCCCATCCGAAATAGGGGATGACGGCATTGATGGTGCGTGCTGAAGCACGTTTGGCTGCATCAATCATCAGCAGCAGTTCCATCAGGTTGTCGCTGTTGGGAAACGTGCTCTGAACCAGGAACACATCGCGGCCGCGAATAGATTCCTCGTAAGAGACCGCAAATTCTCCGTCAGAGAATTTTGTAATCTGCAACTTGCCCAACGGGCATCCTAGGCTTTGGCAGATTTTCTCTGCCAGGTATCTCGTGGCGGTGCCCGAGAAAACCATGTAGGAGTTTTGTGTTGTCATTGCTTTATATAGTTCGTATAAGTTGTTTGCCTGTCTACCTCTTTTTCTTGTCCGTCAGTTAACTGCTTTCTGCAATTTGTGGAAGTGGGCTATCAGTTCTTTGAAGTCCTGCTCTTGGTGAATGTTGAAGCGGTTCCAGAGGTCTCCGCAGACCACAACCCCGCCAAATCCCAGGTCGCGCATCTGTCGGATGTTGTCCAGACACATGCCTCCCATGGCATAGACATTCTTGTCTATGAGCCCTTTCTTGCTGGCTTCCTTGAGTTCCTCGGTTGTCAGGGTCTGTTTGTCGTTGGGATTGCTCTTGCTGTCGAAGATGGTTTTCAGAAACACGTAACTGGATTTCTTCTTTGATTCGCGCAGTTCGTCAATGGAATGGCAGGTGCGGCTGATATTGCCTTTGTAGCCGTAGGGTATCTCTGTTATGGGATTGTTGAGGTGGATGCCTTTCAGCCCGAACTCCTCGCGCAGATAGAAATGGTCGTGCACCGTAATCTTCTTATAATAATCCTCTGAAAGCAATGTCAGCAGCCGTTCTGAATAGATGGGCTCTGATTCTGGTTTATATAGGTGTAGATTCTCCATGCCTTCCTCGAAAAGGGAAGTCAGAATCTTGTCTTCCTCCACGAAAAACGTGGCCTTTGTCATGATGATAAGTTTCATCTGCAAGCCTTTTTATTATAAAAGCCCTATCCGTTGAAGAAGAGGGCTTTATGTAATTAAGTGATTCCGTCGGGATTCGAACCCGAGACCCACAGCTTAGAAGGCTGTTGCTCTATCCAACTGAGCTACGGAACCAGCCTTGCATCGCAGGCTAATGCCCGTTTGCGAGTGCAAAGGTACTTCTTTTTTATGAATTATGCAAATTTTCGGCGTAATATTTGTTGAAGACGTCAAAGAGCCTATGACAAGAAGCCTAACAGGGCACCGGCGGCAACAGCGGAGCCGATGACACCAGCCACATTGGGACCCATGGCGTGCATCAGCAGGAAGTTATGACGGTCGTACTCCAGACCCAGGTTGTTGGAGATGCGGGCAGCCATAGGCACGGCACTCACACCGGCATTGCCAATCAGTGGGTTCAGTTTCTTGTCCTTAGGCAGGAAGAGATTCATCACCTTGACGAAGCAGACGCCCGAAGCCGTAGCAACGGCGAAGGCGAAGGCACCAATGGCGAAGATGAACACGGTGTTCAAGGTCAGGAACTCACTGGCCTGCGTAGAACAGCCTACGGTGAGACCCAGCAGCACCACGACGATGTCGTTCAGCGCATTGCCTGCGGTCTTGGCCAAGCGGGTGGTCTTGCCGCTCTCCTTCAGCAGGTTGCCGAAGAACAGCATGCCCAGCAGGGGCAGTGCCGACGGCACGATGAAGGTGGTGATAAGCAGTCCGATGATGGGGAACAGGATGCGTTCGGTCTGACTGACCTCCCGGCTGGGTTTCATCTTGATGAGCCGCTCGTTCTTAGTCGTGAGCAGGCGCATGATAGGCGGCTGAATCAGGGGTACGAGGGCCATGTAACTATAGGCACAGACGGCTATGGCTCCCATGAGGTTGGGCGACAACTTCGACGAGAGGAAGATGGCGGTAGGGCCATCGGCACCACCGATGATGGCAATACCTGCTGCCTGGTTAGGCTCAAAGCCCAAGGCGAGTGCCAGCATATAGGCGCCGAAGATGCCGAACTGGGCAGCGGCACCGATAAGCATCAGTTTAGGGTTGGCCAGCAGCGCCGAGAAGTCGGTCATGGCACCGATGCCCAGGAAGATGAGCGGCGGATACCAGCCCTGGCGTACGCCCTGATAGAAGATGTTGAGCACGGAGTTGTCCTCGTAGAGTCCAATCTCGAGTCCGGCATCAGCGCGGAACGGGATGTTGCCGAGGATGATACCCAAGCCGATAGGCACCAGCAGCAGGGGCTCGAAGTCTTTCTTAATGGCAAGATAGATGAAAACGGCTCCTACGACTATCATAATCAAGTTGCCCACCGAGGCATTGGCAAAGCCAGTATAGGTGAGGAACTCGTTGAAATTCTGAATGATAAAGTCCCACATATCAATTGTCAATTTTCAATTATCAATTGTCAATTATCTATTACCCAATGGTGAGCATCACGGCACCTTCCATCACCGTATCGCCCTGTTTAACAAGAATAGACGTGACCTGTCCGGCCGTCTCAGCCTCGATGTTGTTCTGCATCTTCATGGCTTCGAGCACCAGTACGGTGTCGCCTACGTTGACCTGCTGGCCTACCTGCACCTTCACCTCAGTGACAGTGCCGGGCAGCGGAGCCTTCAAAGGAGTACCTGCACCGGCAACGGCTGCGGGAGCGGCTGCGGGGGCACTTGCTGGGGAAGCAGCAGGCGCGGGGGCTGCGGGACGCGGAGCCTGTACCTTGGGGGTGTTCATCGACGGGTGTTTGGCTGCGTTGATTGGTTTCTGCAGTTCTACCTCGAAGGGTATGCCGTTGACGTTGACCTTGGCAATGTTGCCTTCTACCTCGGCGATTTCTACTTCGTAGTCCACGCCTTTTACTTTATATTGATATTTGTTCATTGTTTCTATATTTCGTTATTTCGACATTTCGTTATTTCGTTATTTCGACATTTCGTTATTTCGACATTTCGTTATTCCGACTCTCGTTAGTGCAATTCCGGTGTTGTGGGAATATTGGGAGCACTGTGGCTGCTGGGCAGGAACGGGTCGTGCAGATGGGTCATCTGACTATATTCATCGTCCCAGCCAGTATCTTTGGGCTTGATGGTGATTACGCCGCTCTCCACGTCGTGCACATCGTCCTCATACTGCTTCAGAGCCATGCCGATGACGGCCATGTAGACCTCCATGTCGATGCCCTTCTTGTCGAGACCTTCCTGTAGGATATTGCTGGTCTTGCGTCCTATCTCAGCCGTCATCTCCACCGTCTTGGTGATAGGTTTGATAGGCTGCTTGTTGGCCACCTTCTTAGCGGTATCGATATGTCGCATCACCATGCCGAAGAGCGTGAAGAAAATCCAGAGCAGAGCCAGACAGAGGAACACGATGCCCATAGCCATGACAGCCATTGCAAAGCCGTAGGGGTCGTTTTCCTTGAACTGTTCAATCTTATTTGATGCGGTGTCCGACTGGATTTTGTTGTCATGTCCGGGAGTGGCCTCTCCCGCTTCACAGACCGTCCACTGGCTGCCGAAGCGTGCATACGACTCGTTGGCACCCAAGACCGGTACCGTGACAGAGTCGATAAGGTCTACACCATTGGCGTTGTAGAGTGCCAGGAATACATTGCCGGTGCTATCGACAGGCAGCGAGAGGTGTAACTTTCCCTGGGCAGGGTTAGAGTTGCAATAGAGCATCATGTAGTGGTGTGCACCCAGGTTGGTGCGGTCGTCGCCATTGGGAATGACACTCATCAGGGCAATGCGTTGAGGGGCTGTCAGCGACGTGTCGAGCACCTTGGGGTTTGTGGTCAGATACATGCCTCTCACATTGTATGTGGAGAATGATGTGTTGGCCAACTCAACCCAGGCCTCCCGATGCCCAAACTCGTCCTCAATGCTCTGGGTGTTGCGGGTCATCACTTCGTTGATGACAATGTTGTTGGCACCTTGACCGAACATTGTCACCGAGCCAAGCAAGACCAGCGAACCCAGCATTAGTCTTAAGTTTGTCATATCAATTATTAGTATGTATTATTATATAAGTTTAATTCAATCTTCCGCCCGGCTTTGCCGCTTGGTTCGTACAAGAACTCTCTCAACACTCGCTACAGCCATCCGCAGAAGAACAGCACAATGAGTTGGGCCGTCAGGATGCGCAGGAACATGGCCAGCGGGTAGACCGTAGAGTAGCCCACGGCAGGCGCCTCCTTCGTGCAGATGCTGTTGGCGTAGGCCAGTGCGGGCGGGTCGGTATAAGTGCCTGCCAGCATGCCGGCGATGGTGAAGTAGTTGAACTTCATGCGGTGGGCAATGGGTCCTATTATTATAATAGGTATAACGGTAATCAGGAATCCCGTCAGCACATAGAGCAGGCCGTCGCCCTCGACAACCGTCGAGAAGAACGTTGCTCCTGCCTTGATGCCTACCGATGCCAGGAAGAGCACCAGTCCTATCTCGCGCAGCATCATGTTGGCCGAGGTGGTGGTATAGGTCACCAGGCGGATCTTATAGCCGTAACGACCAATCAGGATGGCGATGATGAGCGGGCCGCCAGCCAGACCCAACTTCACAGGAACAGGCATGCCGGGAATGGCGATGGGCAGTGAACCGAAGATGATTCCAAGGAAGATGCCCACGAAGATGGTGGCGATGTTAGGAGCATTGAGGCGCTTCACGGAGTTGCCCATCTTGTTGGCTACGCGGTCAACGGCATCCTCAGGGCCTACCACCATGATACGGTCGCCCACCTGCAGAGGCAGGCTGCCAGAGGCGAAGAGGTCCATGCCGTGACGAGTAACACGTGTGACGTTTACGCCATGCACGCTGGAGAAATGCATCGAAGCCAGTGTCTTGCCGTTAATCTCGGAGTTGGTAATCAGGATGCGTTTCGACACCAGCGGCTGGTCCTGCTGCTCAAAGTCGATGTCGAGTTTCGGTCCGATGAAGGCCATAATAGCCTCCTGGTCGGCTTCGGCACATACAATGAGCATCTGGTCGCCCAAGTGGAACAGCGTGTCGCGGTTGGGTATGCACAGTTCGCCGTCGTGCACCAGGCGCGACACCACAAAGTCGCGGTTCAGGAAGTCGTGCACCTGTAGCAAGGTCTTGCCCTCCAGGTATTTGTTGGTCACCTCCAGGTGCATCTTATAAGGCTTTTTGTTCGCATTGCCTTCCTCCATGGCGGTCAGTTCCTCTTCTTCCTTCTCCAGTCTCACCCTGCATATATAGCGCACTAGGATGATGGCTCCGATGATGCCCAGCACGCCAAGGGGATAAGCGCAGGCATATGCTGATGCTATCATAGGCGCGTTGTTGCCGAAGACAGAGGTGAGCGCCTCGTTGGCAGCACCAAGACCAGGGGTGTTGGTGACGGCACCATAGAGCGTGCCCACCATCATGGGCAGTGCGTTGACATCGTGTTTCTGATAGAAAAAGATGAAATAGCAGGCAAACATCACCACAATATTGAGGACGATGGCCGATGCCGCCAGGCCGTTGAGTTTGATGCCGGCCTTGCCGAAACTCTCGAAGAAGCCAGGCCCCACCTGCAATCCAATCATAAAGACAAAGAGGATAAGGCCAAAGTCTTGTATGAATGAAAGTGTTGACCCTGGTGCGGCAAACTCCGCCTCGGGGCAGTATATCTTGTAGATATGTCCCAGCAGGATACCCGCGAAGAGCACGAAGGTTACTCCGAGCGAGATGCCAAATATCTTAATCTTGCCAAGATAGACGCCAATGGCAATCACGATGGCATAGATCATCACGATATGTGCAACAGAACTGGTGTTTGAGAAGAGACTAACAAACCATTCCATACTTCACCTTATTATTATTTAAGGGCTGCAATCGATTCCTTCAGGGCTGCAATCTTCTCTTCCGAGTCGGCCAGTTTCTTGCGTTCCAGAGCCACCACAGCCTCGGGTGCGTTCTGTACGAAGCGCTCGTTGGAGAGTTTCTTCTCCACGCCGGCCTTGAAGCCTTCGAGGTGTTTCAACTGAGCCTCCATCTTCGCAATCTCGGCTGCCACGTCGATGAGGTCGCCCAGAGGCACGGCATACTCGTCGGTGCCCACCATGAAGGCAGAGGCGGTAGAGTCTTTGGCCTCGACAACATCGATGGCCGATAGGTTGCCCATCTTCATGATGATGTCGTTGTAAGCCTCGTGATGGTTCTGACCAATGACCTGAAGTGTCAGTTTCTCCTTGGGTGCGATGTTCTTCTGACTGCGCACGGTGCGCACGCCGGAAACCACCTGCTTCACCTGCTCTATATCGGCAATGAGTTTCAGTTCATCGGCCGTGGGCGCATCGAGCACGAGGCTGTCGCGCATGATGCTCTCGCCGGGCTGACGCTCGTAGAGTGCCTGCCACAGTTCCTCGGTGATAAACGGCATGAAAGGATGCAGCATCTTGAGCAGCAACTCGAAGAAGCGCAGCGTGGCCTCGTAGGTCTCGCGGTCGATAGGCTGCTGCACACCATCCACGTATGCGGGCTTCACCATCTCCAGATACCACTGCGAGAACTCGTCCCAGAACAGTTTATAGACCGTCATCAGGGCATCGCTGATACGGTACTTCGAGAAGTGGTCCTTCAGTTCCTCGTTGGCCTGCTTGATGCGGGCTTCCATCCAGTCGATGGCGGTCTTAGACTGAAGATTATCAGCCGCAGGGGAATTTTCAATATTCAATTTTCCATCTTCAATTTTCCAGCCCTTCACCAGGCGGAAGGCATTCCATATCTTATTGTTGAAGTTACGCCCCTGCTCGCAGAGAGCCTCGTCGAAGAGGATGTCGTTGCCGGCAGGGGCGCTGAGCATCATGCCCATGCGCACGCCGTCGGCGCCGAACTTCTCGATGAGTTCTATGGGGTCAGGGCTGTTGCCTAATGACTTCGACATCTTACGCCCCAGTTTGTCGCGCACGATACCTGTGAAGTAGACGTTCTTGAAGGGGAAGGTGCCCATATATTCCTCGCCGGCCATAATCATGCGGGCCACCCAGAAGAAGATGATATCGGGAGCCGTTACCAGGTCAGAGGTAGGGTAGTAGTACTTGATCTCCTCGTTGCCGGGGTTGTTGATGCCGTCGAACAGCGACACGGGCCAGAGCCATGACGAGAACCATGTGTCGAGGGCATCCTCGTCCTGCCGCAGGTCTGAGAGTTGCAAGTTGCTGTTGCCGCTTTCCTTGCGAGCCAGTTCGAGGGCTTCCTCTGGTGTCTCGGCGACGACGAAGGCTTCAGCCTCACCTCCGACCCCTCCCGCGGAGGGGAGGGGAGTAGATAGTTCTGTCCCTTGATTCTGCCCTTGAGAGTATATTCTCCCCTCCCCGCCGCGGGAGGGGTCGGGGGTGGGGCTGTAATAATACGCCGGAATGCGGTGTCCCCACCACAGTTGACGGGAGATACACCAGTCCTGGATGTTCTCCAGCCAGTTCTTGTAGGTGTTGACGTATTTCTGAGGATAGAAATGCATCTCTCCGTTCAGGACGGGCGGCAGGGCGATGTCGGCAAAGTGCTGCATCTTGAGGAACCACTGCAATGAGAGACGAGGCTCGATAGCGGTGTCGGGGTTGCGCTCAGAGTAGCCCACCTTGTTCACATAGTCCTCTATCTTCTCCATCAGGCCTGCTGCCTGCAGGTCCTTGGCAATCTGCTTACGGCAGTCCATACGGTCCATGCCGACGTAGATGGGGCTCTGGTCGGAGATGGTGCCATCGGGGTTGAAGATGTCGATAGTCTCCAGGTTGTGGGTCTTGCCCAGCATATAGTCGTTGGTGTCGTGGGCAGGCGTCACCTTCAAGCAGCCCGTACCAAACTCTATGTCCACATAGCGGTCCTCGATGACGGGAATGACGCGGTTCACCAATGGCACGATGACCTTCTTGCCCTTGAGCCACTGGTTCTTCGGGTCCTTGGGGTTGATACACATGGCGGTGTCGCCCATGATGGTCTCAGGGCGCGTGGTGGCCACCACTGCGTAGTAGCCGCGCTCGTCCTTGTGGATGACGTTGTCCCCGACGGGGAAACCGTCGGGCACGCTGCAATCGACGTAGTATTTCAGGTAATACAGGTGGCTCTGCTCCTCCTTGTAGATGACCTCCTCGGTAGAGAGGGCGGTGAGGGCCTTCGGATCCCAGTTCACCATGCGGAGTCCGCGATAGATGAGGCCCTTGTTGTAGAGGTCTACGAACACCTTGATGACGCTCTTAGAGCGCGTCTCGTCCATTGTGAAGGCCGTGCGGTCCCAGTCGCACGAAGCCCCCAGGCGTCGCAACTGCTTCAGGATGATGCCGCCATGCTCGTGGGTCCAGTCCCAGGCATGCTCCAGGAACTGCTCGCGTGTCAAGTCACGCTTCTTGATGCCCTGTTCGGCCAGTTTCTTCACTACCTTGGCCTCGGTGGCGATAGAAGCATGGTCGGTGCCGGGCACCCAGCAGGCGTTCTTGCCCTCCATGCGTGCGCGGCGCACCAGAATATCCTGAATGGTGTTGTTGAGCATGTGGCCCATGTGCAGCACGCCCGTTACGTTGGGCGGCGGAATCACGATAGTATAGGGTTCGCGACCGTCGGGTTTGCTACTGAAGAGTTTGTTGTCAAGCCAATACTGATACCATTTGCCTTCGACCTCTTTAGGGTCGTATTTACTTGCTATTTCCATACCTTATTTAATATACTTTCTCTATTTCAGCCTGCAAAGGTACAAATAAGTGAGTAAAAAACCAAATTTATTTGAGTTTTTAATGATGCATAATCTCACTTTTTATTGAAAAATATGGTCTGTTTGCTGAAAAGGTTTGCCAATATCAAAGATTCTTGTTACCTTTGCGTCAGAAAAATAAATATTTAATCTAACTACAAATTGAAATGAGAAAGGTATTAACATTAACTTTGGTGCTTGTAGGTATAGCCACAGCGATGGCATACGAGTACCCATTCCTGACATTCCAGTCGACCAATGGCACGACGAAGTCCATGAGCGTAGAGTCGCTGGATATCACTGTGTCCAACGGACAGTTGGCAGTAACAAATGCTGATGGTACACAGACGTTTACCCTCACCGACCTCAGCAAGATGTATTTCTCTGAGAATGGTGGATCTACCGTCATTGCCAATGTTGACACTGGCAACGACCATGTGGATGTGTTCACCATCAGCGGTATGCACCTAGGAACCTTCCAGACGATTGATGCCGCCAAGGCTTCACTGAAGCCTGGTCTCTACGTGATGAAAAGCAAGAACAAAACCCTTAAGACCACTGTAAGATGAAAAAGACATTAAGCCTCATTGCCGCCCTGATACTGGCGATAGCAGTACAGGCACAGATATTCAATGTAGAGGTAGGGCAGGTGACTTATCGTATTCCTGCCGCCGATGCCGGCGACATGGTTTACACTAATGGCGAGACCATCACTATCGTCGGCAATTCCTATCTTCTGAGTGATGTCACACGCATGTATGTTGATGATACGAAGATGAGCGACACCACCGTTGCCGTGGTCTACAGCGACGATGCAGCCCAACTGACGGTCGACGGCCGTATAGCCCATCACCTCTCTATCACTGCCAACGGCGCCCACGTGAGCATTACCCCTGCCAGCGATGTGGACTACGAGATTACATACGCCCTGAGCGGCTCTTCGTCCAATGGCTCGTTCGCTCTTGGCGGCAGTTACAAGGCCACCGTCGAACTGCGTGGCCTCACGCTGACCAACCCCGGCGGTGCCGCCATCAACATCACCAACGGCAAGCGCATAGAACTGAGCGTGAAGAAAGACACGGAGAACACGCTGACCGACGGTGCTGACGGCTCACAGAAGGCTGCCCTCTACTGCAAGGGCCACCTCGAACTCAAGGGCAAGGGCACGCTGAATGTCTATGGCAACACGGCCCACGCCATCAAGAGCGGCGACTATATGTCGATGAAAAACTGCACGGTGAACGTGCTGAAGGCAGTGAAAGACGGTATCTCCTGCAACGAGTACTTCCTCATGGAGAGCGGCACGCTGACCATCAGCGGCGTTGGCGACGACGGCATTCAGGCTGACCTGGACGGCACGACCAATACCGGCGAGACAACTGACCACGAGGACGAGGACAGCGGCAACATCTATATCCTTGACGGCAAGGTGAACATCACCGTCACGGCCGATGCCGCCAAGGGCCTGAAGGCTGCCGGCGACATGAAGATGAGCGGCGGCACGCTGACCGTCACCCAGACGGGCAGCATCGTGGCCGACACCGACCTGAGTTATCCCACCTGTATCAAGACCGACGGCAACATCAACATCACGGGTGGCACCATCACCCTCGACAACACCGCCGACGGCGGCAAGGGCATGAGTGCCGACGGCAGCATCACTATTGATGAGACGAACGTCTCCGTGACCATCGACGTGACGGCCAACGGCAAGGGCGGCACCGCCGAACTCACCGGCTCTACGGACACGGGGGAAACGACGGCCTCGTACAAGGTCTATGTCAGTATTCCCACCGGTGGCGGCGGCTGGGGCGGCCAAGGCGGCAACTCGGCCTGGAAGAGCGTCTACCTGTATAAGAGCGACGGCACCCTCGTGCAGCAACTCACGTCCACAATCAGCAAGTCGAGCGGCTATAGCACGCTGACCTTCTATTACTACGACTTCAAGGCAGCCGACGACGGCACCTACTACTTCAAGAGCGACGACTACACCAGCCGCGGCACCACCTATACCATCCGGTCGGCTACCTTCAATGCGCCCACAAGCGGAAGCGATGTTTATTATAGTATATCAAATAGTTATTCCACAAGCAGTACTACCCGTACTTATTCGCTAACCAACGTCACGAGTACCTATAGCGGCACCAGCGACGTGAGCGACGAGAGCGGCACCAGTTACAACGCCATGGGCATCAAGGCCGACGGCAACCTGACCATCAATGGTGGCACCATCACCGTGAAGAACAGCGGCGAGATGAGCAAGAGCCTCAAGTCGAAGGCCACCCTCACCATCAATGGCGGCACCGTCACCCTCACACCCTCAGGTGCTATGAAGGTCATCAACAGCGATGCATCGTACAGCACGGGCATCAAGGCCATCGACTTTGTGATGAACGGCGGCACGGTGACCATCACTGCCTCGGGCACTGCCGGCAAGGGCGTGTCCACCACGTCGACCACCGTCAACGGCGGCATGCTCAGCATCACCAACAGCGGCGCTCCCGTATCATCGGGCAGCGGCGACTACTACACCGCCAAGGGTATCAAGGCCGACGGCAACATGGCGCTCAACGCAGGCATCATCACCATCAAGATGACGGGCAACGGCGGCAAGGGCATCAAGGTCAACGGCAAGTACACCCAGGGCACCAGCAGCGGTGAAGGCCCCACACTGACGGTATCGACAACAGGCAGCGCAGCAGGCGGCAGCAGCAGCGGCGGCGGTGGCGGATTCCCCGGCGGCATGGGCGGCAGCACGTCTGGCTCGGCCAAGGCTATCAAGGTCATGGGCACCATCGTCATCTACGGCGGCACCACCGAGGTATCGACAACCAGCGACGGTGCCGAGGGACTGGAGTCCAAGGTCAGCATCGACATCGAGGGCGGACAGCACTACTTCAAGTGCTACGACGACTGCATCAACTCTGCCGGTGCCATCCTCTTCAATGGCGGCGTCACGGTGTGCTACTCCAACGGCAACGATGCCGTAGACTCCAACTACGGACGGTCGGGAGCCATCACCATCGGCAACGGTGCCGTGTTCGCCTACACCACGAAGGGCTCGCCAGAGGAAGGTCTCGACTGCGACAACAACTCGTATATCCAGATCACAGGCACGGGCTATGCCATCAGCGCCGGCGCTTCGCAAGGCGGCGGCGGTGGCTGGGGAGGCTCCTCGGGCAACACCATCTCGAACGCCAAGCAGGGCTATGCCTTCATCACCAGCACGCTGAGTTACCAGAGCGGACGCTACTACACGCTCTGCGATGCCTCGGGCAACAACCTTGTGACCTACAGTTTCCCGGCCGCGTGCAGCAGCACCCTGGCACTCTTCACCGCCAAGGGCATGGTGAAAGGCTCGAAGTACTACGTAAAGTATTCCACCACCGAGCCTACCGATGCTACCACGGCTTGGCACGGCCTCTACCTGGGCTCCACCCACAAGGGCACTACCGACATGATTTCCAACGGCTTCACCGCACAGTAACAAGTGTGACTTTTGTATACGGCCTAAATACAAGTTGTATTCAGGCTGTATACAAAATGTATTCCGGCTGTATACAAACTGTATTCGGCCGGAATACAAGTTGTATACAGCAGGAATACTAAGTGTATACAGTTTCGATACTCCGGCGGGCTGACTTTCGATACTCCGGCGGTATGCCCCTCCCCTCCCTTCAAGATAGTTAGTCACCCCACCCCTGCCCCTCCCCTACATGGGAGGGGAGGGGCTATCGCCGGAGGTCGCCGCGAATTACGCCGCATGACACTCCCCTCCCATGTAGGGGAGGGGCAGGGGTGGGGTGACTAACAATTTCTGAAAAGATAACGTCAACAGCATCAGTTCGAAAAATTACATTCTATAGTGATTTTTCATTTTTTATTGTTACCTTTGCACCGCTTTATTATTAACTCAATATGCAGAAACCACGATTCAACAAACGTGAAGTGCTTGTGTTCAGACAGTTTCAGCGCAAAGGCTATTCGCTCTTTGCCTGTCTGGGGCGCGAGGTCGTCATCTCTGTGTTAAGCGTGGCTACTTTAACAGCAGCCAAGGCCGACAGCATCAGCGATGAGACATGGCGCGTTGACAGCACTGAAACGCCTGCCCGCGAGGTAATGCTTCAAGATGTAAGCGTTACAGGCACGAGGGCACCCCTGACCGTGAGTCAGGCAGCGAGAATGGTAACTGTACTGAGCCGCGATGATATTGCGCAGGCGCCGGTACAGAGTGTTAACGATTTGCTCAAGATGGCCGTCGGCGTCGACGTGCGACAACGGGGAGCACTGGGAGCGCAGACCGACATCAGCATCAGGGGCGGCACACAGGAGCAAATCATCGTACTGCTCAACGGCATCAACATCTGTGATCCGCAGACGGGGCATAATGTGATGGATCTGCCTTGCGACCTCAGTGATATTGTCAGGATAGAAGTGCTTGAAGGCCCTGCAGGACGTGTCTACGGCACCTCGTCGCTTGTAGGGGCCATCAACATTGTTACACGGCAATATGAGGATCAGGAAACGGCAAGCAGAAACTGGCGTGGCGACATCCGCTTGGAGGGCGGCTCCTTCGGATATATGTCGGCAGCAGCGCGTCTCTCTCCGCCTTTCTCCTGTCTCCTTCCACCTTCCTCCTGCCTCCTTTCTCATTTAAGCATGGGCTATGCCCGCAGCGACGGCTTTTCGCGTTCAAGAGACGGACACCTGAACACGGGCTACAGCGGCAGCAAGGCGTTCTATCAGGGAGCCTACCGCGATAGCATCGTGAACATGTCGTGGCATCTCGGCATAACCGACAAAGGGTGGGGGTCTGGAACTTTCTACGCTACTCCCCGATGGCAGGCCGATGAGCAATACGAGCATACCACAAAACTGTTTTCCGCCTTGCAAGGCGAGAACAGAAAAGGTGCTGTCCGCATCCAGTCGGCTGTCTATTGGAACCAAAACCGCGACCGCTATGAAGGCTATTGCGGACGGCCGGATATCATGCAGTATAATTATAACAAGTGTGATATATATGGCTTGAAACTAAACGGTTACTTCGATTGGGAGTCCTTCCTCGCCCCTCGTACCTCGCCCCTCGCCCCTCGTACCTCGCCCCTCGCCCCTCGTACCTCGCCCCTCGTACCTCGTACCTCGCACCTCGCACTCCGTACTGCCTTCGGTGCCGAACTGCGCAATGAAAACCTGGTCAGTGGCAATCTGGGAGAGCCGCTCTACCAGCCCATACACATCAGCGGCACCGACCGTGACTTCACCCTGGGCATCAACCGCACCATTTTCTCGGCCTTTCTGGAGCACAATGTGACTATTCGGCGGCTAACACTTTCAGCGGGCTTTGTGGCCACCAAGGATTCGTGGAGCGGCATGAACATGAGGCTTTATCCCGGTGTAGACATCAGTTACCGGTTGGCCAAACTTACGCTCTTCGCCTCCTACAACTCTTCACTGCGCTTACCGTCGTTCACAGAGATGTACTATAAACTGCAGGGCTATGCCGCCGACCCTCACCTCAAGCCTGAGAAGATGCAGGCGGTGGAGGTCGGTGCACAATATGCCTCTGCTGCCGTGCAGGCCAAACTATCGGCCTATCAACATCATGGCACCAATATGATTGATTGGATTATGGATGTCGGTCAGGGTGAGGAGGCCGTATGGCAGAGCGTCAACCATACCGTTGTCAATGCCATGGGCCTCGAGACGTCGTTCACATGGTGTCCGCAGCCTTCTCTCAGACTCTCACTCTCGTATAACTACACGCATCAGGATAAAGACCTTGAGCCCTCTGTAGTGTCGCAGTATGCCTTGGAGTATCTGCGTCATAAACTGGTGGCACGAGTACATTCAGCCCTGTGGCGTCAACTCAGCCTGAGTCTTAACCTGCGATGGCAAGACCGTGTGGGCACCTACACCACCTTTGCAGGTGAAACGCTGGCATACCGCCCTTACGCCCTGCTCGATGGCCGGTTGCAGTGGACCGCTCGCGGCTACACGGTCTATGCTGATGTCAGCAATCTGTTCAACAACCGTTCCTACGTCGATTTCGGTAATGTGCCTCAGCCAGGTGCCTGTATAGTCACTGGTGTACGTTTCAGTTTGTTCTAACGAATGATTACGATGGAAAATGGATGGTGAAACGGGTGAGGCGGTCTGCCGGATCGGTGAGCAGACTGAATGTGCAGTGATGTGATGTAAGGATGTCACGGATAAGCAGAAGACCGAGGCCCTGACCCTGGGGCTTGGTGGAGAAAAAGGGTGTGAAGAGATGTTTGGCCACGTTGGGTGGGATGCCATGACCATTGTCGGTGATGATGAGAGACCCACCCCCGGCTCCTCCCAGATGAGGGAAGGGAGTAGAATGTTTTATGACCTCTATAGTAACTACTCCCTTTTCCCCTTGCCGAAGGCTTCCCCTTCGCCCTTCGGAGAGGGGGGCGGGGGGTGAGGCTGGGGCTGGGGATAAGGCTTCTATGGCATTCTTGACAATGTTGATGAGTGCCTGCTGGAAGAGGACGGTGTCGAGGTGGACGGGGATGGCTTCATCGGTCAGATGGAAGTCAATGCTGACATGGGCCTGCGTACACATGTTCTCGAGGAAAGGCCGGCAGGCCTCTATCTCTTCGCTAAGGTCGCAGAGCAGCAGTTGCGGTTGCGGAATCTTTACTACGTCGGCAAAGCGGGTGACAAAGGCGGCGAGGGCGGTGAGGCGCTCACGGGTGACGATTCCCGCCACGCTGTTGTTCACCTCATGGGCAATCATGCGGATGACGCGCTCGTAGGCTGCTTTCTCTGCCTGGCGCACCTCGGAGGTCAGCGATTCGATAAGGTAGAAGGGATGTTGGTAGCCCCGGTCTGGGAACGACAGGTGACTGATGCGGAATAGTTGCGGCTCGCCGGGCAGGCGCATGGTGGTTGTCTCGCCAAGGGGCAGCGCACGCATGGTTTCTTCGACAGTGGGCGACAGCATCTTGCGGGCGGCGGGATTCATGGTTGTTGTGTTACCGTCAAGGTCACACTGTATGACGCCCATCGGCGAGGCTTCAATGAGGAGGTTGAGAAAAGTGTATTGTTCTTCAAGTTTGAGGTGCTCGCTGCGCAGGCGGGTCAGCAGGTCGTTGAATGTGCGTACGATGATATCTGTCTCATGCTGTCCGGAAGGTGCAAGACTTGTGGTCAGGTCGAGGGCACGCACCAGTTCGATGCCGCCAATCAGCGTGTCGTAAGGGCGGATGGTCTTTCGATAGAAATGCCAGAGGTAAAACAGGAGCACGACGATGAAACCCTCGGTGACGTAGAACAAATAACCACCGCCGGCAGACCCACCCCCGGCCCCTCCCTGTGAGGGAGGGGAGAAGATAGATTCTCCGCCATCGTGGAATGTGGCAATGAGGGCTATGCAGGCAAGCAGGACGATGCCTACGGCAAGCAGTACGAAATAATGCTTCAGTCTCATTATTTTACAGCGGTAGCAAATTCTTCACTCTTCACTCTTCACTTTACAGTCCGTGTTTTTCTATCTTGCGGTAGAGGGCACCACGGCTGATGCCCAGTTCCTTGGCAACGAGGGAGAGGTTGCCGCTGTGTTTGGCGATGCTGGCGGCGATGGCGTTGCGTTCCAGGGTGGAAAGGGAAGCCTCACCCCCGACCCCTCTCGCGTGGGAGAGGGGAGTAGATACACTTTGAGCGGAAATGCAACTGCTCTGGAAATCAGCGGCTGTAAGTAACCACTCCCCTCTCCCCTGCGAGAGGGGCTGGGGGTGAGGCTTTAAGAGTAAAACTCTTTCTACGAGGTTCTTCAGTTCACGTATGTTGCCTGGGAACGGGAGGGTCTGAAGGTAGTCGATAGCCTCTGTCGAGACGGCGGCAAGCGGGAGATGGTTTGCCTCACATGCCATCCTTAGGAAGTGGTCTACCAGTAGCGGGATGTCTTCGCGGCGGTCGCGCAGGGGCGGCAGATGGATGTTGATGATGTTGATGCGGTAGTACAGGTCCTCGCGAAAGGTCTTTTCCTCGATCATCGCCCGTAGGTCGACATTCGTTGCGCAGACCACGCGGACATCTGTGCGGCGCGTCTGGCTGTCGCCCAGCACCTCGTAGGTCTGGTCTTGCAGCACACGCAGCAACTTCACCTGACTGGCAAGCGACAACTCGCCAATCTCGTCGAGGAAGATGGTGCCGCCCTTGGCCATCTCAAAGCGTCCGGTACGGTCGGTCTTGGCATCGGTAAACGAGCCTTTCTTGTGGCCGAACATCTCGCTCTCGAACAGCGACGTAGAGATGCCGCCAAGGTTAACCTTTACAAACGGGCCGTTGGAGCGAAGACTCTGTCGGTGGATGGCCTCGGCAATGAGTTCCTTGCCCGTGCCGCTTTCGCCCGTGATGAGGACGGGCGCATTCGTGGGAGCGACGCGGCTGACGGTGGCGAGGACGGCAGAGAGAGAAGCCCCCCCTACGGCCCCCGAGGGGGCTTCTATAGTCTTGCTCATGGATATCTTGTCTATCGTGCCCCCATCGGGGGGCGAAAGGGGGGCTACTTTTCTTGCCGTTTCAATCCGCTCTAACAGTATGCCGTTGTCCCAAGGCTTGGTGATGAAGTCGAAGGCACCGGCACGCATGCCCTGCACAGCGAGGTCGATGGTGCCCCAGGCCGTCATTAGGATCACAGGCACGTCGGGGCGGAACACCTTCACCTGCTTCAGCAGCGTCAAGCCCTCCTCGCCGTCGGTAGCACGTGAATAGTTCATGTCCATCAGCACCAACTCTACGGCGGGCGTGTGGCGCACTGTCTGCATGGCTTCCTTCGGTCCTTCAGACAGAGCCACCTCATAACCATTGCGCTCCAAAATGAACTTCAGCGAGAGGCGTATCGTCTTATCGTCGTCTACTACAAGAATCATCTTGATAATTATCTGAGTTTTTGTTTTTACGTTTCATGTTTTGTGAAAGCAAAATAACAAATATAATTGCATTTACGCAAGGAAGATATACGATAATTAAGCATAATTAACGCAGTGGCTTTCCTGTTCATATTTATTATATTTTATTCAAAAAATAACAGCCTTTTTCTTTGGCTTTTCAGCATTATTTCGTAACTTTGCAGGCGATTTAACTTTAAACATATATTGTAGATATGATCAACGTTACTTTTCCAGACGGCTCTGTTCGCTCGTATGAGCAGGGCGTTACCGGACTTCAGATTGCCGAGAGCATTTCGCCTGCTCTGGCTCGCAGCGTAGTGGCTTGCGGTGTGAATGGTGAAACGGTGGAGTTGAACCGTCCTATCAACGAGGACGCAAAGATTGAACTCTATAAGTTCGAGGACGAGCAGGGTAAGCACACCTTCTGGCACACCTCTGCCCACCTGCTGGCTGAAGCACTCCAGGAGTTGTATCCCGGTATTCAGTTTGGTTTCGGTCCTGCTGTAGAGAGCGGCTTCTTCTATGATGTGCTGTTGCCCAATGGTGAGAGCATCAAGGAGAGCGATTTCCCCACCATTGAGAACAAGATGCGTGAACTGGCCTCCAAGAAGGAGCCTGTGGTTCGCAAGGAAGTGGCTAAGGCTGATGCTCTGAAGCAGTTTGCAGCCGACGGTCAGACCTATAAGTGCGAGCACATTGAGCAGGACCTCGAAGACGGCACTATCACCACCTATACCCAGGGTAACTTTACTGACCTGTGCCGCGGTCCGCACTTGATGGATACCGGCGAGATCAAGGCCATCAAACTGACCAGCGTTGCTGGTGCTTTCTGGCGTGGCGATGCTACCCGTGAGCAGATGCAGCGTCTGTATGGTATCTCGTTCCCCAAGAAGAAGATGCTCGACGAGTATCTCGTGATGCTGGAGGAAGCCAAGAAGCGCGACCATCGTAAGATTGGTAAGGAGATGGAACTGTTTATGTTCTCTGACAAGGTCGGCAAGGGCCTGCCTATCTGGTTGCCAAAGGGTACCGATATGCGTCTGCGCCTGCAGGACCACCTGCGTAAGGTTCAGAAGCGTTACGGCTATCAGGAGGTTATCACCCCACATATCGGCTCTAAGAACCTCTATGTTACCTCTGGTCACTGGGATCACTACGGCAAGGACTCGTTCCAGCCTATCAACACTCCCGAGGAGGGCGAAGAGTATCTGCTGAAGCCCATGAACTGTCCTCATCACTGCGAGATCTTCGCTTGTAAGCCCCGTTCCTATAAGGACCTGCCCCTGCGTATCGCTGAGTTCGGCACCGTTTACCGTTATGAGCAGAGCGGTGAGTTGCACGGCCTGACCCGTGTGCGTTCGTTCACTCAGGACGATGCTCACCTCTTCTGTCGTCCTGACCAGGTGAAGCAGGAGTTCCTCAACGTGATGGACATCATCAACGTAGTCTTGTCAGCCTTCGGTTTCAACTTCGAGGCACAGATCAGTCTGCGCGACCCCAACAACCACGAGAAGTATGTGGGGAGCGATGAGGACTGGGCACTGGCCGAGAAAGCCATCCAGGAGGCTTGTGCTGAGAAGGGCCTGCCTGCCAAGGTAGAATATGGCGAGGCTGCTTTCTATGGTCCTAAACTCGACTTTATGATCAAGGACGCCATCGGCCGTCGTTGGCAGTTGGGTACTATCCAGGTGGACTACAACCTGCCTAAACGCTTCCAGTTGGAATATACCGACGAGGACAACCAGAAGAAGACGCCTGTGATGATTCACCGTGCGCCCTTCGGCAGTATGGAGCGTTTCACCGCCGTGCTCATCGAGCATACCAGCGGCCACTTCCCCTTGTGGCTCACGCCCGACCAGGTGGTGGTACTGCCGCTGTCAGAGAAATACAACGACTACGCCAAGGAGGTGCTCGAGCAGTTCAACCAGCAGGGCGTTCGCGGCAGTATCGACCTGCGCAACGAGAAACTGGGCCGCAAGATTCGCGACAACGAACTGAAGCGCATCCCCTACATGGTGATTGTTGGCGAGAAGGAAGAGGCCGAGGGCCTTGTCTCCATGCGTCAGCAGGGTGGTGGCGAGCAGGCCACGATGACCATCCAGCAGTTCATCGACAAGATCAACGCCGAGGTGGCTGAGCAAACCAAGAATTTCTAAACAAGAACTTTTGAAAGAGTTGGAACATTTCCAATTCTTTCAAAGTCCTTTCAAAACAATTAATAGTCTATGAAACTAACTGGAAGAAGAGAGAGTTCGAATGTGGAAGACCGCAGAGGACTTAGCACGGGTGCCAAGGCAGGTATCGGCGGCCTCGGTGGTATCATCATCATTGCGCTGATGACGTTTCTGCAAGGGGGCAACCTTGGCGACGTGGTAGGCAATGTGATGCAGAGTGGTGCGCTGACACAGCAGACAGAACAGACAGAGCAGCGTGAGTTTACTGAAGAGGAACAGCAACTGGCCAAGGAATGTAAGCAGATACTGGCCAGCACCGAGGACGTATGGACAGAGGTGTTCCGTCAGAACGGCCTCGGCGAGTACAAGGCCCCCACGCTGGTGCTCTTCACCAACAGCGTGAACTCTGCCTGCGGCTCGGCTACCGCTCAGGTAGGGCCGTTCTACTGCTCCGGCGACCAGAAACTTTATATCGACCTGTCGTTCTTCACGGAGATGAAGAAGCAACTGGGCGTGCAGGGCAACACCTTTGCTTACGCCTACGTCATCGCCCATGAGATAGGTCACCATGTGGAGTATTCGCTTGGCATTCTGGGCAAGGCACATCAGCAGATGAGCAGCATGGACAAGAAATCGGCCAATCAGGTGAGTGTGCGCCTGGAACTGCTGGCCGACTATTATGCCGGCGTATGGGCCCATTATGAGGATGCCAAGAACCACTCGCTGGAATACGGCGACATGGAGAAAGGCCTGGAGTTGGCTAAGGCTATCGGCGACGACTGGCTGCAGAAGAGAGCGCAGGGTTACGACAGTCCTGAGACCTTTACCCACGGTACCAGCGACCAGCGCAAACGCTGGCTGAAGCGTGGCTTTGATACTGGCGACATGCGCACCTCTACGTTTAATGTTCAGAACTATAACGACTTGTAGGTTTAGAGTTTAGAGTTAAGAGTCATTTTACTAGAACCATTTTTATTAATATTTAAAAACAACAACTACGTTTATGAAGAAAAAGTTTATCTGCGCCGTTTGTGGATATATCTATGAAGGCGATGCCGCTCCCGAGAAGTGCCCTGTCTGTAAGGCCCCCGCATCGAAGTTTAGCGAACTGAAGGAAGATGGTGAGACGACGTATGCTACCGTCCATCGTTTGGGTGATGGTAAGATTGAGGGCGTTCCTGAGGAGATGATTGAGGAGTTGCGCAACAACTATCGTGGCGAGTGCGGCGAAGTGGGTATGTATCTGGCTATGGCCCGTCAGGCCGACCGTGAGGGCTATCCCGAGATTGCCGAGGCCTTCAAGCGCTATGGTATGGAGGAAGCCGTGCATGCTGCACAGTTTGCCGAGTTGCTGGGCGAGGTTGTGTTCGACACCAAGACCAATCTGGAGAAGCGTGCCGCTGCCGAGCATGGCGCATGTGCCGACAAGTTCGAACTGGCCAAGCAGGCCAAGGCTATGGGCTTTGATGCCATTCACGATATGGTACACGAGGCTGCCAAGGACGAGGCCCGCCATGGTGCCGGTTTCGCCGGACTGTTGAAGCGCTACTTTGGAAAGTAAAAAAGTAGAAAGTAAAAAGGTAAAAAAGTAAAAAGGGAAATAATATAATGTGGAAAAGTCCGTTTTATCAATGATATGATAAGACGGACTTTATTTTTTTTATCCATTGTTTTAGGGTTGGGTCTCGTGGCGTGCTCCGACGATGACACGTTTACGACGAGCACCTCGGCACGCCTGACATTCTCTACCGACTCCATCAAGATGGACACCATCTTCTCCGGTATCGGGTCAAGGACCTACGATTTCTGGGTATATAACTATGCCGGCGACGGCCTGCGCATACAGAGCGTCAGGCTGAACAAAGGCAACCAGACGGGATTCCGCGTCAATGTCGATGGCTCCTATCTCGACAGCAGTGCCGGCGCGGTGGTCGGCAACCTGGAGGTGCGCAAAGGCGACAGCATCCGCGTATTCGTTGAACTCACGGCACCCGAAAACGGCATGCAAGACCCCCAACAGATAGATGACAAACTCATCTTCAAGTTAGAGAGCGGCGTAGAGCAGAGCGTCTATCTGGAAGGTCACTCCTGGGATGCCGTTTCCATGCGTGATGTGGTGGTGAGGTCTGACTCACTCATCGAAAGCCAGCGGCCCATCATCATATATGGAGGACTGAGCATCGACAGTGCTGTTACGCTGACCATCCGCAACACAACCCTTTATTTCCACGACGGCAAGGGCATCGATGTCTATGGACGGCTGCTCACAGACAGCGTCACCCTGCGCGGCGACCGTCTGGACCACATGTTCGACTATCTGCCCTACGACCGCGTCAGCGGACAATGGGGGCGCGACGGCGGCATCATCTTCCATGCGTCGTCAACAGGTAATGTGCTGCGAAAAACAGAGATTCGCAATGCCGGACAGTATGGCATCCTGTGCGACTCGGCAGCATACGATGAAAACGTCCTGCGTCTGGATATGGAGCAGTGCGTCATCCATAATGCCAAGGGCGTGGGGCTGGCCAGTTACAATGCCAACATACGCGCTTACAAATGTCAGTTCTCAAATGCCGAGGGCGACTGTGTAGCCGTCTATGGCGGTGCGGCCGACATCTCCCGCTGTACGATGGCGCAGTTCTATCCCTTTGCGGGAGGACGTGGCGCAGCCCTCTTTTTCAGCAACACCAAGCCCCTTTACGGGCTGTCGTGCGACAGCAGTATCATTACCGGTTACGACAACGACGTGCTGATGGGAGAAAAAGTGGACACGACAAACGTCTTTGAATACCATTTCAACAATTCCCTATTACGCACACCAAAAGTAGAGACAGAGGATTCCGTCCGTTTTGTGAACATTATCTGGGAAACGCCAAAGGACAGCATTCAAGGTAAGCAGCACTTCATCCTCGTTGACGAGGAAAACCTGATATACGACTTCCATCTGGATTCCCTTTCCACAGCCCATGGCCTCGGCTGCTACGAATAATTGGAAAATCTTAAACTATATAATCTATGACAACACATTTTATCTCTGCCGAGCATCTAACCATAGAGCGTATCGGTGAAATTATCAAGAACGGAGAGAAACTGGATCTTTGCGAGGATGCCAAGCAGCGGATACGCCGCTGCCGTACCTATCTGGACAAGAAGATAGCCTCGAACGGTGCTCCTGTCTATGGTGTCACCACGGGCTTTGGCTCACTGTGTAATGTGTCGATAGGCAAGGATCAGTTGTCGCAGTTGCAAATAAACCTGATCAAGAGCCATGCCTGCGGTGTGGGCGAGCGTGTGCCCAACGACATCGTGAAAATTATGCTGCTGCTGAAGATCCAGTCGCTGAGTTACGGCTATTCGGGCTGCAAACTGGACACGGTACAGCGGCTGATACAGTTTTTTAATAATGATGTCTATCCCGTGGTATACAGGCAGGGGTCGCTGGGTGCATCGGGCGACTTGGTACCGCTGGCTCATCTCTGTTTGCCGCTGATAGGAATGGGCGAGGTGGAGTATCAGGGTAAGGTGATCAGTGGCGAGGAACTGTGCCGTAAGAAGCGGTGGAAACCTATAGTGCTGGCATCTAAGGAGGGCTTGGCCCTGCTCAACGGTACGCAGAATATGAGTGCTTTTGCAGTGTGGGCTTTGCTGGAGGCAGAGCGGTTGAGCGAGTGGTCGGACAAGATTGCGGCCATGAGCATTGATGCGTTCGACGGTCGCATAGAGCCCTTCGTAGATGCCGTGCATCATGTGCGCCCCCACTTAGGCCAGATAGAGACGGCACGGAAGATACGCCAGATGCTGGAGGGCAGTCAGATCCTCAATAATATCAAGGCCCATGTGCAAGACCCTTATTCCTTCCGCTGCGTGCCGCAGGTTCATGGTGCGGTGAAAGATACCATCAGGTATGTGAAGTCGGTCATTGACATAGAAATAAACTCGGCGACAGATAATCCCACGGTCTGTCCGGATGAAGACCTCATCATATCTGCCGGCAACTTCCACGGCGAGCCTATTGCCCTGCCTATCGACTTCCTGTCGATAGCCATGAGCGAACTGGCCGACATCTCCGAGCGGCGTATCTACCGATTGGTGTCGGGCACACGCGGTCTGCCGTCGTTCCTCGTTGCCAACCCCGGGGTGAATAGTGGCTTTATGATAACGCAATATACAGCAGCCTCGTGCGTCAGCCTGAACAAGAGCCTGGCCATGCCGTCGTCGGTAGACAGCATTCCCTCGTGCCAGGATCAGGAAGACCTGGTGTCAATGGGCGGCAATGCTGCCATCAAACTCTATAAGGTGATCTACAACACGGAGCGGGTGTTGGCTATAGAACTGTTTAATGCAGCCCAGGCTCTTGACTTCCGCCTGCCACTGAGGTCGAGCCCTGCCATCTGCCAGATTCACGACGAGTTCCGCCGTGTGGTGCCCTTTATCCTTAACGACGAACTGATGTACCCGCACATTGAGAAAGCCATTCAATTCCTGAGACGATGAATCAACTGCTCCTAACGAATATTGGTACGCTGGTAGTAGACAGCCAGGGGCAGGAATGTCTCTGCGGACGGGATATGAGCCGTCTGGAGTGCATCCATGATGCATGGCTGCTCGTTGAGGATGGACGGTTTAAGGACTGGGGGATAAGCAGTGCGCTGCCAACGGTGGACTATGTGCCTGGCTCTGCAGTCAACTGTAACGGTGGCACTGTGCTGCCCTGCTTCTGCGATTCCCATACCCATCTGGTCTATGCCGATAGTCGTGAAGGGGAATTCGTTGACAAGATTCGTGGCCTGAGTTATGCTGAGATAGCACGGCGGGGTGGGGGCATCCTCAACTCTGCCGACCGCCTGCATGAGATGTCGGAAGACGAACTATACCTCAGGTCCATGAGCCGCATCAATGAGATCATCCATAAAGGAACGGGAGCCGTGGAGATAAAAAGCGGCTATGGCCTCAATACCGATGACGAACTGAAGATGCTGCGCGTGATACGCCGTATCAAGGAAACGGCTCCGCTGATGGTGATGTCCACATTCCTCGGGGCGCATGCCGTAGGCCGCGGCTATACTCAGGAAGACTATGTGAGGCTGGTCATTGAGGAGATGATTCCAGAGGTTGGCCGTCAGCATCTGGCCGACTTTATCGATGTGTTCTGCGACCAGGGCTTCTTCACCCCCGACGAGACTGCCCGCATCTTGGAGGCCGGTGCCAAATGGGGTATGCGTCCCAAGATTCACGGTCAGGAACTGGCCGACTCTGGTGGCGTGGAGGTGGCTGTCAGCCATCATGCTCTTTCTGTAGACCACCTGGAAAGCATGACCGACGCAGACATCCAACTGCTTTGTGCGCCAACCATCCCCACCGCTCTTCCAGGCACATCGTTCTTCCTCAACATGCCGTTTGCGCCTGGACGTAAAATCATCGATGCAGGCTTGCCACTGGCTATTGCCAGCGACTATAACCCGGGCTCTACGCCATCAGGCGATATGAAGTTTGTCGTGGCCCTGGCTTGTATAAAGATGCGGTTGATGCCTGCCGAGGCACTTAATGCTGCTACTGTCAATGCCGCTGCCGCCATGGGAGTCTGTCGTGAGTATGGCTCCATAGCACGCAGCAAGGTGGCGAACTTCATTGTCACCCACCCGATACCCAGCATAGAGTTTATCCCATACGCTTATACGACACCTATAATTAATAAGGTGTACTTGCGGGGGATGGAAATAAGGAATGAGGAATGAGGAATGAGAAGTGAGAAATGAGGAATAAGAAATGAAATGTAGAACTATGAAGAAACTATTATTGATGGCAGCAGCACTGCTGATGCTTACCTCCTGCCAGGAGACTCTGGAAGAGCGTGCCGCACGTGAGGCCCGCGAAGTGACAGAGGGCAAATGTCCCATGCCCGTGGGTAATAACATGTATCTGGACAGCATTGTGTTCAGTATTCCGGCACTTACCCAGACACAGTATTTCCGTTTCGTCGGCGACACTGACAACGACTCTGTGGTCATGCTGTTTAAACAGACCGACATCAAGGGCACGCTTGTTAAGGAACTGAAGAATACGCCTAACTACAAATCATTGATGGAACGGGGCGTGAACTTCCGTTACGTCTACCGCTCTACCAAAAATCCGGAAAAGGTCTATCTGGATGTCACCATCGGAAAGACAGACTATAGTCGTTAGTTCAGAGTTCAGAGTTGAGAGTTTAGAGTTGAGAGTTAAGAGTTGAGAGTTAAGAGTTGAGAGTTAAGAGTTTAGGGCTCAGGGTTACTGAAATGTAAGTCAATGGAGGCTGTTTGTCAAGTCAAAACATGCTTGTTTGAAGGTCAAAACATACTCGTTGCTTAGTTTGTGACCTAGGTCATCATGAGGTCTGTGTACAGCCGTTTAGACTAATAATACATTCCGAAGGAGAAGCCTATGGTATAACGCTCAAAATGCTTGTTGCATTTACCCGTGTTAACACGCGTAGTCTGCAGGTAATCGCAGTATGCCTTGACATACCATAGCGACGACATTTTCTTGATAGTCAGGGGGAACTGATACTTAACCTCGCCGTGACACTGCCAGTAGTCGGCACCGTAGTATCTCATGTCGGGCAGCAACACGCCCTGGGCATAGTCGGTGGTGGCGTCGGCGAGGTTGAGTTCTGCCTTCTGGCTCTTGTGGTAGGTGCCAGAGAGGTCTATCCAGAGGCTGTTTTTAAAGAATGCCTTGCCACCTTCCAGTTGAATGTCCAGATAGTTGTATTTCAACTCCGACTCTGGCAGCAGGTGCCGGTTTTTGACCTCCTGCATCGTGCCACGGATGCCTGCATAGCCGGTAATGGCGTTTATGGAGGATCCGTCGGATCCTGACACATCCTTGGAGGCGTTATCGAGCCAGTTGCAACGGTAGTGTAAGTCTATGGCCTTTGTCTTCACCTGATAGCGTTTCTTGAATTCTATCTGCGTCTCGTAATGGTAACTGGTGTAGCCCTTGTCGCCCTCGCGCTCTTGAATGAGTTGCTGGCGGTATTCGTCGGCATAGCCTTCAGTGAAATTCAGGTCGAGGTCAAGTTGATGGAGTAGGGCACCGCCCCTCAGGAGGTTATGGGATGACGCCTTATATATATAAGAGGTGTATTTTCCCGGTTCGTATTTATATTGCCCCCATGCATCCTCAGCACCGCGGCTGATGCCGATGGTGGTCAGGCTGTTAAGTCCCTTGTTATGGAAGCCGTAGTTCAGTTCGGCTCCGAACTCATGGTTGACCCACTCGCGGCTGTAGCCGCTGTAGCCACCCACGGTGCCGTTGACATTCTCCATACCCGTCATGAGATAGTACACCAGGTTGGGGTCGGTCTGCACGGTGGTCATGCCGGGAATCTTTTCCTTGCGCCGCTTATAGTGGCCGTCGAGACCAAGCGTATGATTGCCGAAGGTATAGGTGACGCCAGGCATGATCTGATAGTCGAGCAGTTCGGAGCGTGAGCGCGGGTCGCGCAGACGGCTCAGGTCGCCCACCTTATAGTCGAGCCGCATACCGATGGTCAGTTCGCGGTCCATGCTGCTGCTGGCCAGAGGTATGGGAATGGTGCTGACGGCTGCCGTGAGGTCGAAGTTCTGTGTGTCGTAGGCGCCTTTGATGCTGCTGCCGCTGAAGAAGGGATTGCTGTTGTAGGGGCGCATTACGTCGCACCAGGCGCGGTCTTTGGTGTGGTCCATGTCGAACTGAAAGCGGCCATAGCCCACAAGTATCGGGCTGATCTTCTGGTAGCGCTCGGTAGTGAAGCGCAGTCCGTTGCGCTGTCCGCCTTCCTGCACGCGGTGATATTTGCCGCCCTGATGCTCGAAACTGAACTCGGCATAGCCACGGTTGTAGCCGCTGGCCAGAGACCACGGATCGTTATCTGTGGTGCTGGCATCCAGTCCCAGCCCGGCCGCGTTCTCCGTCAGCCGCCACAGTTGCGTGGCATCGTCGTAGCGATATTGACTTTCCTGGGCCAAACTGTCTAGTGATACTAGAGATACTAGTGATACTAGAGATACTAGTTTTATCTTATTCATCGTACTTGCGGGGTTTGATGGTGGTGGATACTTGGAAGTCGTTGCTCGAGTTGTTGGTGTCAGAGAGGATGGGATGGCCGTCGGCCGACTTTTTGCTGGTCTTACGATAGACTATTTCACCATTGCGGCCCGAGATGGCATTGATATAGGTGTAGCCGGCATCGATGTCGTTGTAGAGACGCTTGCTGCCGACCTCCACACCCGTGGCTTTGTTGCGTAGCACCTCAACGCCGTCGATGACGTAGCGTTTAGGTAGCAACACCCATTGGTTGCCGCTGGTCTTGCCGTAGGGATAGGTCAGCGGCCACTGGCTGACATCCTCCTCGGTGCGGAAGATCACCACGCCGCAGGGGCCGCTGCCAACCAGGTTCATAATCGAGATGGAGGGATACATGCTGTAGACGAGTTCCAGTGCCGGTGTGGCGGGGTTGTTCTGTACGGGTCGGCTGCTGAAGTCCTTGGCCTCGAAGTCGGCACCGCTCAGGTCTGACTCCATCGCGTCGATGGGTGAGTGGTCGATGGCACTGTTGACAATGAGCAACGTACCGCCGGATGGCACCTTATGGTTGGCCTCGGCGGGAATACGGAAGATCTGCTTCAGGAGCACCACAGAGTCGGCAAAGGCTTCGTGCAGGTTCTCCAGGGTGTAGGCCTGCGTGCTCTCTGCCTCCACAAGTCCGATATAGAGTCCGGCCACATCCACCTCGTTGTCGCTCTGGTTGTAGAGTTCCAGGTATTTGCCGGCATCGTAGGGGCGGTTGTTATCGTCTTTAGATCCGGCAAAGTAAATCTTTCCGATGATGATGTCGCGGTTGATGCTTAACTGTGTAGATAGTTGGATGGTTTGTTCCTCCTTGATGAGATGGCTGTTGAGCGAGCCAGAGACAGTGCATCCGCTGACAACCTGGTCATCGTTGGTCACCTTGTGGTATTCATCGGCGGTCAGTTCCCATGAGCACGAGATGTCGTAGACATCGGGAATCAGGTTGTTGAACGTGGCCACGCCGTCGGCATCGGTAGTTGCCGAGAGTTGTTTCTCGCCTTGCTGCATGATAATCTCATGGCCTGACAGTTCGGTGATATTGACAAACTCTGCGGGCATCAGCAGTTGTATGCGTGCTGTAGTCTCGGTGGTGGCATCGCTATAGTCCACACAAGACATCAGCATGCACACAGACATCAGCGAGAGCACAGATTTATTGATATTACTTGTCATCCGCATGGTAATTAGTATCATTAGTTAAATTCGTGGTAGTAAACAATCAAAGGTGCAGCGACAGTTCGGCACCGAAGGCAAACTTTCCCGTGTTGCGCTGTGTGAGCGTCGAGGTTTTGTTGCCTTTGAGGTAAGGTTCATAGAACAGACAGTTGTCCACATAAAGCGACAGAGCCCCCATCTTGCCCAGTTCCTTGGTCAGGCGGGCAGAGAGGTTCCAGGTTACGGGATTCTCGTTGGGCTCGTTGTCGGTATAGCGCAACAGCAGTTTCTCGTCGTTGGTGGCGATGCTGCCTCCGGGGAAGTCGATGGTGCTGGAGGAGCCGATGTCGTGGTAGACGAGATCGTTGTCAATCCATCCGATGGGGTCTTTGTCGGCTGTATAACTCCAGGTGGAGTTGTGCCAGATGACCTGTGCGGTGAACGAGGCCACCATGTGGAGTTGCGGAATATGGGTGACGGCCCGCAGCGTGTTGACGAAGCGGCGCAGACGGGTATAGTCGAGGCCCGAGGGATAGACGATGCGCACGGGCGAGATGTTGCGGCCGGCATAGATGGTGCCGGTGAGCAGGGCGGCAGGCACGTTGCTGGTGTTCATGCGGGTGCTCCAGTCGGTCTTTGTCTCGTTCCAGGCACCGCTGAGATAGATGTTGGTCTTCAACGGTTTGATCTCGCCGAGGTCGAAGTCGAACTCCAGGCCACGGTTAATGGTCTTGTCGGTATTCTCCAGAAGGCCGGTCGTGGCAAAGCAGGTGAACTGATGGGCATAGCCGTTGTTGAAGTCGGGCTGTCCGTCGCTGCCGATGGTAGGCATGTGGGCGTCGTCAAACACGTTGTAGGTATATGTGAAATAGTCGGAGGCAGCCTCGAAGCCGTTGGGTGTGCGGTCCTGATAAGCCAGCACGCTCAGTTTGCGGCCTCCGGGCAGTTTGATGTCGGCTCCTACCTCTACTTTAGTGGTCGTGGCGTTCTTCAGCCCCTTGGAGCGTTGCACGTCATAGACCTCCGTATGGGTGTAGTAGGCCGGTGTGGCTGCCATGGTGAAGTTGCCCACCAGGTCGTCGATATACTTCTTGTCGGGATAGAGGTGCATGAGTCCTGGTGTCTTCGAGTTGATGCCAATGCCGCCTCGGATGTCGAGCCACTTGGTGACGGTGAACGCCACGTTGAGGCGGGGCGAGAGTGCCATGGTGGCCACGTCGCTGAAGGGTTGCAATGACGTGAAGCGCAGTCCGAAGTTCACGCGCAGGCGGTTCACCTTATTAATATTATAGGTGAACTGGTCCTCGGCGAAGGCCGACAACTGATGCAGTCCGGGAATATCGTCGAAGGCTCGTGGGCGGCCGTTGCTGTTGGGACGGTAGGGCAGGGCAGGGTCTGTGTCGTAGTAGCCGCGCCCGCTGTTCCAGTCGTAGTGGTAGTCCACTCCCAGTTTGAAACTTTGCACCGTCTTGCCCTTGCGCAGGAAGAAGTCGTCGGTCATCTTGAAGAACACATTGCCCGGACGACTCTCGGTATTGCCCGTGGCCTGATAGGAGGCCGTCACCCAGGGCACGGCATAGTAGCCGGTCTCACGGGCGGTGAAGATAGGCAGCAGACCGCTGCTCACCGACACGAAACTGGTGTTGCGGCTGTCCATCTGTGTCATGCTGATGCCCAGCGTGTATTTCAGCGAGCGCATCAGCGGCATGTCCATCCTGATGCGCCCGTTATGCGTCATGCCGAACGTCTTTGTCTCCGACCGTGCCTCGGTGCCGTCCTGGATGGCATCGGGGTCGTTGCCGCTCCAGTCCTTGGCCTGCATGAAGCGCACCTTGGTGTCGGCATGCCAGCGGGGGCTGATGTCATAGCCCCAGCCAACATTGGCTGTGTAGCGGTCGTAGGAGCGGGTCTTCTGTCGGGGGTCGCCCCATGCCTTGGCATAGTCGAGGTTGACGTTGATGATGCCGCCCTTGGCCAGTGAGAAGCCCTTGCCTACAGAGTAGTTCTGCAGGCCGGGGTTTATTTTTGCCTTCACCTGCCACGGCGTGATGCCCACCTTGGAGTGAACGACCACGAGACCGCTGGTCAGGTCGCCGTATTCGGCCGAGGGGATGCCACGTATCACCTCCACCTCCTCGATGTTGTCGGCAGAGACCTGTCGCAGGTCGGAGCCGGCGAAGGTGGTGCCTGAGAATGTGCCCTGGCCCACATTGCCGTTGTTCGACATGGGCACGCCGTCGACCACGATGCTGGTACCGAAGGCCATGGTGGAGTTGTTCTGAAGTGTGCGCAGTTGCAGACCCTGCTGTTGTGTCAGGTCAGGGCGGTCCATCAACTGCCCGGGGATGAGTTGCATCACATCGGCCAGTGAGGTGGCCTGCAGGTGGTCGATGGCCTGGCGGCCGATGACGCTGCTGGTCGATGCCCCGCTCTCGCGTACCTTCGCCGTCACTGTCACTTCGCGTAGTGACAATGATGAGGGCACCATCTGATATTGTAACTGCATGTCTTTGCTCACCTTGAGGCGGGTACTGATAGGCTCATAGCCCACATAACTGATATGCAGAGTGTACTCTCCGTCAGGCACATTGCCGATGACGGCCTTGCCGTTGACATCGGTCACGCTCATGGCACCAGAGGGCTGCAGTTGCATCGTTGCCATGATGATGGCTTCGCCGCTGCCCTTTTCCGTGACGCTGATATTGAGTGTATGGCCGTTGTCCTGTGCCATGTCCGGCGTGGCACATAGCATCAGCAATAATGTCATTATTACATGTTTGATTCGCTGTCGATTCATAGGCATTATCTCATTTCCTTTTTTCTCTCTTTCTCTCTTTCCCTATTTTATTTCTTCTCTTTCCCGTTCCTTCGTTCCCTGATGAGTTTTATCTCGCGGAGCATATCCTCATAGTGCAGGGCACTGATGTCCTGGGCACTCTGGGCTTGCTGTTGGCAGAAGGTCTCTACCTGCAGCAGGTTCTGCATGACATAGAGTATGGCATCGGAATTATAGTTTCTGCCCATGACGCCTTTCAGGTCTGCCTCGGTGGGGTTGAGCAGGGTGTTCAGGTTCTGCATATACGACCGTTGCAACTGACGGCGTGCCTTGGCCTGCCACAGGCTGCTGCCTTCTATCGGCTTCCACACCTGTTGGAAGAGGTCGCTCAGATACTGGCTTACAGGGTAGCCGCTGTTTTCAATGTTCTTGAGAGTCAGAGGTGTCATCAGCCGTGTCAGGCTGTTGGTCTGCATCTGACACTGTGCTTCCGAGGCATCGGTGCCTGTCTTGGCCATGATGTCGGCGGGATAGAGCCATTCCGGGGCTTCGAAGAGTTGTCGTCCTACATACAGGAGGGCTTCGCGCTGCCGCTCAACGGGGATGGCGGCGTAGGGCTCCATGCCGGGCATGTTGTTGATATAGCGTCCGCCGATGTTTTTCATCACGTGGTTCAGGTAGCGGTTGAACTGGTCGGTTACGGCTTTATACATCTCGCGCAGGTGGTCATACTGGTCGTTGTCCTGACGGGTCCATTGTGTCAGGTTCTGCATGACGCGCTTCAGGTTTTTGACACCATAGTCGGAGGCTTTGACACTGTTGTCGCCCAGGTCTTCGGTCTGAGAACGCGGGTCTTCGTTGAGACCCTCGCCGCCGAACCAGAGACGCGCGTTGCCTCTGAGCACGTTGGTGGTCTCGGTCATCAGTTTCTCTTTCTCTTCGTACTCGTCCTTGAACTCCGGCCGCCACTGGTAGCCCCACTTGATGGCCCAGCGGTCATAGTCGTTGATGCGGGGGAAGAGTCCCTTCTCGCCTATCTTGTCTTCGGGCTGTGCCACGTAGTTGAAGCGGGCATAGTCCATGATACTGGCTGTATGGCCGTGGGCCTCGACCCAGGCTTTGTCGCGCAGTTTCTCGACAGGCGTGGCAGATGATGCTGCCATGTTATGCCGCAGACCGAGCGAGTGGCCCACCTCATGACTGCTCACGAAGCGGATCAGTTCGCCCATGAGTTTGTCGTCGAAATGCATGGTGCGGGCACGTTTGTCAACGGCTCCGCACTGCACCATATACCACTTCGTTAGCAGGTTCATCACGTTGTGGAACCAGCAGATATGGGCTTCGATGATTTCGCCCGAGCGGGGATCGACGATGCGCGGGCCGTAGGCGTTCTCGGTCTCTGACGGCAGATAGCGTAACACCGAATAGCGGGCATCCTCCAGACTGACATCAGGGTTGTCCTCGGGCAGCACCTTGGCAGTGATGGCATTCTTGAAGCCGGCAGCCTCGAAAGCCGTGTTCCAGTCTTCAATGCCCTTGATGAGATAGGGGATCCACTTCTTCGGCGTGGCGGGGTCTATATAATAGACTATCTGTTTCTCGGGCTCTGTGAGTTCGCCGCGCAGGTATTTCTTCTTGTCTTTCGGCACCAGGCGGTAGCGGGAGATAAACGACTCGTGCTCCGTCTTGTGCTGCTGGTCGCTGAAACGCACGAAGTTGTTGACGAAATAGCCTATTCGGTCGTCCCACAGCCGTTTGCGCATCGGCTCCTTGGGCAATAGCACGATGCTGGTGTTCATGCCGAGGGTGACGGAGCCGGTCTTCGAGGCTTCCGAGCGTCCGGCCGTGGCACCGTAGGTGCGGGTGGTCACCACCTCGATATTGGTGGGATAGACCTTGATGGTATCGATAAACGTGGTGTTGGATTGCAGGCCGCCCAGTTTGAGGCTGGTACTCAGTGCGCTCGATGCGCTGGTCAGTTTGCTGGCACTCTTGAAAAGGGGTGTGGCATCAATCATCTGCAGGCCATTGTCTTTGTTACGGCCGATAATCTTCAGGCCCATAACGATGGGGTCGATGGTCGATTGTTCGAGCGTGCGCTGGATATTGTCGCCGTCAGTGGCCACCTGGCTCAACACATACTGGCGCATGAGCAGTTGCGCCGTGTCACGCTGTTCGAAATAGAACGTCAGGTTGTTTATTTCCTCGCCGGCAAACTTGCCGAAGTTCTGCGGTACGGCGGTGAAACGGCTCACGCAGAGCAGCATGCGTTCTAACAGCGAGTCGGGCACCTCGAAGTAATAGTTGTCCTCGACGTGACGCACCGTGAAGAGGCCCTCGGTCACCGTGCCGCCCTTCTTCATTATTTTCTGGTATTCCGTCTCTTTCGGCTCGTCTTTCTTGCCCTTACGGTCTTTTTTGTCCACCTTCACGGTGTCCACCACAGTGGTGTCCGCCATGGTCGTGTCCTGTTTAATCGTGTCGGCCATAGCCGCAAAGCGGTAGGGCATATTCTGTAATATACGGTGAGGTCTGGCCTGCACCATGCCCGCCATCATCCCTAATAATAAAAAGGTAAGTATTTTCTTCATTTCCTGCTGCGGTAGCAAATTATTCACACTTCACTTCTGCTGCGGTAGCAAATTCTTGCGTCCCTTCGGTAGCAAGCGACCAGAGGTCGAGCGCTTCACTCTTCACTTTTCACTCTTCACTTTTCACTCTTCACTGTTCACTAGCGAAGCGCTCCATACGCCAGTGCAGCCCCGATGGCGGTGCAGAACTGCGAATACTTGGGAATATGGAATCTCACGTTGTAGAGCCCCTCCAATGCGGGGAATATCTCCTTGCACTGAGGCAGCAGCGACAGGTGGCCGATGAGCACCATGTCGCGGCAGTCGGTGCCTTGGGCCGCCAGCACGGCAGCCGAACCGATGCTCTGTAGCACCATGGTGATGATGCCGCAGGCAATATCCTCGCGTGAGGCATCGTTCTTAGCGTGGGCGAAGAGCGAGGCGGTGGCCTCCATGGGCAGACCGGGCAGCGGCTGTGCCGAGATGTCGCCAATGAGCAGGTTGATATGCTTGATGTCGCCCTGCATGGCGAGTGCCGACACCTGTTTGATGTCGCTGGTGTTGAGCATCACGCGGCTCAGACCCTGCAGTGTGCCGCCGCCGATGCCTATGCCGCCGATGTGCTTGAACTCCTCGCCGTGGCACATCACGAACGAGGTGCCGGTGCCCATCGACACGACGATGGCATGGTCGAGATGGCTCTCGTAGCGCGCGCCCAGCGCATCGGCCATGAACTCGTCGCAGCGGCTGGTGGCCACGCCATAGACATCGCCTTTGACGTAGGCCGCGCCCACACCCGTCAGCATCACATGATCTATCTCTTCCAGTTGCAGGCCGTTGTCGTGCAGATATTTGCCGAAGGCTCCATAGAGCGAGGTGATAGGGTCGGCGGCGGTGATGCGTATCGGTGCCGACGGTTTCCCGTCCCTGAGCCCAACTATTTTCGTGGTGCTGATGCCCACGTCTATACCAATGATGATGCCCATAGTATTGCTATTGTATATCCCAACCGATAGCCGAGGCACCGAGGACGGCGGCCGAGGCACCATCGAGACCGCTTACCAGGAACTGAGCCTTGCCGCGGAAGATAGGCATGACGTGTGCATCGTAGGCTTCGCGAATAGGCTTCATAATCAGTTCGCCGGCCTTGGTCATACCACCGAAGAAGATGAAGGCTTCGGGACTGGAGAAAGCGGCGAAGTCGGCACAGGCCTCACCCAGCATCTTGCCTGTGAAGGCATAAATATCATTGGCCAGGGCATCACCCTTGCTGGCGGCTATTGAAACATCAAGCGAGGTGATGTCGTCAGGATTCATGTCGCGTAAAAGACTCGGACGGCTGGTCTTCTGAAGCAGTTCGCGGGCTGTGCGTGCCACACCAGTGGCAGAGCAGTATGCCTCCAGGCATCCTGTGCGGCCACAGCCACACAGACGGCCTTCCTCGCCGCGCACCATGGTGACATGACCCAGTTCGCCTGCAAAGCCGTCATGACCATAGAGCAACTGCCCGTTGACCACGATACCCGAACCGACACCAGTGCCAAGGGTGATGACGATGAAATTCTTCATGCCGCGAGCCACACCATATACCATCTCGCCCAAGGCTGCGGCGTTGGCATCGTTGGTAAGGCCGACGGGAATACCGCCCAGTCGGTCGCTGAACATCTGGGCCAGAGGCACTATGCAGTCGTGTGCCCATGGCAGATTGGGTGCAAACTCCACCGTGCCTTTATAATAGTTTCCGTTTGGCGCACCAATGCCCATGGCCTTGATGGTGCTGAGGCCTCCTACCTGGTCAAGAATAGGCTGCAGGGCTTCAACGCAAGCATTGACGTATGCCTCTGCTGAGTCGTAGCCACCAGTCTTAATGGCGGTGGTAGCCTTGATTTCTCCGCGTGCGTCAACAATACCGAATACAGAGTTCGTCCCTCCTAAATCCAAGCCAATAACGTATGGCTTTAATGTCGATTGTACATTCATACTTTATTATGTTTTTAGTTGTTGATTATTATTACCGCAAAGTTACGTTATTTCTTCGATATTCGTTGTTTTACTTAACATTTTTTATATTTACAAATAAAATTCTTAATCCTTAATTCTTAATTCTTAATTATATTTCGTACCTTTGCAAACAATATGATTTTTGTTCCAAATATACTGGATATTGTTTTCAAGGGGCTGCTCATCGGGATTATTGCCTCGGCACCAATGGGGCCTGTCGGTGTGCTCTGCGTGCAGCGCACGCTGAACAAGGGCCGCTGGTATGGTTTTGTGACCGGCTGCGGCGCAGCCTTGAGCGACATGATATATGCTGGCATCACGGGGTTGGGCATGGGTCTGGTGGTTGATTTCGTAAGCAACGACACCAATCGCTTCTATCTTCAGATAGTAGGCTCCATCATGCTCCTGGCGTTTGGGCTGTACACCTATCGCACCGACCCTACGCTGAAGATGCGCAAGCCTGCCAAGAACAAGGGTACGCTGACTCACAACGGCATCACGGCCTTCTTCGTCACCCTCAGCAATCCCCTCATCATCTTTCTGTTTATGGCACTTTACGCCCAGTTTGCTTTTGGCTTGCAGCCCGATAAACCTATAGAGTTGTTTGCTGGATTCGTAAGTATTGTCGGCGGTGCGCTGTTATGGTGGTGGGGGCTGACCTGGCTGGTGGACAAAATACGTACGAAGTTTGATACCAACGGCATCAAACTCATCAACCAAATCATCGGCATGCTCGTAATCTTGGGCAGTATTATCATCCTGCTTACAACGTTGACGAGTCTGCATCTCTATAATATTTTCTAAGCATTACAAAAACATGTTCATTGCACAGGAATTACGTAAGAACAGCATAGCGGAATACCTGCTATATATGTGGCAGGTAGAGGACACTATCCGAGCCTTCGGGTGTTCGCTGGCCAGGTTGAGACGTGAGTATATTGACCATTTCGACTACGACGAGGAACGGAAGGAGGACGAGGCCGACTGGTTTGGCAACCTGATAAAGATGATGAATGAAGAGGGATGCCGCGAGCAGGGGCACCTTCAGATCAATAAGGCTACCCTGCAACTGCTGTCTGAACTCCACCTCCAACTGTTGGCCTCGCCCAAATATCCCTTCTATAATGCCGCCTATTACAAGGTGCTGCCGTTTATCGTGGAACTGCGGAGCCGCGGAGCCGACAAGCAGGAGAGCGAGGTGGAGACCTGTCTGAACCTGCTCTACGGCGTGATGATGCTCAGACTTCAGAAGAAGGAGATAACACCGAATACTGAGCATGCCGTCAAGGAGGTGTCTACTTTTATAGGCATGCTCTCTGATTATTATAAAAAGGACAAGGAGGAACCGCTGGAGTTCTGAAAAGGTTAGAAGGTAAAAAAGTAAAATAATATAAAGGAAAAAATGAAGATACTTATTACTGGCTGTAACGGTCAATTGGGCAACGAGATGCAACTGCTGGAGGCAGTGCATACCGAACACATCTATTATAATACAGACATAGCAGTGGCCGACATGCCCGGTCGCTCGCCGCAGCAACAACTGGACATCACCAATGCAGAGGCCATAGAGCGATTTGTCGATGAGCACGAAATCGACGGCATCGTCAACTGTGCGGCCTATACCGCAGTAGACAAGGCCGAGGATAATCAGGCTCTTTGCCAATTGCTCAATGCCGACGCACCGGGATTCCTGGCTGCTGCCATTGAGAAACGTGGCGGTTGGATGATTCAGATCTCTACGGACTATGTGTTCGACGGCACCAATCACATACCTTACGTCGAGACTGACCCCGTATGTCCCAACAGCACCTATGGCCGTACTAAACTGGCTGGCGAACAGAACGTGCTAAACAATTGTTCGCACGCCACGGTGATCCGCACGGCATGGCTTTACTCCACCTTTGGCAATAACTTCGTGAAGACCATGATACGGCTGGGGCGTGAGAAGACCGAACTGGGAGTCATCTTCGACCAGATAGGCACGCCAACCTATGCACGCGACCTGGCGCTGGCTATCTTTGCTGTCATTGGAAAAGGGGTAGGGCAGGGCATCTATCATTTCAGCAACGAAGGCGTTATCTCCTGGTATGACTTCACCAAAGCCATTCACCGTATTGCAGGCATAGACACATGCCATGTCAGGCCTCTTCACACGTCGGAATATCCTACGCCGGCCGCACGTCCCCATTATTCTGTGCTTGACAAAACCAAAATCCGCCAGACTTTCGGCATAGAGATTCCCTATTGGGAAGAATCGCTTCGCGAGTGCATCGGGCTGTTGGAGCATCATGAATGACAGGCATCACAAAAAAAGTCCACTGCCGCCAACGAACTGTTCGTTGGCGGCAGTGGACTTTTTTTTGTGTACTCAAAAGATTACTTCTTGTTCAGAGCCAGGTCAATCTCTACGGCGATAGATACGGTGGCACCTACCATGGGGTTGTTGCCAATACCCAGGAAGCCCATCATCTCTACGTGAGCAGGTACAGAAGAAGAACCTGCAAACTGAGCGTCAGAGTGCATGCGTCCCAGGGTGTCAGTCATACCGTAGGAAGCGGGGCCGGCAGCCATGTTATCGGGGTGCAGCGTACGACCGGTACCACCACCAGAGGCTACTGAGAAGTAGGGCTTGCCAGCGAGCACGCGCTCCTTCTTATAGGTTCCGGCCACGGGGTGCTGGAAACGGGTGGGGTTGGTAGAGTTACCGGTGATGGAGACATCGACATTCTCCTTCCACAGGATGGCCACACCCTCACGCACGTCATCGGCACCATAGCACTTCACCTTGGCACGGGGACCGTCAGAGTAGGGAACTTCCTTCACCACCTTCACCTCGCCGGTGTAGTAGTCGAACTGCGTCTGTACGTATGTGAAGCCGTTGATACGGCTGATAATCATGGCTGCGTCCTTGCCCAGACCGTTCAGGATGACGCGGAGGGGCTTTTGGCGAACCTTGTTGGCTTTCTCGGCAATCTTGATGGCACCCTCGGCGGCTGCGAAACTCTCGTGGCCGGCCAGGAAGGCGAAGCACTCGGTCTCCTCGCGGAGCAGACGGGCGGCCAGGTTTCCGTGGCCCAGACCAACCTTACGGTCGTCGGCCACAGAGCCGGGGATGCAGAAACTCTGCAGACCGATACCGATGGCCTCGGCAGCCTCGGCAGCGTTCTTCACGCCCTTCTTGATAGCGATGGCAGCACCGCACACGTATGCCCATTTTGCGTTCTCGAAGCAGATACGCTGGGTCTCTTCACACATCTGATAGGGGTCAACGCCAGCCTTCTCGCAAATCTCGTTAGCCTCTTCAATGCTATTGATGCCGTTCTCCTTCAGAGCAGCCAGCACCTGATTGATGCGACGCTCGTAACTCTCGAATGAAACTTTTCTTATCATCTTGTTTTAATTTACGATTTACTGATTTTCTATTTACTATTTATTACAATCTGCGTTCTACGGATTTGTATCTCCAATTTGACGTGAAGCCAAATCGAAAATCGAAAATCCGTAAATCGAAAATTACTCCTTGCGTGGGTCAATAGCCTTAACAATTCCCTGCTCGGCGGTGGTGCGGCCGTAACTGCCAGTAAACTTCTTCACAGCCTCGTTGGCATCCATACCGTCCTTGATGGCTTCCATCATCTTGCCCAGGTGAACGTACTCGTAGCCGCAAACCTGATTGTCCTTGTCCAGGAACTGGCGGGTGATGTAGCCCTCGGTCAGTTCAAGGTAACGGGTACCCTTGGCCACTGTGCCATAGAGTGTACCTGTCTGTGAGCGCAGACCTTTGCCCAGGTCTTCCAGACCGGCACCGATAACCAGACCGCCCTCAGAGAAGGCACTCTGCGTGCGACCGTAGACAATCTGCAGGAACAACTCGCGCATGGCGGTGTTGATAGCATCGCAGACGAGGTCGGTGTTCAGGGCCTCGAGGATGGTCTTGCCCGGCAGAATCTCGCTGGCCATAGCGGCAGAGTGAGTCATACCCGTGCAACCGATAGTCTCTACGAGGGCCTCCTGGATGATGCCGTCCTTCACGTTCAGGCTCAGTTTGCAGGCACCCTGCTGAGGGGCGCACCAGCCAATACCGTGGGTATAACCAGAAATGTCCTTGATCTCTTTGGCCTGAATCCACTTGCCCTCTTCGGGGATGGGAGCAGGACCGTGGTTGGGGCCTTTGGCCACAACGCACATGTTTTCAACTTCCTTTGAATAAATCATTGTAAACTATTTTAAACAGATAATGTGATTCGTCGCTGCAAAGTTACAAAAAAATCCCGAAAATACCTAATAATGATGAGATTTTTTTTAGTTCATAGTTCATAATTCATGCTATACCAGTTCTACCTTGTTGATGTCCTGTTCTTTTTCGCAGTAATGGCAGGTCAGCATGCTGTCGGTCACATGAAACCATGTGGGCATAGGCTCGTTGTTGGTGATGCACTTGGGGTTGTTGCACTTCACGATGCCCTTTATTTCATTGGGTGTCACCACCGTTTTCTTTTCCACGACCTCATAGTCGCGAATGATGCTGAGGATAACATTGGGTGCCACAACAGAAAGGCGCGAAATCTCGTCGTCAGAGAAAAACCTGTCCGACACTTTGATGATGCCTTTGCTGCCCACCTTCTGAGAGGGGTAGTTGATGCCTATGGTTACGGGCGTGTTGATATCGAAAAGTCCTAAGAGGCTGGCTACCTGATAGGTCTTGTTTGCAGGTATATGGTCTATAACGGTGCCGTGCTCAATGGCGGCAACAAGGCGCTCTTTCTTGTTCATGGGATAATGGTTTTGTCGTTCTTTACTTCATCAAGGCTGATGCCCAGCACATCGCAGAAGATGGCCTCGCGGGCAAAGAGCCCGTTGCCGGCCTGCTGTATATAGTAGGCGTGGGGGTTGTCGTCCACCTCGTTGGCTATCTCGTTGACGCGTGGCAGGGGGTGCAGTATTCTCATGTTGGGCTTGGCCAGGCGCAGGGTGTCGTTGTTGAGTATGTAGACGTTTTTCACTCGCTCATACTCCATCAGGTCAGAGAAACGCTCCTTCTGCACCCGCGTCATATAGAGGATGTCGGCATCGGCGATAATCTTCTCGTTGAAGGCGGTATGCTCCTGATACCTGATGCCATGATGGTCGCAATAGAGTTTGTATTCCTTGGGCATGGCCAGTTCCTTGGGAGCCACGAAATGGAACGTGGGGTTGAAATGGCGCATGGCCATGAGCAGGGAGTGGACGGTGCGGCCGTACTTCAGGTCGCCCACCATATATATATTAAGGTTCTCCAGCGTGCCCTGCGTCTTATAGATGCTGTAGAGGTCGAGCATGCACTGCGAGGGGTGCTGGTGGGCACCGTCGCCGGCATTGACGATGGGCACGGGTGCTATCTCCGAAGCATATTGGGCAGCACCCTCGATGAAGTGGCGCATCACGATGACATCGGCATAGTTGGATACCATCAGGATGGTGTCTTTCAGCGTCTCGCCCTTGGTGCCACTGGTCACCTTCGGGTCGGCAAAGCCAATGACACGTGCGCCCAGCCGGTTGGCTGCTGTCTCGAACGACAGGCGCGTTCTGGTACTGGGCTCAAAGAACAGCGTGGCCACGACTTTCCCCTTGAGCAGTTCGCGGTTGGGATGCTTTTCAAACTCCTGCGCCATCTCAATCATGTAGAGAATCTTCTCTCTGGTGAGATTGGCAATGGTTACGAAATTATGTTTATCCATATTGTCAATGCTTAATGCGTAATGCTTAGTTGGGCTGTGCCTATTTCTTTCTCACTGGGTCGCAGGTCAGGCCGCAGCCCAGTTTCTTGAATATCTTGCGGTCAACCTCGGAGAGCAATACCGTGGAGTGAACCTGACAGCCGCGAAGCAGGGGCAGTTGCTCCAGGGCCTTGCGGCATTTCTCGTCGTCCTTGGACAGCACGCTGAGGGCCACGAGCACCTCGTCGGTATGCAGGCGCGGATTGCGTCCGCCCAGATATTCAATCTTTGTCTTCTGAACGGGCTCTATCAGGCTTTGTGGTATGAGCCTTAACTCATGGTCGATGCCTGCCAGGTGTTTCATGGTGTTGAGCAGCAGGGCGGCACTGCATCCCAGCAGCGGGCTCGACTTGGCGGTGATGATGGTGCCGTTGTCCAGTTCCATGGCGGCAGCCGAGTGTCCGCTGAGTTCCTGCTTGGCTGCGGCGGCCACCGTGACGCGACGGTAGGCCGTGGTAATCTTGGCCTGATTGAAGAGCAACAGTATCTTGTTCACCTCGCGTTCGTTGTCAATGCCGGCGGCCATCTTGTTGGTGGCATCATAGTAGCGGCGGATAATCTCGTCGCGGCTGGCCTGGCAGCACACCTCGTCGTCGCTGATGCAGAAGCCCACCATGTTGACACCCATGTCCGTGGGGCTCTTATAGGGGTTCTTTCTGGGGAAAGCGTCCTCATCGGCCGAGCGCTCGCCGTAGATGCCCTCGAACAGGGCGTTGAGCACGGGGAATATCTCGATGTCGCGGTTGTAGTTGACGGCAATCTTGTCGTAGGCCTCCAGGTGGAAGGGGTCTATCATGTTCACGTCGTTGAGGTCGGCGGTGGCTGCCTCGTATGCAATGTTGACGGGATGCTTCAGCGGCAGGTTCCACACGGGGAAGGTCTCGAACTTGGCATAGCCGGCGCGTATGCCGCGTTTGTTCTCGTTGTAGAGTTGGCTCAGGCATACAGCCATCTTGCCGCTACCAGGCCCCGGGGCGGTGACGATGACCAGTTCGCGCGTGGTCTCTACATAGTCGTTCTTGCCGAAGCCGTCGTCAGAGGCTATCAGTTCCACATTATGGGGATAGCCGTCGATGAGGTAGTGCACATAACTGCGGATGCCCAGCCGCTCCAGGCGGTGGCGGAACTGGTCGGCGGCATGCTGGCCGTTGTAGTGGGTGATGACCACCGAGCCCACCATGAAGTCGCGGCTCTGGAACTCTTCGCGCAGGCGCAGCACATCCTCGTCGTAGGTGATGCCCAGGTCTGAGCGCACCTTGTTCTTCTCTATATCCTCGGCGCTGACCACGATGACTATTTCCAGTTGGTCGCGCAACTGTGCAAACATGCGCAGTTTGGAGTCGGGCTTGAAGCCGGGCAGCACGCGCGAGGCATGATGGTCGTCGAAGAGTTTGCCACCCAGTTCGAGGTATAGTTTGCCGTCGAACTGTGCTATGCGCTCACGGATATGCTCTGACTGTATCTTGAGATATTTCTCGTTGTCGAAACCAATCTTCATTTTCTCTGTTGTTGTTGACGTTGCATTTCAGCGGCTTTCTTCTGCATCTCTTCCAGGCGTGCAGCCAGCCCGCCCATCTTCTTCGGGTTGTTCTGGTTCTCTTTGTAGTTGGCTTCCAGTTGGGCCAGTAACTTGGCATCGTCGGTGGTCTTACGCAGCGTCCACATGATGGCTGCCGAGAAGAACAGCGAGATGAAGTAATAGAAGTTAAGTCCGCTGCTGTAGTCGTTGAACATGAAGAAGAACATCAGCGGCATGATGTACATCATCCACTGCATCATCTTCATCTGCTCGGCCTGCTGGCCCACCATCTGGTCTTTCTGCTGGCGCATGGTCATATAGGAATAGAGCAGGTTGCTCACACAGAAGAGGATACAGGTGAGCGACAGGTGGTCGCCGAGCAGCCATATCTGCGTGTCCCACTGGCCGATGAGGGGTATGGGGTCGTAGGTCGAGAGGTCGTCCATCCAGAGGAACGATTCGCGGCGCAACTGTATGGCGTTGGGCACGAAGTTGAACATTGCTATCCAGATGGGCGCCTGTATGAGCATGGGCAGACAGCCGCCCAGGGGCGATACGCCATACTTGGAGTAGAGGGCCATCATGGCCTGCTGCTTCTGCATCTGGTCCTCGGGCTTGTCATATTGTTTGGTAGCCTCTTCGAGTTTGGGCTTCAAGACGCGCATCTTGGCACTCGACATGTAACTCTTCTTCACCATGGGGTAGGTGATAGCCTTCAAGAGCAGGGTGATGAGGATAAGCACGATGCCCATGGGCAGGCCAAATTTTGTGAGCCAGTCGAAGACATAGAGCGTGAACCAGCGGTTGATGAAGCGGAACAGCGGCCAGCCCAGGTACACCAGTTTCTCCAAGTCCAGGTCTTTGCCAAAGGTGCTCTGCTCCTCTACGCTCTGAATCAGCCGGAAATCGTTGGGGCCGAGGAACATCTCAAACTCCGAGGGCTGCAGGCCCGTAGGGTCGAACTTGGTGGTGAGTCGTGCCTCGTAGTTCTTCAGGATGCGGGTGCTCTTGTCCTGCGGCGTGCTCGTGAGTTCGGCGCCGGCATTGAAGGCATCCTTCGAGATGAGCACCGCCGAGAAATACTGGTTCTTGAAGGCAACCCAGTCGGTAGCCTCTTCGGTGGTCTCGCGCTTGTCGGAGGTCTCGTTCAGATAGTCGGTGCCGCCATTGCGGAACTTATAGGTGAGGGCAGAGCGGTAGTTCTCAAAGGTAAAACCTTTCTCCTGCTGGTGGCACGCCTCCTGCCAGAGAATCACCATTTCCTTGTTGGTAGGGTCGAGTTGGTCGGCCAGGCCGTTGGCCTGCAACGAGAAATGCAGCATATAGTCGGGCCCCAACTGATAGCGGAACACCAGCGAGCCGTTGCCCAGTGCCTGTGCCGTCATGGTCAGCGAGCCGTCGGCCTCTTGCGTGGGGGCGAAATACAGGTCCTGGGTGTTGACATACTGTTTCAGGCTCTTGATGATGAAAGCCATCTGCTGGCTCTTTTCGTCGAACAGCGTCACGCCATAGTTGTTCAGCGTGTCCTTATGCCCCAAGATGCGGGCGCCGGCAATGGTGCCGCCCTTGGTGTTGAAGGTCAGTTCCAGGGAGTCGTTCTTCAGCGTTACCAGACGGCTGCCGCCGGCCAGTGAGTCGTTGAGCGAAGGGAAGAAAAGGGCGGCAGAGTCGACAGCGGCCACGGGCTGTTGCTTCAGCGTGTCTGCCTTCTGCTCTTGTTGTGCCATGGCCTGTTGGAGGGCAGCGATGCTATCCTGTTCGCGGTTGTAGGCCTCAATCTGCTCTTGCGAGGGTGTGTTGAGATAACTGAATGCAATAAGCACCACTGCAATGAGACTGAAGCCAATCAATGTGTTTCTGTTCATACTTGTTTATAAGACTATTTTTTTGTGTTCTTTGTGTCTTTGATTACTTTGCGCCTTGTGTTATAAAATTAAATAAGACTCTTGTAGGTGGCTTTGATGGCATAGAACATAAAGTAATAAGCCGACCGCAGCAGGGACAGGTGCTCAACGTTGCGGTAGATGTTCCATTGCCAGGAGGTGACCCTCAACTTGTTTGAGGAAACAGAGCGCGATGTCTCCCTATAGGCAGCCAGAGTGGTCTCGGTGTTGCGGGCGATGTAGCCCTGCTTCAGGATGGACAGCCACATGCCGTAGTCCTCGTGGTGGATATTCTGTATCAACGCTTTTCCCACTTTGTGGGTGTCGTAGATACCCGTCAGGTTGCCGATGATGTTGCCCAGAAGCAGGGTGTTGTAGGTGGCACTTGACGGCGAGGACACTATTCGGTTAGAGCGGATGCTTTTGTCGTCTATCTTTTCGTAATTAGAATAGACTATGGCCGTGCGGTTGTCGTGGAAGAGCGGCAGTTGCTGCTCCAGTTTCTGAGGGAACCACACGTCGTCGCTGTCGAGGAACGCAATATAGCGACCCCTGGCAGCATGCACCCCTACATTCCTCGGAGCGGAAGGCATCTGGATGGGTTCGGGGTTGTGAAGCAGGTGAATCCTCGGGTCGGCCGAGACGTATTCATTGGCAATGTCAACAGAACTGTCGGTCGAGGCATCGTCGATAATCAGCAGTTCCCACTTCTCGTAGGTCTGTGCCAGCACCGACTCCACAGCCTCTCTGAGGTAGCGTTCAGCATTGTGCATAGGCATGATGACAGACACCAGCGTGTTGTCATTGCCTCCCCTTCTTGTCCTGTGATGTTCGAATGCCTTTTTGAATGTCATTTGCGGCTAACTTTGATTCAGCCGACAAAGGTACGCATTTTATTTCAAATGGCAAAATTATTGGCAGAGAATTTGTTTTATCGTTTCTGCCAATTCGTTGTTTTTGTTGGTTTCAATGCGAATAGCCTTTTTCAGGTTGGCGTTGATACCTGCCTGTACGTCGCGGTCGCTATCACCTATTATATATGATTCTGCGAGGTCTATATTCCAGTCGGATGCCGCCTGAAGCAGTAAGCCTGGTTTGGGCTTCCTGCATGTGCAGTCAAACTTGTAGTCAGGCCGTTCGCCCTGAAACCCTCTGTCTGGATGATGTGGACAGTAGTAGATTGCATCGACGAAAGCACCGTCTTTGCCTAAAAGGGTCTCCATCTTGTTGTGGATGGTGTTCAAATCATCAAAGGTGCAGTCGCCACGAGCAATGACGGGCTGGTTACTGATGACAATTGCCAGATATCCAGAGCGGTTTATCAGGCGGATGGCTTCTGATACTCCATCAATGAGTTCGAAGTCATCGGGATGAGTTAGGAAGTCTTTATAGACATTGATGGTTCCGTCGCGGTCCAGGAAAATTGCTTTTTGCTTCTTGCTTAGGTTACGGCTGGCAATCATCCCATGCTTCAGGTCGTTCCCAACTTCATAGTAACGCTCGGGGGTGCCCATGTCCTTGATATATTCTGGTGTGTCGTAGGCGAATATTTTTCCTGTCGGGATATTGGCTTTCAGGACATCGCGGTCAAGGTCTATTTTGTCTGGTTGTTCAGGGTGGCGGGGGGTGATGTGCGTCATGGCCTCCGTTAGCAGTTTTGGGGAGATGATCTCAATTCCTGCATTGACGCGGTTTTTATAATACACACGCTGATCCTCTTTGCTCTGCCAGCCAACCACGCGATGGCTTTCCACAGGCAGGCCTCCTTTTTCTTTTGGGGGGAGAATTTCGGTAACAATGATGGAACTGTCGTATGGGTGCCCGTTGGGATGAACCATGAGACTAGCCCAGGCATGATGTTCGCGATGGAAACGGATGAAGCGGTTGAAATCGACATCAATCATTACATCACCACAAAGCAATAGGAAATCATCAACCAGGCAAGGAATCTTGAACAAGGCTCCTGCGGTACCTAATGGAGTGTCCTCGACGAAATATGTGATATTGACGCCATAGTCTGAACCATCCTTGAAATACTCTTGAATGATGCTGCCTAAATGACCTATGACAAGCGTAATGTCGGTAATTCCGCAGGCTCTTAAATTCTCTATTTGATATTCAAGGATTGGCTTGTTGTCAATCCGAATCATCGGCTTGGGTATATCTTTGGCAATGGATGCTATGCGCGTGCCTTTGCCACCAGCCATTATTACCGCTTTCATGTTTGTATTATTGATTAGTTGGCTACTTTCCAAAGAAATGCTTTTCCAGCATCATGCACAAACAGTGATAAACAGGCAGATGCAATTCTTGAATCTTGTAAGTCTCGGTCTCAGGTACTTGTATGCACACATCTGCCAGAGATGACAGCCTGCATGGGGCCGCTCCTGTCAGGCCGATGACTTTCAGTCCTTTGGCCCGGGCTGCCACGGCTGCATAGAGCACATTCTTGCTGTTGCCAGAAGTTGAAATGCCCATGAAAACATCGCCAGGCGTGCCGTAGCCATTCACCTGCTGTGCAAAGACGAGTTCAGGATTGCTGTCGTTCATGAAGGCTGTGGTCAAGGAGGAGTGGCCGGTCAGCGAGATGGCAGGCAGTGCTCCCTGCAAGTGCTTGGCAAGCGCGGCTCCTAGTTCGGGGTCTATACGTTTCATCTCGTCGGCCTGGTTCTTATACACTTCGCGCTTTAGTTTAAACTCCTTCATCAGTTCGCCAACGATATGCTCACTGTCGGAGGCCGAACCGCCATTGCCGCACACCAACAATTTGTGGCCATCGGCGTAGGCCTGCCTCAAGATGTTGTATGCCTGCATGATGGCTTCCCGGCAGGTAGATAATGAAGGAAACCGGCTAATGAGTACTTCAATATGTTCGTCGTTCATATTCTCTGATGTATGTTGCTAAAACGCTTTTATATTGTCTGTCTCATAAATCTTCCATCCGTGTGCGCCACCGTCGCTGAAACTGAATGGCATGACGTGTCCGTTGAGTTTTGACAGTGCCGTTTCAACCTCTTTCTTACGGGTGGGTTCCACCACGAACATAATAAAACCACCACCGCCTGCTCCAGACACCTTGCCGGCTTTGGCCCCTGATTCCATGGCTGTGGCCATAGCCTCTTGTATCATGGGGTTTGTGATATGCGAAGCCATCCGCTTCTTGTTTTCCCATGCTTCGTGCAGTATGTCGGCAAACGCATTGATATCTCCTTTCAGCAGTGCCAGTTTCGTGTCTATGGCACTCTGTTTGATGAGGTGCATGGCTTCGATAGCATCACTCTTACCCTGCTTCGTGTTTCTCATCTGCTCATCAATGATAGCGGCAGACGAACGGGAACGCCCGGTGAAATACAGCAGCATGGAGGCTTCAAGTTCGTCAATGACCCATCGCTTGATTTTCAGGGGATTGACAATGGCGATGTCGTCCTTCAGAAATTCAATGAAATTAAAACCTCCGAAAGAGGCTGCATACTGATCCTGCTTGCCACCGCTAAGTTGTAGGTCTTTCCGCTCTATCTCGTAGGCCAGTTTGGCTATCTCATAGTCGCCCAGCGGCAGCCCTTTCCATTCTACAAAGGCTTTCAGTATGCATACTACCATGGTGGACGATGTCCCTAATCCTGAACCGGCAGGTGCATCGTTGTAGGTGGTAATCTTAAATGACAGTGCAGGCAGACTGAAGTCTTTCACAACTCTGTTGTAGACACCCTTTATGAGACTCGCTTCACCGTCGATCTCCAGTTGGCGTGATTGCGGATAAGACTTGAATACGGCGGCATCGAAAGAGTTAATACTGATCAATTCGTCGTTGGTTTCTTCAATGGTGCAATAGGCGTATAAATTAATGGTGGCATTAAGAACCAGACCACCGTATATGTCACAGTAAGGGGAAACATCCGATCCTCCTCCTGCCAGACCTAAGCGCAACGGAGCCTTGCTTCGTATAATCATATATTCTTTTGTTGCTTTTTTAAAAGAACGTTATTAGAAAGAATATATTGTACGCTGTCCAATCTTTTACTCAAAGACAGAACAGAAAACTTTTCGAGTACTGTCTTCTGAATACTTGGTCAGGTAAACCTCGCGTGAGTAGGCATTGAAGCGTGGCACAGGATGGGTAATGTAGTGATTGATACATTCTATGAAACTTTCGGACGTGTTGCAGCGTCCGCCAACCTTTTCTGCATCCAGGTCGTAACCTTCGAAAGCCTCGTCGCTGCCAATGATGTTCTTACCGTGCATCAGCGATTCGCAAGTCTTGATTTTCATTCCACTGCCACTGAAAATAGGAAGTATCATGAAGTCGGCTGATTCAAAATACGGACGAAGGTCAGGAGCATCTGCCACTACATCAATATTTTTTAGACTGGGCTCTTCTGCCTTTAGGCGTGCCATGTCTTTGCCAACAATGGTGAGTTCAATATCCACGTGAGGCAGTACGTTTTTTACAAACCATAGTATGCCGTCGTTATTAGGCTTGAAATAGGCTCCTAAAAAAAGGCAGCGCGGCCTGCTTGAAGTCATCACGCTCTTGTCGGCAGATACAAAAACATCCTTCAGCCCTGTGCCGATAATGGCATTGGCCTTCCTTCCATATCTCTCTTCCAAAGTGCATGAATCACGCTGGCTGAGTGCAATGATCTTGTCGGCATACTGGCATGCATACCGGTCGTTGTGTTCAGCGCATCTGATGACAATGCCACGGCCCGGCAGGTGTTTAGGCATTTTGCTGTCGTAATAGATGCTCTCAATGTTGTGGAAATGTACGATGGTTTTTCCTTGATAGCCTTTTTGTCGCAGAGCCTTTGCTATGATGCCCAGCACGCTTGAGTCTATAAACACATAGTCGAAATGTTGAGCCTGTTCCGTCAGTTGCCTGATGCGCTGAGGCGTCAGGCCGTTGTGGTAGTCAAAGAGAAACATCCATGCTGACTTTATCTTCGTAAACAGTCCGTTTCTCTCATTCTCAGTATGGATGTATTCTGTGACCACATTATCGGCACCAAAGTAATCGCGCAGAGTGTTTAGGCTGCGCTGATTACCCATGCCTCCGCCCACCAGTATTCCGCTGGGCTGCTTGAATGCGATATAAAGCACCTTTTTATCGTTCATTGTTCTCGTTTTCGGAGCACAAAGGTAGTGAAAATACTCCAATTATACAAATTTGTGTTCTACTTTTTGTTATTATTCACATATTCTGATAATATGCACATGATTCGAGGTGCGAGGCACCTCGCACCTCGCACCTCGTACCTTGTACCTCGCATCTCGTACCTCGCACCTCGCACCTCGCACCTCGCACCTCGTACCTCGCACCTCGCACCTCGCACCTCGCACCTCGTACCTCGCACCTCGCAC
>JAFSYY010000061.1 GCA_017455845.1 Prevotella sp. | reverse complement strand
TTCCTACCGCAAGCGGTCTTATTTGAAAGTATATTCCTACCGCAAGCGGTCTTATTTGAAAGTATATTCCTACCGCAAGCGGTCTTATTTGAAAGTATATTCCTACCGCAAGCGGTCTTATTTGAAAGTATATTCCTACCGCAAAGCGGTCTTATAAAAACAAATAAAAACAAAAAAAACAAATAAAAACAACGCCCTAGTAAATTGAAGATTAAAAATTGAAGATTGAAAATTGAAAATTGAATATTGAAAATCTATTTTGTTGTTTTTATTTGTTTTTTTTGTTTTTATTTGTTTTTTTAAAGACGCGTAGCGTTAAGATTAGCAAAACTATCCTCGCCCCTCGCACCTTGAACCTCGCCCTCGAAAACAAATCATTATGGTAAGAAAGACAATCATCCTCCTGGCCCTGTTGTTTCAGGTGCTCACAATAGGCGCGGCAGCCAACGCTGCGCCCAATGAGGCACGCCAGGTGTTCGACAAAGTCTACGACATGGTGTTTGGGCCCCAGGGCTCCACCCTGCGCTACGACGTGAACATCATCGGCATCTACAAGACCCACGGCACTATATGGTACAAGGGCAAGAAGCAGTGCTTCTCCGACGAGCGCGTCAACACGTGGAACGACGGCGTGACGGCCTATATGGTCTACAGGAAGAAGAAGACCATAGAGATACACCATGCCAACTCCGACAAGAAAGACAAATACTCGGGCAAGTTCAAGTTCGCGCCCGACGACTTCAGTTATGCCATGGAGCGCAAGGGCAGCGACATCCTGCTCATCATGAAGCAGCAAAAGCACGCCAAGGGCACCATCAAGGAGGTGAGGGCACTCATCGACGGCAAGACCTACGCGCCGAAGTCGCTGAAACTGAAGGTGGCGTTTATATGGGCGAAGATAAAGATTAGCAATTTCAGGTCTGGAGGCATCTCTGATGCACAGTTTGTCTTTCCTGCCGACCGTTACCGCCAGGGCTACAAAGTTATTGACCATCGTCTCGATTAACAAAAATTAATCGACTGCACGGGCATAATTTTCGACTAAACGCCTGTTTTCTCGTATTATTTGTGTAATTTTGTGCCAAAAATTTTAAATTAGGCAAATATTGCCCTTTTGAATATGAGAAAAATATGTCTTTTTGCATGGTTGCTCTGGCTGGGTTGTGGCACGGCCCAGGCTCAGTCGTTGAAAACCGATGATGAGGTAAAGAATCAGGTGCTGACGCTTCATAATAGAGGCTTGTCGCGCCAGCAAATCTATCTGGAGTTACGTCAGCAAGGGCTCTCTGACGAGCGAATCAGGAGCATATACGAAAAATATAGCAGCCAGATAGATAATAATCCAACGGGCCAGAGCACCGCAACGGCCGACATGAGCGGCGTTTCGCGTATGCGTGCTGCCAACGGCGACCTGCGCTCAGAGGAACTGAACACCTACAGCGACTCTGCGGCCGTCGTCGCGCCTACTGACGGGCACGCCAGGAAAATCTTTGGCCACGATGTGTTCAACAACAAGAACCTCACCTTCCAGAGTTCCATGAATCTGGCCACGCCGCAGAACTATACACTGGGGCCCGGCGACGTGGTGAACATTGATATCTGGGGGGCAGCACAGGAGAGCGTCAGCGTGACCATCTCGCCCGACGGCACCATAACGGTGCCCGATGTGGGTGTCGTGAGGCTTGGCGGCTTGTCTGTCAGCCAGGCCAAGGCCAGGCTCAAGGCGGAGATAGGCCCGCGCTATCAAGACTCGAAGATAGAACTGACGCTGGGCCAGACGCGCACCATCACCGTCAGCGTCATTGGCGAGGTGAAAGTGCCGGCCACCTACACCCTGTCGGCCTTCTCAACAGTGTTCAACGCGCTCTACATGGCTGGCGGCCCCAACGACATTGGCACCTTGCGCAACATAAAGGTGTATCGCAAGGGAAACCTCCTGTCGAACATCGATGTGTATGACTTCCTGCTCAACGGCAAACTCACTGGCGATGTGAGGCTGCAAGACAATGATGTCATCACCGTGGGCCCCTACGAGACCCTGGTATGCATCACGGGCAAGGTGAAACGCCCCATGTACTACGAGATGAAGGATAAGGAGAGCATCTCCACGCTGCTGAGATATGCTGGCGGCTTCGCGGGCGATGCCCATACCCGCGCCCTGCGCGTGCTTCGCAAGAGCGAGCCCTCGCTGTCTGTGTTCAGCGTGGGCGATTTCGACTACAACAGTTTCCGCCTCATGGATGGCGACGTGGTAGATGTTGACTCCGTGTTGAACCGCTATCAGAACATGGTGGAGGTGAAGGGAGCCGTGTTCCGCCCGGGCTTGTATCAGGTGGGTGGCGACATCACCACGGTGAAAGGCCTGTTGGAGGCCGCCGCCGGACTGAAGGAAGACGCCATCTCTACGCGTGGCGTGCTGCAGCGCATGAAGAGCGACCGCACGCGCGAAGTCATCAGCGTGAACCTGCGCGGCATACTCGACGGCACTGCCAGCGACGTTGCCCTGCACAACGAGGATGTGCTCTTCATTGCCAGCCGTGAGGTGCAGAACAGGCTGAAGACGGTGACCGTACACGGCGAGGTCTACAATCCAGGCATCTTCCCATACGCAGAGCATATGACCGTGGAAGACCTGATCCTGCAGGCCGGCGGCCCTACAGAGGCAGCCTCGCTCGCAAAGATAGATGTGTCGAGATGTATCAAGAACCCCAACGCCACACAGAGCGGCGACAGCATCACGACGATATACAGTTTCTCGCTCGACCCGGAGTTCAACATCGACCGCCAGACGAACTTCGGCCTGCAGCCCTTCGACGAGGTCTACGTGCGCCGCAGCCCCGACTATAACACGCCGCAGAATGTACGCATCGAGGGCGAGGTGCAGTTTGCAGGCACCTACGCCCTGACCAACAAGACGCAGCGCCTGAGCGAAGTGGTGAAGAGGGCAGGGGGGCTTACAAACAGGGCCTACATAGAGGGTGCCAAGTTGCTGCGGCAGATGACACACGAGGAGCAGAGCGTCATGGAAACGGTGCTGCGCACGGCAACGCGCAACTCTGGGAGCGACACCATCGACATCTCCAAACTCAACCTGCTGCCCAACTATCCCGTCGGCATGGAACTGGAAAAGGCACTGCTGCATCCAGGCACCGACGATGACCCCATCCTGCGCGACGGCGACCGCATCGTCGTGCCTGTGCAGACGAGCACCGTCACCATCAACGGCGAAGTCATCTATCCCAACACCATCCGCTTCAAGGAGGGCAAGAAAGCCAGATACTACATCAAGCAGGCAGGAGGCTATACCTCGACGGCCAAGAAGTCGAAGGCCATCATCATCTACATGAACGGCATGGTGGCGAAGGCCAACTCGAAGAACAAGCCGCGCCCCGGCTGCCAGATCGTGGTGCCCACCAAGAAGAAAGGCAAGTCGCTCACACTGCCCGAGATCCTGTCTATCGGCACCACGTCGGCCTCCCTGGGAACCATGGTTGCAGCCGTTGCCAACTTGATAAAGAATTAATGGTAGTTAAAGTAGTTAAAGTAGTTAAAGACAACAGTATTATCCCTTGCACATCCCTTCAGAGTATGGAATCTGATGCAGCAAATCTAGTGTAAGCCGAAAAAACATCATTCTCAACTCCTTACTCAAACCTTTTTACATACAACTGACGGTGCCCAGTGTAGTGAGGAAGGCGGTGAGTGCGGCTACTATCATCTTCACCACAATCTCAATGGCTCGTTTCTTCATCTTCATTTGTGTTTCATGGTCTCAAATTCTTTGTTTTTCGGGTGGACGAGGTGCGAGGTGCGAGGTGCGAAAACGCACCTCGTCCCCCGTCCCCCGTTTTAAGGCTCGCCGCCCTCGCCCTCTTCCTCCTCAGCATCTTCGATGCCCACGAGGGAATTGACGTCGCTGATGTGGGCGGCCGTGCGGATGGCGCTGGCCTTGTAGACCGACTTCTGGCTCTGGTCGGGCAGGAACCTCACGTGCAGGGCCTTGACGTTCTCGCTCACGCTCCATTTCTTCGCAGTCTCGGCACCCGTGCTCTGCATGGTGATGTAGAAGGTGCCC
>JAFSYY010000060.1 GCA_017455845.1 Prevotella sp. | reverse complement strand
GAGGCATGTTTGTGCATTGGTCTTTGGGCTATGTGCCCCAATGTGCCAAGTAATGAGATTCGAGAAAATAAACATTATAAACAATAACAAAGAGTTAAGTACGAAGAGCCGTGTGATGGGAGACTGTCAAGCACGGTTCTGAGAGAAGGGAGGGTGAAAGTCCCTCAACTTACTCGACTTCGAAACAACAAAAGCAAAAGAAGAAAATGAAACAGCGCGTGGTTCTTGGCATGGTTGTACTGATGATGTGCACCGTGGCTATGGGAAAGAAAAAGACGGTGAAGCAGGACCTGTGGCCCGACGGCTCTGCGGTGTCTGCGTGGTTCAGCGATACATCGAGGGTTGATGTGAGCCGCTTGGGTAAGCGCTATGTGATTACCGACTATGGCGTGAAGAACTACTCTGAGCAGGTGCAGACGGAGCAGATACAGGCCGTCATCGACCGCTGTGCCAGCGAGGGTGGGGGAGTGGTTGTCGTGCCACGCGGCTTCGTGGTCAGCGGCAGCCTGTTCTTCAAGCCCGGCACCCACCTGCTGATCGAGGACAACGGCGAACTGCGCGGCAGCGACCGCATACGCGACTTTAAACTGGTGAAAACGCGCATGGAAGGTCAGACGCTCGACTATTTTGCCGCCCTGGTCAATGCCGACGGCGTAGACGGCTTTACCATCACCGGCCCTGGCACTATCAACGGCAACGGGCAGGCCTACTGGGAAGAGTTCTGGATACGCCGTAAGTTCAATAAGAACTGCACCAACCTGGAGGCCCTGCGTCCCCGCAATGTGTATATCTCAAACAGCAAGAATGTCACCGTACAGGATGTGCGAATCATCAACTCGCCGTTCTGGACCAACCATCTCTATAAATGCGAGAACGTGCGCTACCTGGGCTGCTATATCTTTGCACCCAACAACAACGTGACACCTGTCGACCCCAAGCGCGGAGCACCTTCGAGCGATGCCATCGACCTGGATGTGTGTAAGAACGTGCTTATCAGCGGCTGTTTCATGAGCGTCTGCGACGATGCCGTTGTGCTGAAGGGCGGCAAGGGCACGTGGGCCGACAAAGACCCCGACAACGGCCCCTGCGAGAATATCATGGTGAGCGACTGCACCTACGGCCGCGTGCATGGCTGCATGACGCTGGGCAGCGAGAGCCTTCACGACAAGAACGTCGTCCTGCGCCGCTGCAAGGTGCATGATGCCAACCGCGTGCTCTGGCTGAAGATGCGCCCCGACACGCCGCAGCACTATGAATATGTGACGGTGGAGGATATGACCGGCGACTGCGCCTCGTTCCTGGTGGTGCGCCCCTGGACGCAGTTCTTCAAGCCCGAGGCGCGTGAAGACATGCCCCTGTCACAGTGCAACAACATCACCCTGCGCAATATCCAGATGGACTGCCAGAACTTCTTCGATGTGGGCACGTCGGACAAATACCGCCTCGCGGACTTTACCTTTGAAAATATCAACGTGAGCGACAAGAAGGCAGCCTTCGATGCTTCGGTTATCGAGAACTGCAAGGCCGTCAACGTCAGGATTAACGGGGAGAGCAAATAGGCAGCGGAAACACTCTGTCCCAAACAAAATGAAACAGATAGAGAGACATGCCTGTACAACTTTTTAAATGGCTGATGGCGCTGGTGGTGATGATTGGCATACTCTGGCTGCTGGAGAATTGTCAGAACCTGCGCAAGACCGACTTTAAGCACTCTGATGAATACCTGCGTGAGCGCGTGCAGAAGATCTATGCCAACGTAACCCTGTTCTACAACCGACTCGATGCCCTGCGGCAGAACGGCGAGGGCGGGCCTACGCAATGGCCCGACTTCGACAGCCTGTATTGCTCGGAAGACTGGAACCGCCATGTGGCCTCGGTGATGGATATTGACGAGAAGCGTGAAGGCGAGACGGGGTTCTTCGAATGGGACTATTGGACGTGCTCAAAGGACTATGCCTTTATGTATGCCACGGACATTGAGACCATTGACCGAACCGGCGACCAAGGCACCGTGTCGCTCGTCCTGCACAACGGCGACATGAAGGTGCCGGTGCTGCTTAACATGGTCTATGAGCGCGGTGACTGGTATATTGACGAGATGACCAACAACTGGAACCGCCTGCCCGACCTCCCTTACTTTGAGTGGAAAAGCGAGATGAAGGAGTATATCAAGAGTTCTTGCGTCCCTTTGGTAGCAAGCGACCAGAGGTCGAGCGAAGAGTTAAGAGTTGAGAGTTGTGTCGGATGATAGTTTAAGGCGGCGCTTGGGATTTTCCTGGGCGCCGTATTTTAATAATTTTGCCGCCGCCGTGGTGATGCTCAGGCCTGATGACGAGGTGCTGCGCTTCAGGTCTTCGAAGGCCTCACCGGTCTTGTGCAGTTGCTCGTCGACCTTGAGGAAACGCTCGTAGAATATCTGTACACGCTCCACAATCAGGCTGGCCGTCTTCATAATCTCCTGCTGGTTCTCCACCTGCCGCATCTGCTTCCACGACATCTCCAGTACCCGCAGCATGACGAAGAGGCTCTGGCTGCCTGCAATGACGACGCCGTTGTCGTAGGCCCACTTCCACAGTGAGGGGTCGCTGCCCAGAGCCAGTTGCAAGGCACTCTCGCTGAAGACATACATCATCACGAAGTCCAGTTTCTGGCGCCCCTCATGGATATAGCGGCTGTAGTTCTTGCGCGACAGTTCGTTGACATGCTGGCGCACGGACATCACGTGGCGGCGCAGGGCCGACTCCCGCTCCTCGTCGCTCTGGGCACTGTAGTAGTCCTGGAATGCCTTGAACGACATCTTCGAGTCGATGATCACATCGCGCTGGTCGGGAAAATGCAGGATGACATCGGGTATGAGGCGGTGGCCCTCGTCGGCATCATAGACGGTGCGCCCCTGTTCGTCGCGCAGCGTGGTCTGCTCCTCAAACTGCAGTCCCTCCTCCAGTCCCATCTCCTCAAGCAACTGTTTCAGCCGCAGTTCGCCGAAGTTACCCTGGGTCTTGTTGTCGCTGGTCAGCGCCCGCGCCAGGTTCTCCGCCCGCTGGCCTACCTCCTGCGCCTGCCGCAGGTTCTCCTTGATGGAGGCGTCGAGGCGCTCCATGGTCACCGTCTGGGCGCGGTCGCTTTTCTCCACCGCCTCCTTCATCAGACGTATGTTCTCGCGCAGCGGGTTCAGTATGCCCGATAGTTGCTGCTCGTTGGTGGTAGAGAGTTCCTTCACACGCTCCTTCAGTATCTTTTCCGAGGCTGCGTTCATCTCTGCCTTGATAAGCCGTAGTTGCTGTTCCATGAGCCCCTGCTGTTCCTGCTTCTGCTCAGTCATCTGCCGGTCGTGCTCGCTCTTCAGCGCAGTCATCTGCCGGTCGTGCTCGCTCTTCAGCGCAGTCATCTGCCGGTCGTGCTCGCTCTTCAGCGCAGCCAGCCGTTCCTCTTGCTCTTTCTTCAGCGCAGCCAGCCGTTCCTCTTGCTCTTTCTTCAGCGCAGCCACTTGCTTCTCATGTTGTCTGCGAGTCAGCATATAGCCAACGATAATGCCTACCGCAAGTCCCAGTAGCAGTGTCAATATCTGTTCCATAATCCTTATCAATGTTATTTTCTCGTTGCAAAGTTACATTTTTTTTGGTTTTTATGATGCCATTTCAGTAAAAAGTTGTATTTTTGCATTGAATTAAGCGCCAATATATGACAGAACGACTAGATTTTACCGCAGAAGAAAGAGAACAGACATTGTCGCTATATACCGAACTGAAGGAGAAGATAGCCCCTTCGCTCGAAGAAAATGACGAGATACAAGTGCGCAGCCACCTGCTCCACGCCATCGAGGAGAACAAGGTGCGTCGCGATGTGTTTGGTCTCAATCCCATTGTGACAAGTCTGCAGACCGCCCTGTTGGTGGTCGATGAGATAGGGTTGCGTCGCGATGCCGTGCTGGCCATCCTGCTTCACCCCATCATGGAAGCCGGCTACCTGACTATCGACGAGGTGGGTGCCTCCTACGGCCTGCCCGTGGGAAGAATACTGTATGGCCTGCAGCGCATCCAGGAACTGTATAAGAAGAACCCCGTTATTGAGAGTGAGAACTTCCGCAACCTCCTGCTGTCGTTTGCCGAGGACATGCGCGTGATTCTCATCATGATAGCCGACCGCGTGAACCTGATGCGGCAGATACGCGACACAGGCAATGAAGACGCCAAGCGAAGGGTCAGCGAGGAGGCGGCCTACCTCTATGCTCCCCTGGCTCATAAACTGGGCCTCTACAAGTTGAAGAGCGAACTGGAAGACCTCTCGCTGAAATACCTGGAGCACGATGCCTACTATCATATCAAGGAAAAACTGAACGCCACGAAGCAGGCTCGCGATGCCTATATAGAGCGCTTCATAGCCCCTGTTGAACAGAAACTGAAGGAGGCCGGACTGACCTTCCACATGAAAGGGCGCACCAAGAGCATACACTCCATCTGGCAGAAGATGAAGAAGCAGAAGTGTGCCTTCGAGGGAGTCTATGATCTCTTTGCCATCCGTATCATCATCGACTGCCCCATAGAGAAGGAGAAGCAGCAATGTTGGCAGACCTTTGCCATCATCACCGATATGTACACCTCGAACCCCAAGCGCATGCGCGACTGGCTCACCGTGCCCAAGAGCAATGGCTACGAGAGTCTGCACATCACCGTGCTGGGACCTGAGAAGAAATGGGTGGAGGTGCAGATACGCACCGAGCGCATGGACGAGGTGGCCGAGCGCGGCGTGGCTGCCCACTGGCGCTACAAGGGCGTGAAGTCGTCGGAGGGCGGCATGGACGAATGGCTCAACGGCATCCGTCAGATGCTGGAGAGTGCCAGCGGCATGGAGGCGATGGATCAGTTCCGCATGGATCTCTACGACGACGAGATCTATGTGTTCACTCCCAAGGGCGACCTGCTGAAGTTTCCCAAGGGTGCCACCGTGCTCGACATGGCCTATCATATCCACTCGAAGGTGGGCTCCGCATGTACGGGTGCGCGTATTAATAATAAGGTGGTGACCTTCAGGCAGGAACTACATTCGGGCGACCAGGTGGAGATTCTCACCTCCTCGACGCAGTACCCCAAGCAGGAATGGCTCAACATTGTGAAGACCTCGCGGGCCAAGGCCAAGATACGCCTGGCCCTGAAAGAGACGCAGCAGAAGGAGGCCCTGCTGGTGAAGGAGATGCTGGAGCGCAAGTTCAAGAACCGCAAGATAGAGCAGGACGAGAGCCTGATGATGCGCACCATGAAGAAACTGGGCTATAAGGAGGCCAGTGATTTCTATCGCGACATAGCCCACGAGACGCTCGATGTGCAGACGGTCATTGACAAATACCAGGAACTGCAGCAGGGCGAGAAAACCATCACCGGCGACAATATGGCACGCTCTGCCGAAGAGTTTACGCTCGACAACGCTCAACTCTCAACGCTCAACTCCCAACTCTCATCCGATGTGCTGGTCATCGGACAGGACCTGAAGGGCGTGGACTACCAGTTGGCCCGCTGCTGCAATCCCATCTATGGCGATCAGGTCTTTGGCTTCGTCACCATCAGCGGCGGCATCAAGATTCACCGTTGCGACTGTCCTAACGCGCCAGAGATGCGCCGACGCTTCGGCTATCGCATCGTCAGGGCAAAATGGAGCGGCAAGGGCTCCAGCCAGTATGCCATCACCCTGCGCGTCATCGGCAACGACGACCTGGGCATCGTGAACAATCTCACCTCTATCATCTCCAAGGACGAGAAACTGGTGCTGCGCAACATCAACATCGACTCCAACGACGGACTCTTCCGTGGTACGCTGACCATCATGATCAACGATAACACCCGACTGGAAGGACTCATCAAGAAACTGCGCACCGTGAAGGGTGTCAAGCAAGTTGAGAGAATCTGATACAGTTCATAGTTCACAGTTCATAATTCATAGTTAATAGTTCATGAATAATAAAGTAGTGACTTTTGGAGAATTGCTGCTCCGCTTTTCAAAACTTGACCACCAGCGACTGTCGCAAGGCGACTATTTCACCTGTAAATACGGCGGCAGCGAGGCTAATGTAGCCGTCTCGCTGGCAACATTGGGAGATAATGTGGCTTACGTCACCCGACTGCCTGACACACCCGTAGGCCATGCCGGCGTGCAGAACCTCATGCAACTGGGCGTGGACTGCCGTCATATCCTGTGGGGCGGTCAGCGCATCGGCACCTATTATATGGAACCTGCTGCAGGCATGCGCTCGGCAAAGGTGATCTACGACCGTGCCAACTCTGCCTGTTCGGAACTCAAGCCCGGCATGATACCCTGGCGCGAGATCCTGAAGGATGCCACCGTGCTTCATGTCTCAGGCATCACCGCCGCCATCTCGCAGAGTGCTTCTGATGCCACCTTCGAGGCTTTGGATATAGCCGACGAGATGGGTGTCAAGGTGGCCTTCGACATCAACTACCGCAAAAACCTGTGGCAGTATGGGGCCGACCCCCGAGTGACGCTGAAGCGCATCCTCTCGCGCTGCGACATGATGTTTGGCGATGCCATCGAGTTTGAGTGGATTTGCCAGCGCAAACAGCCTCCGTTCACGGCCACCGACACCTCTTTCGAGATGCAGATGGACGAATACCGCGAATGGTTCGAAGACCTGCACCGCGAGTTCCCCCGTTGTGTGAAATGGCTCATGGGCATGCGCAACATGGTGGCCTCCAGCCATCATCTGCTCACCGCCCTGCTCTATACGGCTGAAACCCCTGACGGCCCTTACCAACTGCTCAAGTCAACCATCAACGATATCAACGGCGTGGTAGATCCATCGGGTGTGGGCGATGCCTTCATGGCAGGCCTGCTCCATGGCGTCAACGCCTTCCCCGGCGACAACCAGCGGCAGTTGGACTATGCCCTCGCCGCCTCGACGCTGAAGAACACCATCCCCGGCGACTTCAACCTATCGACCGACGAGGAGATACAGGATGTAATGAAAGACAAGACTGTCAAGATAAAGACGTATTTTTAAAAATGTTGTGAGATTGTTTGGCTGTTTCGTAACAATTTGTTACCTTTGCAGCCAACTTTTCGATAAAGCGAAAGCAGAGATGAAAAATAACAAGATACAGACCCCACCCCTGCCCCTCCCCAACAAGGGAGGGGCGTGCCGCACGGCGTGCCTGCCTTTCCCCTGGAAGGGCGGGGGGGGCCTCACGGAGTCCCTGCGTCGGGCAAGGCGGTAGCCACTCCCCTCCCTTGTAGGGGAGGGGCAGGGGTGGGGTCAGTATATTAATCATACCATTTTTTCAACTCCTTTAACTCCAAAAGTGCCGCGGGCCTTCCCGCGGGTTCGTTGTGTCAGTAAGTCAGAGACCGCCGTCAACTCGCGTTTCCGCTGATTGACGATGCAAAGGTAGGGATAAAAAAAGGGCGACGGAAGAAATATTCCATCGCCGTAGAGTTTCTGAGAGTTTTACGTAGAGTTTTCGGCCGCCAGTGAGGACTGATGCCCGGAAACAGATTTTTTCCGTAGAGTTTCTGAGAGTTTTCCGAGAGTTTTTTTCAGTGCACGCCCAGCATCTCCTGCATCCTGTGAGCTATTTTCAGATAGTAGACGAAGCGCT
>JAFSYY010000059.1 GCA_017455845.1 Prevotella sp. | reverse complement strand
CTTGCCCTTCTTTAAACAGTCGAATTGCGGATTAATGATGAGGTCGCAATTGTATTTGCGGCGAGCCTCTATCTCGGCCAACCGTTTTGCCTCATTCTCCGTGAGTCCGTTTAGTTTCTGTTTGCCTTCAGGTGTCGAGATGTCAATAGTATAAGTAATGATGTCGCCTACAGGGACTACGTCATAGTTGATATAACTGCGGTCTTCGACATTAACGCCTAAACTGGTGCCGTAACCACCTGAACTGGTGCGTGAACTTCCACAAGAACAGACTGTCAATGTCGTCGTGGCTATGAAAGCCAAAAGTAAATAGGTGCTGTTGACTTTAAACGAGTTGTCGTCGATGGTGGGAAACCATGACAAGGGCTTGGCCTTCACGATGTCCCACTTGCCGATGTTGACTGTCAGTGCGCTATTCTCTTTATCCTCCTCGCGCGTGTATTTATCTTCTTCGATGTTGTTCCAGAACGTCTCTGTCAAATTGTGTTCCTGAATATAGTTTTTGGCCTGTTCTGATGCCTCTTTAAGCACGCTCTTGGTGTTTTCTTTGGTCAGTTTGCCGAATAGTTCCTTGAACCAATCGAAGACCGACAGTTCGAGAACCAAGCCGGCATCAAGTTGCCAGTTCACTTTCGGCGTGATGCCCGGCTTGGCCGACACGTCGTAGGCCGGCTCGTCGTCGTTGCCCACGATAATTAATGGCGCCGATTCGGCATGTATGCCGCCATATATCGACGGGAAGATGCGCAGGGAGAGGATCTTGCCATACAGACCCATACAGATTTCCAGCGTGGTGCGCAAGCCGATGTCGCCTGAGAGCACGGCAGAGACCTGCCACCCCGGACTGTCGTAGGTTGTCTTTTGCTGGAAGCCGAAGTCTGAGAAGTCGATGGTGTAATCGTGTGTGTGGGTGTAACTCCGCTCGAGCGTGGCCTCGGCTGCGGCCTTGAACTCCAAGTCGAAGTTCAGGTTGACAAAGAGCACCATCAGCACAGGGCCGATGACGATGGACTTGCCCTGGATGGGACGGAAATGCTTTATTTTCGCCGTGCCCCATAAAAAGAGCCGCCGAAACTCAGAGTTCCGGCGGCGGATAAGTCGGGGCAGGAATAGTGGTTATTTGCTGTAGCCTTCTTTTATGTCATTGGCAATGATTAGTGCCTCAACTGACAGGAACTTACGGTATATGAGATGGAAAAATGCCTGTCTCGTTGATACCGCTAACCTCTACAACAGATAGACACACGTCGTCAATCCGTTTCATGCGGGTGTATCTTCTGAACATGTTCTCAAAAAGTAAACTTCTGTATTTTTGGGGAGGCATCGTGTTTTTGTTCAATTGCCTCGCTGCACCAGAAACGATGCCTTGCTCTTCTGACAGGGTCACACGTATAATGTCACCCTCTGGAAGGATAATGTCTCTGGTGTATCCGGCCATGGTTGCTACAGTTTCACTACTTCCACGTTTTCGTTCATTCCGCTCTCCCACTGCTCCTTCATCAAGCGCAGTCTCTGATCTTTTTCTATGCCAATCTGACGCAATTTGTTCAGTGTCGCACGGGAAGCCTTTTCGATGGTAATGTGTTGAATCTGCTCCATAATTCCATTGTTTATCTTTTATGGGGGCAAAGGTAAGCATTATTTCCCTAACGACCAAACAAATTGTTTGAAATCTTTTTAACGTCGATTTCCCAGATTAAATTCCAAATGACTATATAATAAAAGTCAATGGAGGCTGTTAGCCTTGTCAAAACAGGCTTGCTTGAAAGTCAAATGAGGCTTGTTTGCAGGTCAAAACAGGCTCCTTTCTTAGTTGCCGACCTAGGTCAACCGATCTGCCGACCTAGGTCAACCGATCTGTCGACCTAGGTCAATCGATCTGTCGACCAAGGTCAATCGATCTGTCGACCAAGGTCAATCGATCTGTCGACCTGGGTCACTAGGCTGCAAAACGGTCAAGGCGAAACCGCTATTGTTTCTTCCTCTGGCATGTCGTCGTAGGCCGGCACGTCGTTGAACTGGCGCTTGAAGGCTTCGTTGCGGCGGTGCAGTTGCCAGAGCAGCACGAGGCTGACGATGAGCAGGACGACCAGGGCGCTGCCACCTATTATATAATACGTGCGCGCGCGATGTTGTTGCTCCGCGCTGGCGGCCATCAGCGAGTCTACCGTCTTGTTTGTGTCATCTGCAAGGCAAGGGAGGTATTTTTGTTTTTTATTTGTCTTTCTTGTTTTTCTATTTGTTTCATTTTGCCTTTTAAATGCTGTATTATATTAATGGTGAAACAAAAAGAGACATGAGTGTAATACCTCTTTTAATATTATTAGTAAATTTGCACAAAAATTTTAATACTAACTAAAAATATTGTTAATCAATCAAGATGAAACAACTGAAAGAACTTTTCAAACGCGTTGTCCTTTGCTTGATGATGCTCATGCTTCCAGGTGCAGTGGCACAGGCGCAGGATGGCATCCATGTGAGGGGTACGGCCGTTGATGCCACTGGTGAGCCTCTCATTGGTGCATCGGTAGTTGTGAAGGGTCATGGCAGTCTGGGTACCGTAACCGATATTGACGGTAACTTCCAACTGGATGTGCCTACAGAACAGTCGGTGCTGGTGTTCTCCTACGTCGGTATGGTTTCGAAGGAGGTCAGGGTTGGCAAACAGCGCACCATCAAAGTGTCGCTTGCCGACAACACCAAACTGGAAGAAGTGGTCGTAGTGGGTTACGGCCAGCAGAAGAAAGCATCCGTGGTGGGTGCTATCACACAGACCACGGGCGAGGTGCTGGAACGTGCTGCAGGTATAGGCAGCGTGGGTGCTGCCCTTACGGGTAACCTCCCCGGCGTGGCTACCATCGCTTCTTCGGGCCAGCCGGGTGAAGAGGATCCGCGTATTTACATCCGTGGTGCAGCAGCATGGAACCAGGATGCGCAGCCGCTGATCCTCGTCGACGGTGTGGAGCGTGAGATCAAGTCGGTGGACATCTCGTCTGTGGCCACCATCTCTGTGCTGAAAGATGCGTCGGCAACGGCCGTCTATGGTGTGAAGGGTGCCAACGGCGTTATCCTGATCACCACCAAGCGCGGTGTGGAAGGCAAGGCCAGGATCGATATAGGCTTCAACGCCACGCTGAAGGCCGTGTCGAAGTTGCCCCGCAAGTACGACTCGTATGACGGCTATATGTATCGCAACCAGGCTGTGGAGCACGAACTTGCCATTGGCGGCGATGCTTCCTGGGCCTACTACCGTCCGCAGGCGTTCATCAACCTCTTCCGCGACCAGGACTATACCGTCAAGCCCAACTACAATGCCAACGGCACCTATCTGGGCGACTATAGTCAGGCAGAGCGCTATCCCAACGTGGACTGGCAGGATGAAATGTTCAAGACAACGGCCTTGTCGTATAATGCAAATCTCAATATCTCCGGCGGTACGCAGTTTGTGAAGTATTTCGTGGCTTTCGACTTCCAGAACGAGGGTGACATGACACGCATCTGGGACAACCGTCAGGGCTATGAGGGCGGCTATGCATACAACCGTCTGAATGTGCGTTCGAACCTTGACTTCCAGATTACGAAGACCACGCAGTTCAAGGTGAACTTGGCCGGTTCGAATGCCCAGCAGAAGACCCCGCGTTATTATTATGGTAATAACGGCGAGTTCTTCCAGCAGCAGAACTGGGCCGGTGCCTACGGTATGCCGCCAAACATCTTCCCGGTGCAGTTCTCCGATCGTTCATGGGGCTACTATCCCCTGGTTTCCAATATTGCCAACTCGCCGATGAACGTGGCAATGTCGGGTTATCAGTTGAAGACCATTACCCGCATCTTCACCGACTTCGCCCTTGAACAGGACCTCGGTTTCATTACAAAGGGTCTTGTTGCACGCGGTACCATATCCTGGGACAACCAGTTTGATGAGAGTGGTAGTAATCAAGAAGAAAATAATCGTGGTATCAGAGCCGTTGGCCATGAAACCAAGCGTATGTATATGCTTCCGGAGGAGGGTGTGCTTCGCCCTGAAAAGCAGATCTTCGATGACACCGGTTTTGATTTCTATGAAAAGGTAGACTGGAGTACGTCAAAGGGTGAAGTGAGCAGCACCAACCGCGCCACGGAGATGTCGCTGCAACTCTACTGGGGCCGCCAGTTCGGTGTCCACAACGTGTCGCTCATGGGTAACTGGAAGCGCCGTATCAATGCCGGTAATGCCGAACTGGAGTGGCGCCGCGAGGACTGGGTGTTCCGTACCACCTACGACCTCATGGGCAAGTATTTCGCTGAGTTCAACGGTGCTTACAACGGCTCGCAGAAGTTCTCGCCCGACAACCGCTTCGCCTTCTTCTGCTCAGGAGCCGCCGGCTGGATGATCTCAGAAGAGAAATTCATGAAGAAGTTGAAAGACAAGCGGATTATCGACATGCTGAAGATCCGCGGCTCTATAGGTGAGATAGGTGACGACAACGCCGGTTCGCGCTGGGCCTATCTGACCAACTGGGCAGTGACAAATGCCGTAGCCATGAGAATGGATGGTGGTGGCAGTCCGTTTACGGGCTATAAGGAGTCGACCATTGCCAGCCCCGACCTACGCTGGGCAACGGTGAGGAAGAAGAACCTCGGTTTCGACTATGCCTTCCTCGGCGGCATGTTTGCCGGTAGTTTCGACTGGTTCCGCGACGACCGTTACGACATCTTCGTATCCGGTTCCAACCGCTCTGTGCCTTCCTATTACGGTGCATGGACCACGCCTGACATCAACAAGGGTGAGATCAAGAACGTTGGTTTCGAACTTGAACTTCGCTTCAACAAGGTGCTGAAGAACGGCATGCGATTCTGGGCCAATGCCAACTATACCTACGCGCATAATGAGATTATCATAAAGGACGACCCCGCCCTGCTGCCTAATTACCGCAGGGCACAGGGCTATTCCCAGGGACAGTACGTGTCGTTTATCGACAACGGCTATATCAACACCTACGATGAACTCTACAGCACGCCAAAGCGTGAGATGGACGATAATCAGGTGCTCATTGGCGACCACTACATTGTGGACTTCAATGGCGACGGTGTCGTAGACGAGACCTACGACCAGGCACCTATAGGCTACACCGGCAACCCGGAGCACACCTATAATGCCACCATAGGCTGGGAGTGGAAGGGCTTCTCGTGCTTCGCACAGTTGTATGGCGTGACAGGCGTGACGCGTGACGTGGGCCTTGCCTCTTTCAACAACAAACTGCTCACCGTCTACGACAACGGTACATGGTGGAACCCGGAGCAGAACTGGGGTAATGTGGTGGTGCCGCGTTTTGCCACACAGGTTTCCTACAACGACGGTACACAGTATCTCTACGACGGCTCCTATTTCCGACTGAAGAACGTGGAGGTGGCCTACACCTGGACAAAGGGATGGATCAAGAGGCTTGGATTCACCAGCCTGAAGGTCTATGTCAATGGCAACAACCTCTTCCTGATTACCAAGATGCCCGACGACCGTGAGAGCAACTACGGATGGAGCGGTAGCGGCGGTGCTTACCCCACTGTCAGACGTTATAACTTCGGTGTAAAACTTAACCTTTAACGTTGAACATTGAACATTGAATATAGAACATTGAACATTGAACGTTATGAAACATTATATTAACATTAAATCCCTTTTGTGCGGTTCGCTCTTCCTGATGGCTGGCAGTGCTTCCTTCATTTCCTGCACCGACTGGCTCGACAAAGACCCGGACTCTATTGTGCGCGAGGACGAGGCGTTCAAGAACTACCGCAACTTCCAGGGATATATCGAGGAAATATATAGTCTGGTGCCCAGCAAGGAGATGGTGAACTACTGTACGGCATGGAACTTCGGCGACGACGCTGTCCATAACCCCGAGGGCTATGCACACATGGACCACCAGGTGGACCTGGGCAACTACCGCAACTGGTACACCAACACCCAGTGTTGGCTGAATGGCGACCGCAGTTCACTGTGGAGAAACTCATGGTACTGCATCCGTAAGTGTAACATGGGTATTGAGAACATCAAGACACTGGTGGGCACTGACGAGGAGCGCGACCTGCTGCTCGGACAGTTGTATTTCTTCCGCGCCTGGTGGCACTTCGAACTGATGTGCTACTTCGGCGGACTGCCATACATTGACCAGAGTTTTGAGGACGGCCATATACCCGAACTGCCCCGCCTGTCGTTCCAGGATTGTGCCGACCGTTGTGCCGAGGACTTTGAACGCGCATCAGAACTCCTTCCCCTGGATTCCAAGGAATGGGACGAGACGATTGCCGGCAGGGACAACACAAATGGTCAGAACCAACTGCGTGTCAACAAGTTCATGGCGCTATGCTATCTGGGCAAGTGCTACCTCTGGGCCGGCTCGCCCCTGATGAAAGAGTTTGAGAAGACCAAGACGGGTGGCCAGCCGGTGCTGCTGGGTGCCAGCCAGGGTGGTGCCAACGCCAAGACCTACGACTATGACGAGAAGTATTGTAAGTTGGCGGCCGAGGCCCTGGGCAAGGCCCTTGAACTGGTTGCCAACGAACAGGTCACCTACAAACTGGCTTCATTCAAATATTCAAACATCTACGACCATGAAGCCATCGAGGACCTGAAGAACAAGACTTATTCTAACATCTTCTATACAGTCAGCGAAGGCTGGAAGATGCCCGGCGTAGATGAGGCCATCTTCCGCGGCGCTCACCCCGGTGCCAACTCTTCCAACTGGAACTGTACCAAGATCTTCGGCCCGAAGGTGGCCGGTATCGTGGAGCACGACAACATTATCCATCACCCTACAGCCAACCTGATAGACCAGTATGGAATGGCCAACGGACAGCCTATCTACTTGGTGGAGAATGGTCACTATGTGGTTAACCCGAAGGCCGAGTGGGACCCCACCCATCCCTATAAGGGCCGCGACCCGCGATTCTATCACGACATCGTGTTCGACGGCTTCCATTATGTGCTCAAGACAGAGGGCTTGAATGATGCCCAGAAACCCCATGAGTATTGCTCACTGTACACTGGCGGTGCCATGCGCTCTGTAGACAATGGCAGCAGCACGGGCTATTTCATCCAGAAACTCGTGCCCCACCAGTGTAACATCGGCGACAAATGGTATGACTGGGGATATAACTTGCAGACTTATCTGCCTTATATGCGTCTTGCTGACATCTATCTTATGTTTGCAGAGGCCATGGCAGGTTTTGTACACGATGTGAAGGACCTGAAGACAACCACTACGTATTGCTCCACATACTCGGCTGTTGGCGCTATCAATGCGCTGCGCGACCGCGTGGGAATGGAAGGCGTACAGGATAACTTCCTCGATACCAGGGAGCATTTCATCGACGAGGTGCGCCGCGAGCGTACCGTAGAACTGTCGTTCGAAGGCTTCCGCTGGTGCGACCTTCAGCGATGGCTCCTCCTTACCGAGCCTCCCTATACGGAGAAATACTCGCACGAGTTTGAGCGTCTGGAAAAGGACACATGGTTTAAGAAGAACGACCCGAAGGATGCCCGTGTAGGCAATTTCCATAAAGAGACGCTGATTGTGCGTCCGCTGGAAGCCAAACACTACTGGTTCCCCTTCCCCGAAAAGGATGTTTATCTCTATGAGGGCTTTAAACAGAACCCGGGATGGTAATATCAAAAATGAAGAATGAAGAGTGAATAATGAAAAATTTGCTACCGCATTCAGATAAAATAAAAATGATAAAACTATGAACAATAAAGTATATTATAATGGAAAACGAAGCATGAAAATGACAATGAAGGGGCTTGGCGCAGCATTCTTCATTCTTCATTCTTCATTTTCTCGCCACTGACGGTCAGTGCTCAGACTGCTGAGGAGGCTGATTCTGCCGTGGCAAAAAAGAAAGTCCATGTTGCGTTCCGCGACGTGGATGCCGACCATCTCCTCGGAGGCGTTTCATACGTTGACATGGAGGAACTGTCGAAGAAGGACTATACGATGAGCAGCCTGGAAGACATGATGGCACTCGTAGGCGGCTTCAACGGCAACAACCTCTGGGGTATGGACAACGAGCGTCTGGACAACAACGACAACAGCAACATGCCGCTCGTCATTATCGACGGCGTGAAGCGACCCTCGAACAATGTGCTGCCATCAGAGATAGAGCAGGTCACCTTCCTCAAGGGCGCACAGGCCGTGGTGCTCTATGGCTCCAAGGCTGCCAAGGGTGCTATACTGATTACTACCAAGCGCGGCAAGGTGGACGGCCTCCGCATTGATGCCAACGCCAATACGGGCTGGTACGTTGCAAAGGAGTTTCCGGAGTATATCGGTTCTGCAGAGTATATGACGCTCTATCATGAAGCCGCATTCAACGATGCTATTGCCCAGAATAATGCTTCTGCATTGGAAAAATTGAAGTTGCCGTATTCTTCACAGGAGGAAATATACAACTATGCTTCCGGAAAGAATCCGTACCGCTATCCTAATGTGAACTACTACTCCGACGACTATATCCGCAAGGCATACAACCGTTCGGATGCTACCGTGGAGATACAGGGTGGCGGCACACGTGCACACTTCTACACGAACATCAACTACTACCGCGCAGAAGACCTTATCAACTTCGGCGAGGCCAAGGACAACTACACTGACCGCTTCAGCGTGCGCGGTAATGTGGACCTCGTGGTGAATAAGTTCATCACCGGATGGGCCAACGTCAGCGCCACCTATTATAATGAACATAAGAACAAGGGCGATTTCTGGAGCGATGCCGCTACCATGCACCCCAACGAGCCGGCAAACGCTTCGCCATTGCTTCCGCTCGACATGGTTGACCCCAATGCCAGCCAGACACTCTCTACCCTCGGCAAGTCGCTCAACATCATTGACGGCAAATGGTTCCCCGGCGGTTCAACAAGCAGTAGGTCATACGCCATTGCCGACTGCTATTTCGGTGGCAAGACACAGGCCGTGAGCCGACAGTTCCAGTTTGATGCCGGCATCAACTACGACATGAACAGATTCGTGAAGGGCTTGACCTTCAAGACCCTGTTCTCTATCGACTATGCCGCCAACTACAGCCTGTCGTACAACAACAAATACTCGGTGTTTATCCCCACATGGAGCAACTATAACACGGAGGATGCCATCGTGGCCGTCAGCCAGCCCGACGATGAGGTGGTGACTGGCACGATGACCATGTCTGACACGAAGTATCGCCAGACCATCACTTGGAACGGCCATTTCGACTACGACCACACCTTTGCTCGCAAGCATCACGTAACGGGTATGCTCCTCGCCAATATGTACACCACGACGGCAAGCAGTACATACCACCGTTACGCCAACGCCAACTTAGGACTGGAGGGCGGCTACGACTTTATGGGCCGTTACTTCTTCGAGATGGGACTGGCCGGCGTACATTCCGCACGTCTGCCAGAAGGCAACCGTGAGGCCCTTTCCCACTCCTTCAGCCTCGGCTGGAACATTGCCAAGGAAAAGTTTATGAAGGGCACTGGTATCGACGACCTGATGATCAGCGCTTCTATCAGCAACCTGAAAGATGATGCCGATGTCTATTATTCCGGTACCAAATACGAGAATTTCTATCTCTACGACGCTGTATGGACAGACCAGAATACTACGGGCTTCTCATGGAACGAGGGCGCAAACTCTGCCGTCGCTACTGTCTCTACCTCTGGCCGCAATCCCGCCCTTGACTTCGTTCATCGAAAGGAGTTCTCGCTCAGCCTGCGCGGGTCGTTCTTCGACAAACTGCTCCGCATGGAACTGACCTACTTCAATACCGATATGGATGGTATCATTATTCAGAATCCAACCCTGTATCCCTCGCACCTGAAGGATGGACTTAACAACAGTAAGTTCTCGTCGACACTTAACAATGATATTCAGAACCGACAGGGACTGGACTTCAGCGTCACCGCTCAGAAACAGTTCGGACAGGTCTTTGCACAACTCGGCGTAGTAGGTACTTACCTCACCACCGAGTGGACAAAGAAAGATGAAAACAAGAAGTTCGACTGGCTGAAGGACGAGGGCCATGCCATCGATGCTATCCGCGGCTACAAGTGCATAGGCTTCTACACCATCGACGACTTCAATTACAATCCCGAGGCAAAGGCACCGTACTCGCTGAAAGAAGGTGTGGTGACTTCAAGCCTTGGCGGTAAGATTATGCCCGGCGACCTGAAGTATGAGGATATTGACGGCAACGGCAAGATAGATACCAACGACCAGGTGGATCTCGGCAAGAATGGTGCTTACGGCGCACCCTGGACCATTGGTGTGAACCTCACGCTCAAGTACAAGAACTGGACGCTCTTCATGCTCGGCAACGGACAGTTTGGCGCATGCGCTATGAAGAACAACAGTTACTATTATATGCAGGGTGATAACAAATACTCTGTGAATGTGCGTGACCATATACAGTATGTCTTTGCTGATGATGACCCGTACAAGATTACAGGCTTTGTCAACCCGAACGCTACCCATCCCCGACTGAACGCTGCTGGCGTGGCCAACAATAATGTGGCCTCTACCTACTGGATGTACAGCACCGACCGTTTCAATATCCGCAAGGTGCAGTTGACCTACGACTTCCCCAAGGAGTTGTTTGACGGGAAATGGGTGAAGGCCCTCTCTGTTTATGTGAACGGAAACGACCTGCTCACCATCTCCAAGAATCGTAAGATTATGGAGACCAGCATAGGCTATGCTCCCCAGACCCGTTTCTATAATCTTGGTGTCAAGGTAACGCTATAAGGAAATGAAGAATGAAGAATGAAGAATTTGCTACCGCGACAAAGTGAATAGTGAAAAGTGAATAATTTGATACCGCCTTAGGGTGGTAAAAAAAACAAAACCAGTATGAAACAAATAAAATATAATAATGAGAACCGAAGCATGAAAATGACGATGAAGTGGCTCGGCGCAGCATTCTTCATTCTTCATTCTTCATTCTT
>JAFSYY010000058.1 GCA_017455845.1 Prevotella sp. | reverse complement strand
CAAGGGGAGGGGCAGGGGTGGGGTCTGTAATTAACCAACACATAATCTCGTAGATCTTTTTTTTGCAAAAGAGGCTTACGGCAGTGGTATGAACCTGCTTACGGCAGTGGTATGAACCTGCTTACGGCAGTGGTATAAACCAGTTTTTCTTGTCCATGAGGAGCGTGCGCAGGCTATTGTCCACCTCGCCGTAGCGTTTGGCAACGGCGTCGGCCAGATAGGCAGGGTCGTTGCGGCGCATGGCCACACGGAGCAGGTCGTAGTAGCGGTTGCCTTCGAAAGCACCCTCGAGCGCCATCTCACTGATAATCATATCCTCCACGAGCGGTATCTGGAAGTCGACGGTGTCGCGGCGTGTGGCCAACTGGCTGTCAGGCTGCGGCAAGACGTAGTAGGCATTACACTGCGAGTCGCCCGAGCCATAGGAATGTATGCCAATGGCAATATCGCGCAGGAAGATATTCTTGTCGAACTCTGTCACGGCAGCGGCAGAGGCACGCTCAATGCTGTCGACGTAGAGTTGCATGTTCTCCGGGCAGATACCATACTTCAGTATGGTGAAGGCCGTCTGGGGATAGCCTGCGCGGTTGAGAGCCTCGGCATAGCGCAGATAGATCATGGACTTCCGATAGAGTGAGATGCAGTTCTCGGGCAGTTTGCTGATGCTCTGCCTGAGCGAAGAATACTCTGAATAGGGGTCTTGCGAGCCTAAGGAGGTGAGGCGGTAGTTATCGTAGAGGCGCAGGTCGCCGACAAGCAGTTCGTCGGACATGCCGGTACGTGGCACATAGATGGTGTCGGTGGTGACGGCCGTCTTATACTCTATACAGTGAATCTGGTCGGCCGATAGTCGTCGCATGGCCACCGACGGCATCACCTGGAAGAAATAGTTGTTGTCCTTGGTAGAGTTGAAGACGTTGTTCAGGTCGCTGATGGTGCCGTTGAACACCTCTTTCTCCATGGGTATGAGGCTGATAACCTCGCCACTGTTTCTACCTGTTGTCTCTATGCTGACGGGATGATATCCGCTGGTGGGGCTTATGAATTCCGATGCATTGTACCAGTAGATGCGGTTGGTCTTGTTCAAGGTGACGGGCTTGATCTGGTCGTTGAGGAAACTGTTGTACCATCGTGCGGCCTCCTCATAGCGTCCTGCCCATAGGCAGAGGTCGCCCAGGAGCACTCGCAAGGGTATGAAGAGGGGGTTGTATTCTCCTCCCGCGGCGGTGCGTTGTGACTCCCATCCACCCACAGAGCCGTAGACGGGCATATCGGTGTTGGCATAGGGTGTGAGGTCGTTGATGAAGAAGTCGCACACCTCCTTGATGGTGGATGGATGTTTGCGTTGTGCCTCCTTGGCAGCGAGTTCCGTCATGAGCGGCTCTGTGACCAGTGGCACCTCGCCATAAGCCTTGACCAGTTCGAGATAGGTCCATGCCCTGAAGCCCTTGACGGCGGCATATTCACTCCTGAAGAGTTTGCGGTTGCGCCGTTCCAGCAGCGTGTCGACATGTGCCAGGTAGTAGTTGCAGTTGTTGATAACGGCATAATAGTCGCTCACCTTGTTGTACTTGTTCTGCTGCGAGAAGTCGAAAGCCGCCAGGCGCTTCAGGTCGGCCGATGCCTCGTCGGTGGTCTGCAGGAGGTCGGAGCGCACCTCGCCGAGGAGCACGGTACGGTCGGCAATGACCTGCATGCGGTTGATGATACCCATGACGCTGTACACCGAGTCAGTGGGATGGTCCAGCGTATTATCTTTCTCATATTCCACCAGTTCTGACTCTGTGTCGAGGATGTCGGAGCAGGAGACCCCCACCCAGCCTCCCCCTACGAGGGGTAGGAGTGAATAGATTGTAAAGCGGAAGAAACTCCTTATCTTACTGTTAATAATATGTATCATATCTCTTTCTATTTTATTAGATTCGTTCTTGTTACTATTCTGACTATTCCCCTCCCTCACAGGGAGGGGTTGGGGGGGAGGGTCGTCTATAGATTAATGTTCACACCCAGCGAGAAGGAGCGTCCGGCGGAGAGCAGGCCACGGTCTATGCCCTGTGCCAGTATGCTCGACGACATGGCGCAGTCGGGGTTGCTGCCCAGGTAGCGGGTGATGGTGAAGAGGTTCTGAGCACTTCCCCATACGGTGATGCCCTGCAGGTATGTGCTCTGTATGGGTATGTGGTAACTCAGGGTGACGCTGCTCAGGCGCAGGTATGAGCCATCCTCTATCCATCGGTCGCTGAAGCGTGAGTTGCCCATGGGGTCGTTATAGCGCACGCGGGGGATGTCGGTCTGCTGTCCCTCTGTGGTCCAGCGGCTCTCCATGGCCGTGGTCTGGTTGAGGAAGTATGTGCCGCCCTCGAGCAGCGAGCGCTGGTAGTTGTACACGTCGTTGCCGATGGAGTAGTTGAACACGGCATTGAGTGTGAGGCGCTTGTAGGTCAGCGTGGTGAAGATATTGCCGTAGAGGTCGGGGTTCGGGTCGCCGATGATGGTGCGGTCGGCCTCGTCGATGAGGCCTTTGTCGGCGGGAAAACCGCCGACCACGGACGAACCGGCGGACGAACCGGAGGACGAAGCGGAGGACGAAGCGGCGGCGGTGCTTAAATCCTCGAAGCGTACATCGCCGGCCTGGAAATAGTCGCGGTCGCCGTTCTGCTTGAGGATATAATGGCCGTCGGCCTGTGCCTCGGCAGTGGAGGCATAGACGCCGTTGGTCTTATAGCCGTAGAACACGCCCACGGGCTGTCCCACCTGTGTGAGGATGGTGGCACCATAGATATTGGTCTCTACCGCGCGGTCGTTGTCGGGCAGCGCCGTCACCTTGTTCTTATAGTGTCCGGCCGAAGCGCCCAGTTCCCATGTGAAGTTCTTCAGTGCCAGCACCTTGCCTGTGAGCGTTGCGTCGAAGCCGGTGTTCTCCAGTTTTCCCTCGTTGCTCCAGTTTTCCTGCAGTCCGCTGGTCCATGCCAGTTGTTGCAGGGAGAGGAGGTTGGATGTCCAACTCTTGAAGAAGTTGAAGCGCAAGCCAATGCGGTTGTTGAGGAAGTTTCCTGTCAGTCCGGCTGTGAGCCTGCTGGTGGTCTCCCACTGCAGTTCGGTGTTGCCTATATTACCTATGACCTTGCCAGTGACGCCATCTGAGAGCATGCGCTGTGCCACGAAGTAGGAGCGCGAGGCAGTGTAGTCGATGTCGTCGTTGCCGGTCACGTCGAAGCCCACATTGAGGCGCAGGTAATTGATGAACTTGACCCCCGACAGCCATTTCTCGTTAGAGAGCACCCATGCGCCCTCCACGCTGGGGAACAGCCCCCATACTACGCCACCCACCTTTAGTCCGCTCACGTCGTCGCCGAAACGTGAGGATGCCTGTGCGGAGAGGCCTGCATTGGCATAGAAGCGGTCGGAATAGTTATAGTCGGCCAGTGCATACCATGTGATCTCGCGTGTCTGGTCGTCGGCACCGTTGGTGCCTTTGTAGCGCAGGGAGCCGGTCATGTTAGGTGTCTTGTCGTTGCCCGAGTTATAACCGCGCTGCGAGGTCTGGTTATAGTCGTTGCTCAGGTAGCGCACGCCGCCCTTCAGGGCAATGTTGTGAGCGGCGTAGGTGTTCTGCCATGAGAGCCGTGTGTCGCTCTGTATGCTGGTCTCGCGTGCAGCCATACTCTGTGCGATGTTCTCCAGTTTGTTGTCCTCCGAGAGACCTTCCACATAGAAGGTAGGCACGCCGGTGCGGGGCAGATAGTAGTTCTCGTTGGTGTTCATCAGGGCCAGGGAGAAATGCTCGCTGAGAGCCAGATGGCGGTTGAACTGATATTTCGGCGTGATGGCAAACATGATCAGTCGGTTGCCGAAGGAGTTACGGTTGCGTCCGTCGCCATATTCCAGGATAGCCGAAGGGTTGGCCAGTCGGCCGCGGCCCTGGAACTTACCCTCGAGGTAGTCGTCGGCATCGGCCAGGTAATGACTGATGCGCGAGTGTTTGTCGTAGGCGTAGGGCGAGAGGAACGGTGCCTTGGCCAGTGAGATGAATCTCGGTGCGGTGATGACCATGCCGAGTGGGTCGGCCGGTGCGCCGTCGTCGCGCAGGTCGCGGTCTACGTCGCTGTAGGAAGCGTCGAAGCGCACGTCCAGTTTTCTGGTGATGGAGATGTCGGTGTTGAGCCGCATGTTGAAGCGCGAGTAGTCGTTCGACTTCAGCGTGCTGTTGCCCAGGCAGTAGCCCACGGAGAGGTTGTAGGATGCGATGTCGTCGCCACCCTGCACGTTGATGCCGTAGTTCTGCGAGAAGGCGTTCTCATAGACCTCGTCGGTCCAGTCGGTCTGGTTGTGATACTGGTTATAATAATAATAGGTGGGCTCGCTGTTGAGGAACTTCATCTTTCCCATCATCGTGGGGTTCATGGTTCCCGAGAGCAGTTCTGAGGCATATAGCCTGTAGCCCTCTGCATCCATCATCTCCGGCAGTCTGGGCACCAGTTCATAGCGTCCGTTGATGGTGACGTCGATCTTTGTGGCCATGGACTTGTTGCGCTTGGTCTTGATAACGAGTACGCCGTTGGCACCCTTGGCACCATAGAGGGCCGTACCGTTTTTCAGCACCTCGACGCTCTCTATATCGTTGACGTTGAGGTTTGTGAGCACGTTGTTGTAGTAGCCGTCGTGGAGCAACTCACGGCTGTACTGCATGTCCATGATGACATCGTCGATGACGACCAGCGGCTGCGCATTGGCATTGAGGGAGTTGATACCCTCTATCAGCATGGTATTGCCCATGCCGGGTATGCCGCTCCTGGTGGCAGTGCGCACGTCGGCTCCCAGTTGCTGGCTGATGAGCGGGTCGATGCTCACCTCGGAATTATTGTCAAAGCGGTTGGCCTCGGCACTCAGCAAGCCTGTGGTCAGGCGGCGGTAGTTGTTGGTAAAGGCATCGCTGTACAACTTTGCGTCGGCCCTGCCATCGGCAATGGCACACTGCTGCAGTCCGTAGCCATCGACGCGCATGACGACCGAGCGGGTGTATTCGGGCACCTTCAGTTCGTAGTTGCCCTCCTCGTCGGTCATGGTCGTGGTACGCTGGTTGTCGTATGCCGAGACGATGACACCGGCCAGAGGCGTTCCCGTGGCAGCATCGACGACCTGCCCCGTCACCACTTTATCCTGTGCCGTTACGGAAGTGAAGCATGAGGCATGAAGCATGAAGAGAGCCATGCACAACAGTATTCGCATCATTCTGCTACTTCTTTTTCTTCCCTTGGTATAGTTTGATTTCATTGTTTCCATATCTCTGTGTATTTGGCCACCATAGGCGGTAGCATACTCTTCATTATTCATTACTCATTCTTCATTTTAGGACGGAGATAGATGCAGTCGAGATACATCTCGCGGGCATACTTGGTATTCTCAAGCGGGGAGATGGAACATGTCAGTTTGACGGTGACATTGGTGTTGTTCTGGTCGTAGTTGCAAGTGGGGAAGGTGAAAGCCTCGGCAAGCACTATTGTGTCCACTTTCTCCGGGTCGCTCTTGATGTCCTTGCCGGCGTTGCACTTGAACTTCTGTGACTTTCCCTTCTCGTCGACATAGTTGATGTCGGCCTTGAACTTACAGGGTTTCACATCGGGGTTCACCGGGTCGTAGACCGACTTGGGCAGGATAATGGCACAGATGTCATAGCAGCCCGAGAGGGTGTTCTTGACGTTGAAGGTGAGGCCCCAGTTCTTGGAGTTGTCGGCAGGAACGATCTGCAGATAAGAATTCTCGGAGATGCTGTCGGCCACCTGTCGGCGTATATTGGTATAACAGGCTGGCTCATCCTTGCCGTTCTTCTTGTACGTATCGGTTTCGGTGATGAGTTGTATGTTCTCGCCCTCTACCCATATCTCCTTGAAGAAGGTCTCTTCGGGCTTGAAGGGCCACTCGTCGGTCTTATAGAGCACGCCATTGCTGCACTCCACCCTACGTGCGCCGGCGAGGATGCCGCCGGTGGCGAAAGGCTTGTTGAAGACGTGATAGACAGGCTTGCCTGCGACGTATGACCTGCGCCAGTTGATATAGGGCACCGACACGAGAGAGTCGTCGACAGACTTCTGGTCGGTCATGTTGAACACAGCGTCGCTGAGCAGTGCACGGGCCGTCCAGAAGGTCTGGAGCGAGTCGCCCTTCTTCACGCTCTCGTCATAGACGAAATACTTCGAGGTCTCGTCCCAGGCTTTCTGCCAGCCGGCCTGCGTGGGAGCCACCACCCAATAGGTGGAGTCCTCGGAGTGGATGAGACCGATATAGTCCAGCATGCGGTTGCGCTCGTAGACCACGGAGTCCACATAGACGGGCACGCCCTCCACGAGGCCGCTCGACACGGAGGCCTCGGCATCGAAGTCATCCCATTCGTACAGGCGGAGGATAGCACCTACGGCACTCATGTCGGCCATGTCGCAGAGAGCCTCGTAGAGGTTATACTCGTAAGGCAGCGAGGCATCGGCAATATGGAGTATGCCGTTCTTGGCATGACAGTTAGGCTGGCTGATGTTGATGCCCTGGATGGTGTTGCCGCCCAGTGTGACATACTTGGAATTGAGCATGAGCATCTGCTGGTCTTCGGCCGTGAGCGAGGTGGTGGAACGTGAGAGGTGGTTGAGCACGAAGTTCTTCTCTACCACGGAGTCGCCCTGGTTGGTCTCTGTGAGACGTAGCAGCGAGTCGGCGTTGAACGTGCCGTTCTTTGGCGCCACGACGGTGAACAACTGTCCGCTGTCGAGCAGGTCGGCATAACTCACGGTCGTCTTCTTGTGCATGCGGAACACCTTGGTCTGCTGAAGGACCTTGCAGAAATCGCTGAGTTCCGACTGTGCCTGTATCTGCTGCCACAGCGTTGTTCCGCTGCCACCCGATGAATGGGCAGCATCGTAGTGGTCGTCCCAGTCGGAGCAGGAAATGAAGCATGAAGCATGAAGGATGAAGAACGCTGCGCCGAGCAACTTCACCGTCATTCTCAAACCCCTATTCCTTATTATATTATACTTTTCCATAGACGTTTATAAGTTTTTAAATTTATAAGTTTATTACTATTGAAGTTTTGAAGTTTTAAAGTCTGGAAGTTTTAAAGTCTGGAAGTTTTAAAGTCTGGAAGTTTATTTAGATTGCCCCCTGTAGCGGTAGCAAATTCTTCATTCTTCACTCTTCATTCTTCACTCTTCATTCTTCACTCTTCATTCTTCACTCTTCACTCTTCATTCTTCACTCTTCATTCTTCACTCTTCATTCTTCATTCTTCACTCTTCATTCTTCACTCTTCATTCTCCACT
>JAFSYY010000057.1 GCA_017455845.1 Prevotella sp. | reverse complement strand
GTCTATTGGGTAAATAGTGACATCTATCTATTAGCAAACACAGTTTTTTGAAACATTTTTAATAAAACCGCAGAAATCCTTTGCGGTTTTATTTTTTTGTAGTAACTTTGCACACGTGTTCGCGAGAAGGACCCGCGGACGATGCTCAATTCCAGACCGAACTAGCACCTCGAAAGGGATTTTCTGAGCATAATAAGAAGCATTGGAGTATGCACCATTGTGTGCAGGCTTCGAAGTATGTTTCTTATAGGTTGTGCTAGACCTGGTCTGGAGTACAGAGAGGTCTGCGCACACCTTTTTATATATAGGGTTAGTACAGGCTTCCCTTCGGAAGGTGACAATTAATGTAAGTATTAACTTTATAAACATCAAAACAATGAAGAAACTTTTACTTAATTCATTGCTCCTGCTATGCGCCCTCATAGCAGGCAGCGGGAGTGCGTGGGCAGAAGATATTATTACCGAAGGCTTTGAAAAAGCAACAGCGGGTAATGATTATCAAAATACTGTGACAGTTGCCACTGATGATAGTGATTGCGGCGTTAGTTGGGAGATATATTATGGATGCGTAAGTACGTCTTCTGCAATAGAGGGAAATTCTGCCGCCTTGCGCCTCTACACATCAGCTAACTATGGATATTTGAAAACCACCTCTCCTATTGATGACTTGAGAAAGGTTTCTTTTAAAGCAAAGGCTGCAACTTCTAATAGTGCTGCTATCAAAGTTAATATTAGTTATTCGGCAAATGGTACAGATTGGACTAACATTGAGACTGACAAATCACTGACAACAAGCGCTGTTGCCTATACGGTAGATATTCCAACCGGAGGGAAATATTTCCAGATTGCAATCTCTTCCAATTCAACTAAACCTACAAAGAAAAATGCCCAGTTAACCATAGATGATGTTCAGTTTACCTATGGCCCTTACAATCCCTCCACGGCAATTGACGGTTCATTAACAACTACTATTACTTATAATGGTGGAACATTAACCGATGGTGTGTGGACAATGACAGACAATTCTGACTATACGTTCCAATGCACAACAAACGATAAGACCCTTGGCAAACGTTCTGGCACGGACAATTTCAAGTTGTCATATCCTGCCGATTATAAAATAACTGTACCTTCAACTGTAGCAGTAAGCAAAATTGGCATCACCGGCTATTCAGCAAATACCAATAGTGGCACCGATATCACTGTTGGTGAAACAACACAGACAATTAAGACGGAGTCGACGCTCTATTTTGATATTGCCTCCCCATCAGCAGGCGCTGATGTAACATTTAGCACGGCAAACAAGGAGATGGACATCATTTCCATTGAACTCTACACTGCCGACGGCATTACCCTCTCCACTACCGCCAACATGGACGGCTGGCGCTCCTTCTACGATGCCACGCATGACTATACGCTGGATGACAACACGAAGGCATATATTGTGACTGCTAAGTCGGGCACTGAGGGCGAGGTTGAACTGACGAAACTGGCTGCAACCGCCATTCCTCATGGTGAGGCAGTCATCCTGAAAACATCTGCTGCAAATCGCCAGATGGTGCTGACCGAGACTACAGGTGCTGCCACGCTGGGCACTAACCTGTTGGCAGTGACCGATGGAAGCAGCAATGTTGACGGCTATCGTCTGGGTTATGGCAGCATCGGCGGTTCTGATGCCGTAGGCTTCTTCAAGTACACCACCACAACGGCTCCTGCCGCTGGCATCGTGTATATCGACAAGAGCAACGTGAACATTGGTGCCGGTGCCCGTGGCCTCGCTATCTGTTTCGACGAGACGACAGGCATTGACGCTACGCCAGTGAACAGCGAAGAGGGAACAGTGAATATATACAACCTGAGCGGACAACGCGTGAAAAGCCCGAAGAAAGGCTTGTATATTGTGAACGGCAAAAAAATAATTATGAGAAATTTGTGGTCAATTAATGGTAATTAATGCTTAAAAACAAAGACAAGATGATGAAAAAGACATATATCAACCCAGAAACGGTTATAGTGAATATTGCATGTCAGACACAGATACTGACAGGGTCGTCTAAAGGAATCAGCAACGAGACACCTACCGAATGGGGCTCTCGTGGCTCAGACCTCTGGGACGACGAGGAGTGAGGATGCGCTACGCCTGGGACGGGAGCCAGTCTCACGCCCCATAGCCACATTGCGGCTAATGGCCGCAGCCGAGCACCCCTGCCAAGGGAAAAGCGGCAGGGCGTGTAGTAAAGTTTTTTATATAATGTTTTAGTACGGCCGCTGGTGCGTGAGCATCGGCGGCCGTCGTCTGTTGAAGTGAGAGGTGAGAGGTGAGAAGTGAGAGGTGAGAAGTGAGAGGTGAGAAGTGTTATTAGTAAAAACTATGATGGAGGCTGTTTGCCAGGTCAAAACAGGCTCGTTTGCAGGTCAAAGCAGGCTCGTTTGCAGGTCAAAGCAGGCTCGTTTGCAGGTCAAAACAGGCTCCTTGCTTAGTTGCCGACCTAGGTCAACCGATCTGCCGACCTAGGTCAACCGATCTGCCGACCTAGGTCAACCGATCTGTCGACCTAGGTCAACAGGTAAGATCGGCTGTCCGCAGTTATTCCGACTTGCGGTGGAAACTGATCTATTCACGCCGCTAACTAGGTCAGTTTAATCCCTTTTGGAACGCTACGCGTCTTATCAAAAACAAATAAAAACAAAAAAAACAAATAAAAACATTTTTCTATCTTCGCACCCCGGTACTTCCGAAACTCGTGCTAAGAAAGGCGGTTTTTATTTGTTTTTTTTGTTTTTATTTGTTTTTTGAAAGACCGCTTGCGGTTAGAATACTGACCTGGTTAGCGGCGTAAACAGGTCAGTTTCAACCGCAGGTAGAATGATTATTCCAACAGGTCGGGGCGCAGCCTGCGGGTGCGCTCCATGGCTTGCTCCAGTTCCCAGTTTCTTATTTTCGCTTCGTTGCCGCTCAGCAGCACCTCGGGCACCTTCCAGCCTTTATAGTCGGCGGGGCGGGTGTAGATGGGTGCTGCCAGGAGGTCGTCCTGGAAGCAGTCGGACAGTGCGCTCTGCTCGTCGCCGATGACGCCGGGCACCACCCTTACTATGGCATCGGCAATCATGGCGGCCACCAGTTCGCCGCCGGTCAGCACGAAGTCGCCGATGGAGATCTCCCTGGTAATCAGATGGTCGCGCACGCGCTGGTCGATGCCTTTATAATGTCCGCAAAGGATTATCAGGTTGCCTTTCAGAGACAGTTCGTTGGCGATATGTTGGTTGAAACGCTCGCCGTCGGGCGAGGTGAAGATCACCTCATCGTAGTCGCGCTCGCTTTTCAGGGCAGTGATGCAGCGGTCTATAGGTTCGCACTGCATCACCATGCCTGCCGACCCGCCATACGGGTAGTCGTCCACACGCCGCCATTTGTCGAGTGTGTAGTCGCGCAGGTTGTGCAGGCGTATCTCTGCCAGTCCTTTCTTCTCGGCACGTGCCAGGATCGACTCGTGGACGAAGCCCTCGATCATCTCTGGCAATACTGTGATAATGTCAATTCTCATAAAACGATTGTATCTTTTCTATATATTTCTTGCCGGTTTGCAGGCCCATGTCGTAGACAGCCTGCATCTGCGCGGCATTGTGGGAGATATGGCCTATGGGAATCTTTTCCTCCGGCCTGATAACCAGGCAACGCCCTTGGTGCTCGGCCTCTTCCACGTAGCGCAGTTGCTCATTATACATGATATGGCGGCGGTCCAGGGCTTCTATCATCTGCGGATAGTTGCGTAGCGACAGGCGCATCAGCGGCATCAGGCGGTTGTGGGTCTTCTGATAGCCTTTGGGCTGGGTAAGAATGACCACGTTGTGCCGATAGCCCTGGCTTTCAAGATAGGGTAGGGGTATGCTGTCGGCCACGCCGCCGTCGAGCAGTTTCATGCCTTCCAGTTCTACGATGCGCGACACCAGTGGCATGGATGCCGATGCCCTGATCCAGTCGTAGGTCTGTTCATTGGCGGTGTCCAGTTGTTTATATACGGCCTTTCCCGTCTCTACGTTGGTGCATACGGCGATGAATTTCATCGGGTTCTCGTTGAAGGCGTCGTTGTCGAAGACATCCAGTGTGAGCGGCAGTGTGTGATAGGCAAACTGGGCATTGAAATAATCGCCCGTGGATAGCAGCGAGCGCAGACCGCTATAGCGAGGGTCGCGGGCATACTGTTTGTTGTAGCGTATGGCGCGTCCGGGCTGCCGCGACTTATAGTTGCATCCAAAGGCAGCGCCTGCCGAGACACCGACGACTGCGTGGGGCCAGATGTCGTGCTGCATCATCACGTCAATGATGCCGGCGGTGAAAAGGCCACGCATGGCCCCTCCTTCAAGTACTAGTCCACAATGAGGCTTCATGTCTGCAAAAATACTTAATTATTTTCAATTGTCAAAACTATTCTGACGTTTTTTCCCCATAAAACCTGATTCTCCGCTCTTCCGGCGTCATCCTGGCCCATCTGCGCCATTCCGTTGCGTCATGGTCTTTCAGGTAGTTCAGGTCGTCGTCATGGCCGTAGGCTTCTATCTCAAACGGATTCAGCAGGTACGAGGCATTCTTCATCTTCCTGTTCTGTGGCAGGGCCATGAGCGAATACCAGCCGTAGTAGAGGTAGAACAGCAGCCATGAGTCGTGAAGCGACTGGGCCTGCCGCAGGTGTATCATCTCATGGTTCTTCAGGCTGTTGCCTTTGCTGTTCATTCGTGCGGCCTCTTCTTCCGTTGCCGTGATGATGGTGCCGAAGAAGGTCATGGCATCATAGCCCTTCCGCAGCCAGAAGTTGTCGTGCACCGCCACCATGTTTCTGATCATGCTGGGGCGTCGTGAACGCCAGAAGTATGTAAGTATTTTCAGCGGGTTTTTCATCGGGTCATCGCATAGAAGAGAGTACCGAGGACGGCCAGGAGTATGATGAAGACAATGCTTTTCACCATGCAACTGGTCACCTTTTTTATGAGATAGGCCACCACGATGATGGTCATGAGGGCTGCTGCGTAATATATCCAGTTGTCCATACCAGTTTTTTTTAACGGTTATTTATTTGAATAGTTGGCGGAAGGACGTAGGCACGGGCGTCTCGAACTCCATGGGCTCGTTGGTGACGGGATGGGTGAAGCAGAGCAGCCAGGCATGCAGGCAGAGGCGGTGCAGGGGGTCGTCGCCATTGCCGTATTTGGTGTCGCCGCAGACGGGATGCCCCATGTCGGCCGAGTGTACGCGTATCTGGTTCTTGCGGCCCGTCTCCAGTTTGAACTCCACAAGGGAGTGGTCGGTGGTGCGGTCGAGCACATGGAAATGGGTGATGGCCAGTTTGCCGCCGTTGTCAACGGGCGAGGAATAGGTGATATAGGCCTTGTTGTCCTTGAGCCAGTTCTGGATGGTGCCCTCGTCCTGCTCCATCTCGCCGCTGACCACGGCCACATAGCGACGGTCGTAGACAATCTGGTGCCAGTGGTGCTCCAGGATCTGCTCGGTGTCGATGTCCTTGGCATAGACCATGAGTCCGCTGGTGTCGCGGTCCAGTCGGTGGACCACGTGGGCGGTGCATTTCTGGCGGCTCTTCTTGAAATAGTCGTCGAGCACCGATTTCACGTTGAGCGACGAGTGGCCGGCGGCCATCGACAGGATGCCGATGTTCTTCTCCACGACGATGAGCCAGCGGTCTTCATAGACGATCTTCACATAGCGGCTCTTGAACGACTGCTGGTTGCGCTTGGTCTTGCTCACGGCCACTTTCATGCCGGGCTCCAGCATGAAGTCGAATTGTGAGATGGTCTTGCCGTTGACCTTGATGCCACGGCCTTGCAGGGTGGCCTTGACCTTGGTGCGGCTTTCCTTGACGTTTTCCAGCAGCCACTGCAATAGGGGCTTGCTCTCGTTTACCACGAAGTGCTCGTACTCGCCTTCGCGGTTATAGCCAGTATTCATTCTCATTGTTCGCAAACAGTATATATGTAATTCTTGTCTAATCGTTCGATGGTGGTAAAAGAAAGTGAAGAGTGAAGAGTGAAGAATCCTTCGGAAGTGAAGAGTGAGGATTCTCAAGGACTTGCTTGATGTTGTCGTTGATGCCTTCGCCTGTGAGTTTGAGCAGGCTCTCCTTCATGGTCCACAGCCGTATGAACATGACCTCTGGCCGCTCGGCCTGCTCTATTTTGAGCATCTCCGCGTCGCTCATGGCATAGCGGGCGACCCGCTCATTGTAACGCCCCACACTCTCTACGTCTATGCCTACAGGCTTGCGGCTGAGTATGCAGGCGGTGGCCTCCTTGCAGTGGCTCAGGCTGAAGTACAACTCCGGATGGCCGACTATCGAGGGCTTGCCATGCTCGCCATACTCAAACAGGGGATTCTCGTCAATGCCTTCCTCTTCGTGCAAGGCCTGCTTCAGCAGCAGATAGGCCGCCACACACTGCCGTTGACCCTGTTCGTGTTTGTAGCGCAAGGCCTGTTCGCGGCGCTGCGGGCTGATGGTCTGCAGGGCTGCGGATAAATCGAGCGTTTCTATATGATCGTTGATGAGAAGCAATTTTGAATTAAGAGTTAAGAATTAAGAATTAAGGAGGAAGGATTGAAAAAATGCCCGCCGTGCATATAGCAGCAGCGGGCATTTTATTGTCAAGCCAATCTGTGTTTAGAAGAAGATGTAGCGGTTGTCCTTGATATCCATGTTGCTACGCAGTTCCTGGAGAGCCATGCCCACGGTCTGCTGCATGGCCTGCTGGCGGAGCGTAGACTCCTGCTGGGCGGCATTGAACTGCACACCCTCGCGGGTAGCGCGGTTGAGCACCTGGAACAGATAGGCACCGGCATTGCCCTTGACGGGAGCCTTGGTGAACTCGCCGGCAGCAACACCAGCCACGGCACCGCTCAGGGCAGCCTCGGGCATGGAGATGGCAGGCACATAGACGGGCGAGCCGAAGGTGACATGAGCCACTGTGTCGACACGGGCACCCTTGGCCTGAGCCTCGGCAATGCTCTTGACACCTGCCAACTGCTCAGACAGTTTGGCGAACTTCTTGTCGCGCAGCACGCTCTGCTTCAGCACATCGTTGACAGAAGTCATAGAGGCGTAGCCCTTAGGATTAACCTGGCTAAGACCCACGACGAGCAGACGGTCGTTGTCGCCGCAGCGGTCGTAGACCTGGGAGATATGTCCCACCTCGGCATCGGTGAACAGCCACTTCAGTGCATCGTGGGTAGAGCGGATGCCGGCAATGGTGTGCTCGGTATTGCTAATGGTGCGGTCGAGCACGCTATAGCCATATTCAGCAGCCTTGGCATCGAGGCCCTCAAGGTTCTGGCTCTCGCTGACAAACTGGCTGAACTTATTGTAAGCCTCGTTGTAGGTCTCGTTGGAGAAGTCGATGGCACGCTTCACGATGGCCACGTCGTACTTCTCGACGCTGCCCTTGCGGTCGGTGACCTGAAGGATGATGTTGCCCTGTGAGAGAGCCAGGTTCTTGACCTCGTTGACAGGAGCGCTGATGAGCGTGTTGTAATACAGTTTGTTGTCGGCACTCAGTGTGGGAGCAGACTCATATTCCTTGGAGGTCATCCATATCTTCTCGCCGCGCTGGTTGTATTTCTTGGCGATAGAGTCGAAGGGTGCACCACCGTTGATAGCCTTTACGATGCTGTCGGCCGAGGCAACGGCATTCTGCATGCCCATGAGCGAGATGATGCGGAACTCAACAGAGTCGGCCATGGTGGTCTTGCCCATGAACTTCACAACGTTGAAGGTCTTGTCGCGGCTCTCGAAGGGAGCGGTCACCTGTCCTACGCTCATCTTGGTGATGCTGTCGGCCAGGTCAGAGGGCAGGGCGGCACGCGAGAGGGGAAGGCCCAGGTAGGCGACGCTGCTCTGAGCGTTGCGGATAATGTCGGTCACGGCGATGCTGTCGGCGCGGAAGTCCTCGGCAGCCTTCTGCATGATGGCCATCAACTCGTCGCGGTCCTTTTGTGAGGGGAGCACCTGAGCCACCACATACTTGATGTCGCGGGTGTCCTGATAGGTCTTGAAGGTCTCCTTCAGTTCGTCGTACTTGGCCTTCAGGTCGGCATCCGACACCTCGATGTCGTTGTCGTTGATGCTGTTGTAGGCCAGGGAAGCCACGAGCACATTGCTCTCGACGTTCTGGTTGTCGAAGGCTGCCTTTGCCGATACGGGATTCGACAGCACGCAGCCGGCCAGGAGCATCTGGTATTTGTTCTCCAGCAGTTTCTGGGCCAGCATCTTCTCCACGCGGGGCCAGCAACGCTCAAAGAGAGCATACTGCTCGGCAGCCTGTGCGTTGACCTGTGCCTGCTGCTTCATGTACTCGCGATAGGCGTTGACCTGGTTGACATCGAACGACTGTGTCTGCGGGTTGACGAAATCTGAGAGCAGAGGTGTCTGGGCGATAGCGGGATGCGTACCGTCTTTCAGCACATTGACCAGTTCCTCGTCGGTGACGGTGAGGCCCAGTTTCTTGGCTTCTTTTTCAATGATAACATTCTGCACACAGTTCTCCCAGATGTAATCACGAAGACTGTTGAGTTGGTCTTCATTCAGGTTGTCGCGGCCTTGCAACTTCAGCAACTCCTGATACTCGCCGACGAGTGTCTGGTATTTCTGAATGTCTACTTTCTCGCCACCGATGTTACCGGCATTGCTGCTGTCCATCTGTGCGCGACCTCTACATGTGTTAAATCCGTCTTGTGCAATAAATCCGATAAGACCCAGTGCCAATACGATGACCAAAACGGGTCCCCAACTTCTGATTTTTCCAATTGCTGCCATTTTTTGTTTTTAGTTTTTTATTTGTTATTTTTATGTATTTCTTTTTTTTCAGCCCGCAAAGTTACAAAGATTTCTTGAATTATCGGCATATTTTTAAGAAAAATTGCTTTTATCACCTACTTTTAGCCTCACAAGTTCTATTTTTGTGGCTGTATTCTTGATAATTTTGAACTCCAAGTTGCCAATTTTCACCACTTCGTTGAGTTTCGGGAAACTCTGATAAGCATGAAGGATGAGACCGCCGACGGTCATATATTCGTCGCTTTCGGGCAGTTCCAGGTCAAACATCTCGTTGACCTTCTCAATCTCCAGACGTGCGGAGAGCAGATACTCGCCGTTGTCGAGTTGCTTGGCAACATAGTTGGTGGAGTCGTGCTCGTCTTCAATGTCTCCGAAGATCTCCTCCACGATGTCTTCCAGGGCAATGAGTCCGCTGGTGCCTCCGAACTCGTCAACGACAACGCCCAGTGACTTTTTCTGCGCGAGGAAGGTCTGCATCATCTTGCTCGCAGCCATGGTTTCGGGCACGAAGGTCATGCTGCGTATGTTCTTCGTCCAGTCCTTGGGATTGCGGAACATTTCGGAACTATGGATATAGCCGATGATATGGTCGATGTCCTCATGATAGACCACGATCTTCGAGTGTCCGCTCTCAATGAATTTCTGTTTGAGTTGCTCCACGCTGCTGGTGTCTTCGATGGCATCTATCTCCGTGCGGGGCACCATGCAGTCGCGTACCTTCGTGTCGGAGAACTCCAGCGCGTTCTGGAAGATGCGCACTTCCTCGTCTATTTCGTCGTCGTCCTTGGCATTGTCGATGCTGGTTTGTACCAGATAGTCGAGGTCTACCTTGGTGAATTCCTTGTCCTCGTCGACCTTGGTCATCTTGATGCCAAACAGACGCAGGATGCCTTTTGACAAAAGCGTAGCCAGGCGTGAGATGGGGTAGAGCACCACGTAGCACACGTAGGCAGGGATGGCGAAGAACGACAGCATGGTGTTGGAGTTGCTCTTGAACACCGTCTTCGGCAGGAACTCGCCCGTAAAGAGTACGATGAACGTAGAGAGCAGCGTGTCGGCTGTCACCCTTGAGGCAGGCGAAAGACTATGGAACAGGGTCTGGTCGAAGATCTGTGCAAACAGGATGCCATAGACCACCAGCGCGATGTTGTTGCCCACAAGCATTGTAGACACGAAATTGCTGGGATGGCGGTAGAACAGTGCCAAGGCACGCTGCGAGAGACTGTTTTTCTCGCGTGACATCTCGACGAGCATCCTGTTGCTCGACACGAATGCTATCTCCATGCCAGAGAAGAAAGCCGAGAAGACCATGGATATGATTAGTCCAACAATCAGTGAAGTCATCATGGGGTTGGTGTTGATGTTGTGTCGGCCGGTTCCTCGTCCTCGAAGTCGCTGGCCAGGAAAGACCCTTTGGAGTTAGAAATGAAATAATGGTTCATCTGCTCGTCGCTGCGGAAGTAAGAGCCCTCCATCGTGCGCTCTGGCGTGACCACCCGTGAGAAGACGTTGGAGTAGAACTCATGCTTGATGCCGTTCCAGTATAGTTCCTCGCTGGTGTAGATGAGCCCGTTGATATTGCGGATGCTCACGCGGCCGCGCAGTTTCCATAGCCGTTGCTGGTCGAAATACCAGGCTGTGTCGGCCTGGATATATGCCTGTACATGGAAGTGCTCGTCGAACTGCTCGAAGAAGATGCCTTTCATAAACTCCCAGCGCGGTGGTATGCGCACAGTGTTGACATCCCACCGCTCGGTGACGATGCGGTATTTGATGACGCCAGAGTCGCTGATCAGGGTGTTCACGCCGTAGGATGTCATCATCGACACGGAGTCTTCCGGATTGATGGCAGGTGCAGTGTGCTCGTGCTGCTCGCCGCATGCTGTTAAAAGTAAAAAAGTAAAAAAGTAAAAAAATAAAAAAGTAAACAAGGAAAAAGGTGAAAAGGTAGAAAGGTTAAAGGGTAAAAGACTTTTTACCCTAACCATT
>JAFSYY010000056.1 GCA_017455845.1 Prevotella sp. | reverse complement strand
GATGAGTCTCATGCCCATAATGGGCTTCCCGGCGTTGTCGGCTACAGGCACCTCGATGGTGAACTCGGTGATGTCGTCACCATTCTTTCTCTTTCCCTTGTTCAATGTCGTCTTGGTGGTGACGCCCCAGTCGTCGATGCGCGCCTGCTGCGGAGTAAGGATGAGCGTCACGGGGCGGTAGATGCCGGCGCCAGGGTACCAGCGGCTGCTCTCCTCCACGTTCTGTAGGTCTACCTCCAAGAGGTTGTCGCCGGGTTTTACGAACTTCGTGATATCCACGCGGAAGGTGTTGTAGCCGTAGGCCCAGTAGCCCGCCTTCTGTCCGTTGACGCTGACCGTGGGCTCGGCCATGGCTCCGTCGAAGAGCAACTCGGCATGGCCGCTGAAACCCGCAGGAATGGTGAACGTGCGCTTGTAGTGCCCCTCGCCAATCCAGGGCAGACTTCCTGAACGACCGCTCTTCTCGGTTGGTTCCTTCTCGCCGTTCTGCTCGATGGCCACCACCTGCAGGTCCCATTTCTTGTCGAAGGGTCCGCTGATGGCCCAGTCGTGGGGCACGCTGACGGTCTGCCATGTCTGTTTGTCGTGTGAGAACTGCCAGTTGTCCTGCAACAGCACCTCTGTCCTGGCGTACAAGGAAAGGGGGAGGATGAGAAGTGCGAGGTACGAGGTGAGAAGTGAGAGGTGAGAGGTGAGGGGTGAGAGATTAGTTTTCATATTTGTTTTGTTAATTATGAATTGTGAATTTGAATTATGAATTGTGAATTGGGATTTCCAGGACAAAGCGGCAGCCGTCGTGATAGCCTTCATCAAGGGTGAGGTTGCCACCCAGATTGCGGGCATGGCGTTTGGACAGAGGAAGACCGAGGCCGAGACCCTCGGAGAGGTCGTCAACCTTGGCGAAGAACTTGAATATGCGCTCGCGGTCGGCCTCTGCGATACCCTTTCCTCTGTCCTCTACGGTGAAGAAGACAGCGGTGTCGGTATGTGAGATGGTCATCTTCACATGCTGGCCGTCGGAATATTTGGCCGCGTTATAGAGGATCTCGCGCAGGCTGCGCATCAGGTAGAGACGGCTGGACTGTATGCAGAAGTCGTCGTCGGTGTCTGTCGTCAGGCTGATGCTTACGTCTGGATAGTTGATGTTGATGTAATGGATGGCTTCGCGTGCCACCTCATTGCACGGTATGATATCGTGCTTGGAGGCAGCCTCCTGTTCCTCTGTCTCTGCCGTCTCAGAACTGTCGAAGAGCATTAGTACCAGCCTGTGGAGCAGTGATGAGTTATGTTGCAGGGTGTCGGTGATTACCTTCATCTCCTCTTCCGACAAGCCTTCCTGGGCTTTCAGTATCTGTGTGAAGCCCATGATGATATTGAGGGGGGTGCGTATCTGGTGGCTCACATTCTGTATGAACGCCGTCTTCTGTCTGTCGGCCTCTTCTGCCAGTTGGGTGGCGTGTGCCAACCCTTCGTTTTGCTGCTTGGCCCGTTCGGTGGTATAGCGCACGCTGCCCGTATGGAAGTTGAGCGACTGGAGCATGGTGGCAAAACTGTTCTGCAGCCGTCCTACGGCATCCTCGCGCTTGCTTCTTGGTATGTACACCTCGGTGTTGCCCTCTATGATGCTCTGTGTCTTGTCTAGCAGTTGGTTGATGGGCATGATGGCCTGTGAGACCGTTCTGTAGCACAGCAGCAGGATGATGATGATGCCGATGATGAGCAGTGGTGCGATGATATATGCCTGCCGATGATAGGCGGCGAGCACGTCGTCGTCGGGGCAGACGAGTGCGAGGCTCCAGTTGGTGCCCGGCAAGGGCTTGTAGCATACCAGGCATGGTGTGCCGCCGATGTCGACGGCCATGCTGCCCTCGTTGCCTGCCGTCATCTCGTGGCCCAGTGCTATGAGGTCGGTATGGTGGCGGGGGTCTGTGTCGCTGAAGATGGTCTGTTTGAATAGGCGTGTGGTGTCCGGATGGATGAGGTAGCGCCCGTCATCGCCTATCAGTGCGAAGTAGGAGTGGGGGTAGGGCTTCTCTTCCTCGGAGATGCTCTTCGACAGCCGTAGCAGCGAGAGGTCGATGGAGATGATGCCCACCAAGCGGTCCTGCTTGTCGAATAATGGCGCAGAGTAGCATGCCAGCAGACCGTCCAGTGCCACATCCAGCGAGTCGATGTCGTCGTAGTAAACCGTCCAGCAGGGCTTCCCTAGGTCGTGGGGCGTTTTGTACCATATCCTGTCGAAATACTCATATTCCTCTTCAACGACGGTGCACAGAGAGTCTTTGCCGTTGTTCTTTTTCCTGATGGTATAGGCCGAGAAATACCTGCCGTATTGCGGGAAGATGTCGGGCTCGACACTGATGGCACAGCCGTCGATGTGAGCGTTGAGAAGTACGGTGCGACGTGAGAACGCCAGCAGGGAGTCGGGGTGCAGCCACTCCTCGGCCTGCCATCTGAAGGCGTTGTTGGCTGTCTCTGTGGTACTGATGTTGAGGAAGACCCGCTGCAGGGTGGCATTGAGCACACTGTTGGCCCGCCCTACGGCTTCATTCCTGATGATATGGCGCGACTGTAGGAAGAGCAGTCCCAAGACGAGCACGAAGAGGGGCGTGGCCAGGAGCAGCAGGTCCAGGCTGAGGCGGGTGGAGAGGTGGGTGGTGACCGTCGACAGGATGGATGATGATTGTCTGCTCATGCCTCACCTCCTTTCTCCTTGTATTCTTCTTCGTTGCCAGCCTCCAGTCGTTCTGCTGCGAGGTTCTCGTCCGACATTCTTAACAGGTTGTTCAGCAACTCGGTAATGGTCTTGCCGTTGGCCTGGATATTGTCGGCCAGTTGGCTGCGGCTCACGGTGTCAGGCTCGTTGCAGAGCAGGTCTACGTCGTTGCTGATGGTCTCTGCGGGGTGCACCATCTGGTTGGTCATGTTATGGAGGAAGGCCGTCTTCATGCGGTCGGCCATCTGCGCATCGGAGTATGCCTTGCGCAGGGCTTTGTTGCGCTCCTCAAGGGTGGCCGTCAGGTGTTCCAACTCGCCGATATGCGAGGCCAGCGACTGTTGCATCTTCTTGAAGTTGTCTTGCAGCCGTCCTATCTCGTCGTCCTTCCAACTGGCGGGTATCGTGGCGTCGTAGTCGCCTTTTGCGATGCGCTGTGCTAACTCGGTGAGCAAGACCAGCGGTTTCAGATGGCGGTGGATAATGAAGCGGCTCAAGAAGAGTAGCAGCAGCAGGCCTATGATAGCAATGGCAATGACATCATGGGAGAGGCTGTTATAGTCGCCGAAGATGTCGTCTTTGGGATAGATGATGCCGGTACTCCAGCCCAGTTTCTCCAAGGAGCGCCCTGGAATGGCAGCACGTGTAAAGGGCTTGTAGAAGATGTAGTAGTCTGTGTCGTCCATGCGGAACGGCTTGTAGCCCGTCTGCCCCGAGACCATCGCTTTGGCAGCCTCTTTCACCGAGGCGTCGGCAGTGTGGCCGTCCATGGCGAAGACGGTCTGCTGGATGAGTTTGTCGCCGTTGGGATGCACGATGTAGGAGCCCAGGCTGTCGAGCAAGGTGCAGTAGGAGCCGTCAGAGAGTTTCACTGACAGGATGATGCTTGAGAGCAGATGCAGCGACACGTCGACACCCATCACGCCGACGGGCTGCCTGTCGGCTCCCATGATGGGTAGGCTGAAGGTGATGGTAGGGTCTTGGCCGCTGTCTCTGTGCGCTGTCACGGCCTGCGGTTGGTCTCCCAGCGGATTCATCCATCCCGGCACGGCTGTTTTCATCGGATAGGTGTACCATAACTGGTCGGTGTAAGGCGTGCCGGCGAAGGTCTCTGACTGCACGACGGGCCATTCGTTTATGGGCCGCCCTTCGGTGGCGACGCGGTGATAATAGGCCATGAAGGGCTGGCCGTCATGATAGAAGCCCGGTGTGAAAGCAATGGCACAGCCGCTGACAAGGGGGTTGCCCTCCACCAGTTTGCGGCAGTAGGTGTGCATCTTCTCGGGCTCGTGGATATAGGGCAGCATGCTGACGTAGTAGTTGCCGGCCGTCTGCTCTATGTTCAGAAGGATGTTGTCGATGCTCTGTACGGTGCCGTCGAGTGCCTGCGATGCTTTCTGCAGGGCTTCCTCCTTGACGGCTTTCCTGGAATAATGCAGCATGACTGCCAGAGAGACCATGAGCAGCACGGCCATGGCCGAGACGACCATCAGGCTGAGCCTTGTGGACAAGGTCTTGTTGATTAATTTAGGCAGTAGCGTCATTTAGGTGGTTGCATTATTTCGGTTACAAAAGTAATGAATTACTGCGATATTACCATATAGAAACACACAAAAAATGTTAACTCGTCATCTTTCGGGTTTTCATAGTGACGCCTTGGCGTAAATCATCTATACCGCTACGCGGTGGCTTAGAAAAACAGATAAAAACAGGAAAAACAGAGAAAAACCTTTTGGACTCAGTGTAAGCAGAGAAGTTTTTCCCCTGTTTTCCTTGTTTTTATCTGTTTTTCTTGTTTTTCCCTGTTTTTTTAAAACAACATTGACAACAAAGGACAACTTTTATTGCGGTATTTGGGTTGTCTCTCCAGCCCCGAAGACTCAGATCAGGTGCAGCGTACCCATGAGATACACCAGGCCGAAGCCCAAGGTCATGGAGACGATACCCACGATGATGCCCACCTTCGACATATCGCTCTGCTTCACCAGGTTGGTAGAGAAGGCCAGCGCATTGGGCGGCGTAGAGATGGGCAGGATCATGGCACTCGAGGCAGCGATGGCCACGCCTATGAGCACGGTGGGCGTGCCGCCTATGGGGTCCAGTTTGTCGCCCATGGCACCGCACACGATGGCCAGGATAGGCATCAGCAGGGCTGCCGTGGCCGAGTTCGAGATAAAGTTGCTCAGCAGGTAGCAGATGGCACCGCCCAGAATCAGGATGAGCAAGGGCGAGAACTCGGCAAAGGGTATGCTCTCGACGGCATTCTCGGCCAGTCCCGACTTGTTCAGTCCATAGCCCAGGGCAAAGCCGCCGGCCACCATCCATATCACGCTCCAGTTGATCTGCTCCAGGTCGCGCTTGTTGATGACGCCCGTCAGGGCAAACACCATAAAGGGTATCATGGCCACGGTATAGGAGTTGATGCCCGTGACGCGGTCGAGCAGCCAGAGGGCCACGGTGACGAAGAAGGTGACGATAACCACCGTAGACTGGAAGCCTTTCTTCATGCCGCCGTCAATCTTCAGTTCGATGGTCTTCTGCGTGAAGGGGAACATCTTGAGCAGCAGCCACCAACTGATGAGCAGCAGGACGATGACCAGGGGGAACATAAACATCATCCACTGTCCGAAGCCCAGGCCCAGGTTCAGGCCCTCGGGGTCGTTCAGGTATTTCAGGGCAATGGTGTTTGGCGGCGTGCCGATGGGCGTGCCCATGCCGCCCAGGTTGGCCGCCACGGGAATGCTCAGCGCCAGCGATATGCGGCCCTTGCCCTCGGGGGGCAACTGGCGGAACACGGGCGTAAGGAACGTCAGCATCATGGCGGCCGTGGCGGTGTTGCTCACAAACATCGAGAAGAGGCCGGTGATGAGCAGGAAGCCCAGCAGCACCATCTCGCTCTTCGAGCCGAAGGGCTTCAGCAGCACCTTCGCCAGTTGGGCATCCAGGCCGGTCTTCGTGGCAGCGATGGCCAGCACGAAGCCGCCGATGAACAGCATGATAACGGGGTCGGCAAACGTGGCCATCACACCCTTGTAGGGGAGCAGCGGCCCCACCTCCTCTTCGTTGACCATGGGCAGTATGCCGCTGTCGGTGCAGAAGAGCAGCATCAGCACAATGACCGCTACCGACGTGGCCCACGACGACACAATCTCGAGCACCCACATCAGCGTGGCAAAGGCAAAGATGGCGATGACACGCTGCTGGATGACGGTGAGGTTGTGGATGCCGTACCACTCAGCAGGCATGTTCCAGAGCAACAGCGTTGCCAGGACAACGATAATGATTTTGACCGCACGCTTGGTGCTGTCGTCGGGGTGGTACTTACGCTTGTGGCGCATCTGATGGTAGGCATCTACCAGGTGGAATCCTTCGTAAATATGAAACATCTTTTCTTATTTTATTATTTGTTTTTTCCAATTTCGCCGCAAAGGTACTAAATAATTTGAGAATAGGGAATTGGGAAAGGAGAATAATTTCGGATAATAAGTGTATAATCACACAATATCCAGCCGGCATGCCTCCACGTTTGGGGAGTTTGTCAAGTGGAGATAGCAATTTTGAGATTTTTTTTCTCGTTTTCTTGGATATAAAAAAAATAATGTATAACTTTGCTGCGGTTTAGAAAAAAGTAAAGCGTATGAAAAAAGTATTTGTATATCTGGCCTTGACAATGCTCATGGGCCTTGTCGCAGGCACTGCCTCGGCACAACTGCCTGTCGTCACATTGAAGACCATGGACGGACAGACGGTGAGCACCGACACACTCAACAACAACGGCAAACCCTTTATCATTGACTTCTTTGCCACCTGGTGCAAGCCTTGCAACAGAGAACTCGATGCCATTGCCGAGGTCTACGACGACTGGCAGAAGGAGACGGGCGTCAAACTGATTGCCATCAGCATAGACCAGGCACAGAATATTAATAAGGTGAAGCCACTGGTCAGCAACCACGGCTGGCCCTACGAGGTGCTCCTCGACCCGAATGGCGAGATGAAACGGGCGTTAGGCATTCAGATGATTCCCTTCGTGCTCATCGTCGACGGACAGGGCAACATCGTGTATAAGCACAATGGCTATACCGACGGCGCCGAGGAGGAACTGATAGACAAAGTACGCAAACTGATAAAATAACTCAACTACTGCAAGTTGAGCACCTGCGAAACTTGAATAAAATAACTCATAACAGAAAACAGAAATTGATGATGAAAAAGTTTTTACTATTATCATTGTTGCTTACCATGACGATGGGGGCTATGGCCTCCACCGAGCAGTGGTGGGGCTATGTGACCAACGACACAGAGAAGCAGGGGGTGGGCACCAGGGCGGCCGAAGGCTACGACTGCGCCATCTTCATCCCGGGCAGTCATGCCGTTGCCAGTGGCAAGACCATCAAGAGCGTGCGCTTCGGGCTCACCGCTGCCAACGCTGTCAACGTCAGGGTGTGGCTGGCATCAAGCCTGCCCAGCACCGTCAACGCCTCGTCTACGCTGCAACTCGTCAGCGTGCCTAACAAAGAGATAGGCAGCGACAATATTGAGGTGGAACTGCCTACACCATATACCATTCCCGCAGAAGGTGTCTATGTGGGCTATTCGTTCACCATCAAGAGTGCAAACACCCAGGCCGACGGCTATCCTGTGCTCACCACGGGCAGCGATGCCCCTAACGCCCTGCTGCTGAAGACCAGCACCAGCATGACCTCCTGGAGCGACATGAATGGCTATGGCTTCGGAGGACTCTTCCTGCAGGTGCTCCTGGAGGGCGAGTTTGCCGACAATGCCGCCACGGCCGCCGACTTCGGACCTGTGTACACCCTAATGGGTGAGACGTCAACGGCCCGGATAACGCTGTTGAATGGCGGTACTGCGCCCGTCAACAGCATCGACTACACCATCACCGCCGATGGCGTCGCAGGGGCAGAGCAGCATGCCGACATCGTCTCGCCGATAGCCTTCAACACCACGGGCCAGGTGACCATCACCGTGGCTTCCGACGCGACGGCAGGCACTGTACAGAAGACGCTCAACATCACCAAGGTCAACGGACAGGCTAACGCCAATGCCGCCACGGCAGCACGTTTCACGCACTATACACTGCCGGAACTGCTGCAGCGCAACGTCGTCGTGGAGGAGTTCACCGGCACTGGCTGCGGCTGGTGCCCCAGAGGACTGGTGGGCATGGACAACCTGCGGCAGGCCTACGGCGACCGCTTCGTGGGCATCGGACTGCATCAGTATAATTCTGGCGATCCGATGTATATCGCAACATCTTCATACGCCACACTGAGTTTCAGCGGAGCACCCTCATGCAGGATGGACCGCGGCGAAGAGATAGACCCCTACTACGGCAGCAACTCGTCTATACTCGACGACTTTGCCGCCGAGATGGCCATCCCAGCCCTGGCAAAGGTCACCGTCAGCGGCACGCTGGACGCGGAAAAGACAAAGGTGGAGGCCAGGGCCGAGGTCATGGCACTGCTCAACGACTCTGAGTTCACGCTGGAGTTTGTGGTCATAGGCGACGGACTGACCGGCACCACCTCGGCATGGAACCAGTCGAACTATTACTATCAGTACACATCGTCACAGGTGCCTAAAGACTTGGGCCTGTTCGCCTCGGGCGGCAAGTATGGCAAGTCGGCGGCCTCGGGCTGGGTGTTCAACGACGTGGCACTGTGCAGTTCATACGTGAGCGGCAAGAACAAGGCCCCCGCACTGGGTACACTGGCGGCCGGCGAGACGGCCACGGCGGAATATACGCTCACCCTGCCCACGAAGGCTACGCTGAAGAATGCGCTGCAGTATGACCAACTGTATGTCGTCGCACTGGTGGTTGATAAAAACAAAAAGATTGTAAATGCCGCCAAGATGAAGGTCGGCCAGTCGGATGCTGACGGCATACGCGCCGAAAAGACTGTCACCGCCACGGCCGAGGCCTATTACACCGTCGACGGCAAGTGCCTCGCCGCTCCCGCCAAGGGCATGAACGTGGTGCGCATGAGCGACGGCACGACGAGAAAGGTTCTTAAATAAACAACCGTTAAAAAATAACTTGGTATGTTTTTTTAAACATTACTAAACAATACGACTATGGCATTAATGATCATTGAACTGCTGGTGGTGCTGCTGGCGCTCTACGTCGGCTCACGCTATGGCAGCCTGGCCTTGGGGGCCATCTCAGGCATCGGCCTGGCTATCCTGGTGTTTGGCTTCGGCATGAAACCCGGTACTCCTCCTACGGATGTTATCTACATCATCATTGCGGCCGTGACCTGCGCAGGCGTCATGCAGGCATCGGGCGGCATGGACTGGCTCATACAGATTGCAGAGCGCCTGCTGCGCAAACATCCCGACCGCATCACCTTCCTGGCACCGCTGTGCACCTTCTTCCTCACGGTGCTCGTGGGCACGGGCCATGTGGTCTACACGCTGATGCCCATCATCTGCGACATCGCCCTGAAGAAAGGCATACGCCCCGAGCGTCCCTGCGGCGTGGCATCCATCGCTTCGCAGGTGGGTATCACCTGCTCGCCTATCGCAGCCGCAGTAGTGGCCTTCGTCACCATCTCTAATGCCAACCATTTCGACATCACGATACCCAAGGTACTGATGGTCTCCATACCAGCATGCCTGTGCGGACTGATGGCTGCCGCTGCCGCCTCCTATCACCGCGGCCTCGACCTTGACAAAGACCCCGTTTTCCAGGCCAAACTAAAAGATCCCGAGCAATACAAATACATCTACGGCAGCGGTGCCACGACACTGGACAAGGAGATACCTCAGTCGGCCAAGAATGCTGTCTTTATCTTCCTGGGCGCTCTGGCCGTTATCGTGATGTTTGCTGCCATGCCCGACCTGCTGCCCTCCTACAGTTCGGTAAAGGCAGTCAAAGATGCCGGCGACCTGACCCTTATTAGCGGAGTGACCATTTCTGCCAAGCAACTGGCAGCAGCCGGCGTGGTGGCCGAGGGATTCACAGAGAAAGGCATGGTAGACTTGAAGATGAATATCGTCATCCAGATTGTGATGATCAGTGCCGCCGCACTGATGATTATCTTCTGCAAGGCGCAGCCCAAGAAGGCCGTGGCCGGACCGGTGTGGCAGTCGGGCATGGTGGCCGTGGTGGCCATCTATGGCATCGCCTGGCTGGCCGACACCTATTTCTCTAACTATATGACCGAGATGCAGGAAGCGCTGGCCGGCCTCGTGGAGGCCTACCCGTGGTCTATAGCACTGGTGTTCTTCGCCGTGTCGGTGCTCATCAACTCCCAAGGGGCCGTGGTGGTGGCCATGCTGCCCCTGGCCTACAAACTGGGCATCGACGGCGTGGTGCTTCTGGGTGTGCTGCCCAGCGTCTATGGCTATTTCTTCATACCCAACTATCCGTCGGACATCGCCACGGTGAACTTCGACCGCAGCGGCACCACCGTCATCGGTAAATACCTGCTCAACCACTCGTTCATGATGCCGGGGCTTATATGCGTGTCGGTGTCAACAATAGTGGCCTATCTGCTGGCAATGATGATGAATTAACCGCTTAAAAAGCGTTAAAAACATTATTTCTTGTTAAATTCGGGCTGCAAAGGTATCATTCTTTCACTACTAATTAGGTGGATTGAAAGAAAATATGTACCTTTGCAGCCCGAAATGTGCCCGCCATTGGCGAGTGCATGCTATGTATCGACATTTATACAATAATATATATATAATAAACAAAAAACAAAAAAATTAAATTATGCCTACAATTTCACAATTGGTTCGCAAAGGCAGGAAGGTGATCGTAGACAAGTCGAAGTCACCGGCGCTGGACAACTGTCCGCAGCGTCGAGGCGTCTGTGTACGTGTCTACACAACCACTCCTAAAAAGCCTAATTCGGCTATGCGTAAGGTAGCCCGTGTTCGTTTGACTAACCAGAAGGAAGTCAACAGTTACATTCCCGGAGAAGGACACAACTTGCAGGAGCACAGCATCGTGCTGGTGCGCGGCGGTCGTGTGAAGGACCTTCCCGGTGTGCGTTATCACATCGTGCGCGGTACACTCGACACCGCAGGTGTGGCAAACCGTCTGCAGCGCCGCTCCAAGTACGGAGCCAAGCGTCCCAAGCAGAAGAAGTAAACATTGAGTGGATGGGTTTGAGAGTTTTTGAGTTGGTGAGTTGGCTCGGGGATGAGCGTCGCTCCATAACCAAGAACTCGAAGAGAGAAAACTCATAAACTCAAAAACTTTAAAACTCAGAAACTTAAAAGAAAAGAAAAGCAAACCGTTTTGCTGGTGAATCTTGAAAAAGGTTGAGTAAATGTCCGGGAGTGGACGTTGAAGAACAGACAAAGAACAGCCCAAGCAGACAAAATCATTTAAACAAAACAATGAGAAAAGCAAAACCAAAGAAGCGTGTGATCCTGCCGGATCCCGTGTTCAACGACAAGAAAGTGTCGAAGTTCGTGAATCATCTGATGTTCGACGGCAAGAAGTCGAAGTCGTATGAGATTTTCTACAACTCTCTCGAGATTGTGAAGGACAAGATGAAGGACGCCGAGAAGGCGCCCCTGGAAATCTGGAAGCAGGCGCTGGACAACATCACCCCGCTGGTGGAGGTGAAGAGCCGCCGTATCGGTGGTGCCACCTTCCAGGTGCCTACAGAAATCCGTGCCGACCGCAAGGAGAGTATCTCTATGAAGAACATGATCTCCTTCGCCCGCAAGCGCAGCGGCAAGTCGATGGCCGACAAACTGGCTGCAGAGATTATGGATGCCTTCAACAATCAGGGTGGCGCCTTCAAGCGCAAGGAGGACATGCACCGCATGGCAGAGGCTAACCGTGCCTTCGCTCACTTCCGCTTCTAAAAATTCAAAGTAGTTAGAAGTAGTTAGATGTAGTTAGATGTAGTTAGAAGTCGATACTTTCTAGCGAAAACACTAACGACCTCTAACTCCTTCTAACTACTTTTTACTACTTCTTACTACAACAGTAATCAATTAAGGTAAAAAGATTATGGCAAAACAAGATTTGCATTTAACACGAAACATCGGCATCATGGCTCATATCGATGACGGTAATACAACCACTTCAGAGCGCATCCTGTTCTATACGGGTAAGACCCACAAGATTGGTGAGGTGCACGACGGTGCTGCTACCATGGACTGGATGGCACAGGAGCAGGAGCGAGGTATCACCATTACCTCCGCTGCTACAACATGTAACTGGAAGTGGAACAACCAGAACTACAAGATCAACCTGATCGATACTCCGGGACACGTGGACTTCACCGCCGAGGTGGAGCGCTCACTGCGTGTGCTCGACGGTGCCGTGGCTACCTATTCGGCTGCCGACGGCGTGCAGCCACAGTCGGAGACGGTGTGGCGCCAGGCTGACAAATACAACGTGCCCCGTATCGGCTATGTGAACAAGATGGACCGCTCGGGTGCCGACTTCTTCGAGACCGTGCAGCAGATGAAGGACATCTTGGGTGCCAACCCCGTGGTCATCCAGGTGCCCATCGGCGCTGAGGAGAACTTCAAGGGTCTGGTAGACCTGATTAAGATGAAGGCTATCCTCTGGCACGACGAGACCATGGGTGCTGAGTACGACATCGAGGAGATTCCCGCCGACCTGAGAGACGAGTGCGACGAGTGGCGCATGAAACTGCTCGAGGCCGCTGCCGAGTATGACGAGGCACTGATGGAGAAGTTCTTCGACGACCCCGACTCTATCACCGAGGAGGAGATCATCGCCGCCATCCGCAAGGGAACCTGTGCCATGGAGTGCACGCCGATGCTCTGCGGCTCGTCGTATAAGAACAAGGGCGTGCAGCCTCTGCTCGACGCAGTCTGCTCGTTCCTGCCCTCACCTCTGGATACAGAGGCTGTGATCGGTACTAACCCCACCACCGAGGAAGAGGAAGGCCGCAAGCCCAGCGAGGACGAGGCCACCGCAGCCCTCGCCTTTAAGATTGCCACCGACCCCTACATGGGCCGTCTGGTGTTCTTCCGCGTCTACTCGGGCAGCGTGAAGGCCGGCTCCTACGTCTATAACCCCCGCTCGGGCAAGAAGGAGCGCATCAGCCGTCTGTTCCAGATGAACTCTAACAAGGAGATTCCCATGGACTCTATCGACGCTGGTGACATCGGCGCTGGCGTAGGCTTCAAGGACATCCGCACCGGCGACACCCTCTGCGACGAGGAGAAGCCCATCGTGCTGGAGTCCATGACCTTCCCCGACACCGTGATCTCTATCGCCGTGGAGCCGAAGT